>CABZSV010000013.1 GCA_902528575.1 uncultured Pelagibacteraceae bacterium
TGACGATGGATACGAGAAATATTCTTACAAAAAAACTTTTGAAGGTGTGATTAATAATCTTGAACGAAGATTTCTAGAGTCCGATAGCGAATGGAAAAGAGAAGCAATAGCTGAATATCAATCTGATACTGCCTGCGAAGCATGCAATGGTGACAGATTAAAAGAGGAAGCCTTATGTGTAAAAATTAATGATCTGAATATTAGTGAGGTAACAAAAAAATCTATTTTAGATGCAGCAGAATGGTTTAAAAATTTAGAAAATAATCTTGATAAAAGACAATTTAAAATTGCCGAACATGTTTTAAAGGAAATAAATGAAAGATTAAATTTTCTTCTAAACGTTGGTTTAGATTATTTAACATTGTCTAGAGAATCTGGAACCTTATCTGGTGGAGAGGCTCAAAGAATAAGATTGGCGTCACAAATTGGATCTGGTTTAACAGGTGTATTATATGTTTTGGATGAACCTTCAATTGGATTACACCAAAAAGATAACGTTAAACTGATTAATGCACTAAAAAGATTACGAGATCTAGGTAATACAGTTATTGTTGTAGAACACGATACTGAGACAATGGAAAATGCAGATCATATTATTGATCTTGGCCCTGAAGCTGGAAGTAATGGAGGTCAGATAACTGCACAAGGTTCATATGAAGATTTAAAAAAAGATAAAAATAGTATCACAGGTCAGTATCTCGCAAATAAAAAAACAATTGAAATTCCAAAATCAAGACGTTTAGCTAAAAATGGAAGGTTTGTAGAAATCAATGGTGCAAGTGGAAATAATTTAAATAATGTAAACCTTAAAATTCCAACTGGAACATTTACCTGTGTTACTGGTGTTTCTGGAAGTGGAAAATCTACCCTAATATTACAAACATTGTTTCATGCTTTAAATTTAACTTTAAATAGTAAAGCAAGAAAAGCACCTAAGTCATTTAAAGGTTATAAGGGAGTTGAATTAATTGATAAAATAATTGATATTGACCAATCTCCTATAGGGAGAACCCCAAGATCAAATCCAGCAACATATACTGGCGCCTTTGGGCCTATTAGAGATTGGTTTACAAGTCTGCCAGAGTCCAAAACAAGAGGATATAAACCAGGAAGATTTTCTTTCAATGTTAAAGGAGGCAGATGTGAAGCTTGTGAGGGTGATGGTGTAATTACATATGAAATGCATTTTTTACCTGATGTTTATATCCAGTGTGATGAATGCAAGGGTACCAGGTACAATAGAGAAACTTTGGAAATTAAATTTAAAGGTAAAAGTATTGCTGATGTTTTGGATATGTCAGTTGATGAAGGGTGTGAATATTTTGAAAATATATCTAATATAAAAACAAAATTATTAACCTTAAAAAAAGTTGGATTGGGCTATATAAAAATTGGTCAGCAAGCAACTACCCTATCAGGAGGTGAAGCACAACGTATTAAGCTTGCCAAAGAACTTTCAAAAAGATCAACAGGAAGAACGATGTATATATTAGATGAACCAACTACAGGTTTGCATCAACATGATATTAAAAAACTTTTAGAAATTCTTCATACATTTGTAAAACTTGGAAATACAGTTGTTGTTATTGAGCATAATCTAGATGTTATCAAAACAGCCGACTACATTGTGGATATGGGTCCTGAAGGTGGTGTTAAAGGTGGTAATATTGTCGCCGAAGGAAAACCTGAGGAAGTATGCAAAGTTAAGGAGAGTTATACTGGTCAATTTTTAAAACCTCTTTTGAACTAGATTTAACAACTTAAAAATATTTAAAAATTAGTGTATAGTAATTAAGAATCATGAGTAATTTATTATCATCTTTATCAAAAACAGTTCACGCATCCCTTGCGTTAGCAATAGTTTTGTTTTTAGGATTGTTTTATTTAAATGATGGAATAGCTATTGATACATTATTTTGGAGCTGGTTGTTTAGATACATACATGTAATTGTTGCAATTATGTGGATTGGTTTGTTGTGGTATTTCAATTTTGTTCAAATTCCAAATATGGGAAAAATTCCAGATGAACAAAAGCCAGCTATCGGTAAAGTAATAGCACCTGCTGCATTATTTTACTTTAGATGGGCTGCTGCATTAACTGTTCTTTCAGGTTTAATTTTAGCTCTTCTTAATGGGTATCTTCATGATGCAATGACTTTAAGTATTGGTTCAGGTGTACCAAAACATACTGCAATAGGTATAGGTATGTGGCTAGGTATTATAATGGCTTTTAATGTATGGTTTGTAATTTGGCCAAATCAGAAAAGAGCATTAGGAATTGTTGAAAGTGATCCTGAAATAAAAGCAAAGTCAGCAAAAACAGCGATGTTATTTTCAAGAACAAATACTTTATTGTCATTACCAATGTTACTTACAATGGTAATAGCTCAAAACTTATATTAAAAATTAATATTGTAACTCCTTAATATCTTTAAACTGATTTAAACTCTCTGGATTAGCCAAAGCTTCTTTGTTTTTTATTGAATTTCCCTCAATTATATTTTTGACAGCTAATTCAACAATTTTACCACTTTTAGTTCTTGGTATATCGTTTATTTGAATTATTTTTCTTGGCACATGTCTTGGTGATGCATGTTTTTTAATTTGTAATTTTATTTTTTTTAATAAACTATCATTAAGTTGATACTTTGAATTTAAAATTACAAATAAAATTATACGAACATCATTATCCCAAGATTGTCCAACAACTAAAGACTCTTTAATTTCTTTAAATCGTTCTACCTCAGAGTAAATTTCGGCAGTGCCAAGTCTTACACCACCAGGATTTAAGGTTGTATCTGATCTTCCTGATATTATTAATCCATTATTATTTGTTATTTGTGCGTAATCACCATGGTGCCATATATTTCTAAATTTATTAAAATAAGCTTTTTTAAATTTAGTATCTTTATGATCATTCCAAAATTTTGAAGGCATTGATGGAAAAGGATTAACACAAACCAATTCCCCTTTCTGATTTAAAATAGACTTTCCCTTTTCGTTAAATACTCGAACATCCATACCTAAACCTTTGCTTTGTATCTCCCCTGCATGAACAGGTTGATATAAATTTCCCAAAACGAAACAAGAAACAATATCTGTTCCTCCAGATATAGATGCTAAATGAACATTTTTCTTAATATTGTTATATACAAATTTAAAACAATCTGATGATAGTGGAGATCCAGTAGAGCAAATAGTTCTTAGTTTTTCTAACTTATGAACTTTCTTAAAATTTTTTTTCGTTTTTCTTAAAGCATCGATATATTTAGCACTAACTCCTAATAAAGTTATATTTTCTTTATTGGCTATCTTTATTAGTAGATCATCACGTTTATACATTGGGAAACCATCGAATAATACAATTGATGCTTTTGAGGCTAAAACTGAAATTAGCCAATTCCACATCATCCATCCGCATGTTGTAAAATAAAAAACATTGTCATTTTCTTTAATGTCACAATGCAATTGATGTTCTTTTAAATGCTGAACTAATACACCGCCATTTTTATGACAAATACACTTAGGTTTACCTGTGGTACCACTAGAATAAAGAATTGCTAAATCATGTTCAAAATCAAATTTAAGAAATTTAAATTTTGAAACACTTTCCTGAACAATATTACTCCAATAATATGTTTTGACATTTCTGTATTTTGGAAGTTTTTTAAAATTTGGCTGACCAGGATAAATAGATATAATTACATGTTTTATAGAAGGAATTTTTTTTATTATTTCAGGAATTCTTTCTAGAATATTAATTTTTTTTCCATTGTAAAAATACTGATTAGTAACAATTAAAATTTTCGGTTTAATTTGAGAAAATCTCTCTATAACACCATTAATTCCAAAATCAGGTGAACAAGATGACCAAGTAGCTCCAATAGCAACAGTACCCAAAAAAGCCTCTACAGTTTCAGGTATATTTGGCATATAAGCTGCAATTCTATCTTTTGGCTTAATATTTAATTTTTTAAAATTATTTGAAATATTTTTTACATTTTTATTTAATTCATTCCAATTTCGTATTTCACGATAACCATTTTCGCTAATAAAAGTAATCGCTTTCTCTTTTGTATTTTTTGAAAGTAAATTTTCACAAAAATTTAATCTTGAATTTGGTAAAAAAGTATTTTTAAAAAATTTTTTTGATTTTTTAACTTTAGTGTTTTTTTTAATACCTTTAATTTTTGAGAAATCCCACACACTACTCCAAAAATCACCTTGGTTTTTAACTGACCAATCATGAATTTTTTTGAAATTTTCATTAAAATTTTTATTAAATCTTTTAGATATAAATTTTTCAAATTTAAATAAATTTGAATTTTTTTTTGTTTTACTGGATGGTTTCCAAAGTCTTATATTCATAAAATAATTATAATACTTTGAAATAATATAATGAAATTTTAAAAATTTTAATGATTAATTCAATTTATTTTGATCGTCTTCTCTCAAAACTGTTTTTTGAGAAACTCTTAATCTTACTAGAACAGTATTCGCTATATAAATAGAAGAATAAGTTCCAAAAACAACACCTAGTATCATAGCAAGTGAAAATCCTTTAAGTATCTCTCCACCAAAAAAATATATAGCTAATAAAGCTAGTAAAGTAGTTGCAGATGTTATGATTGTTCTTGATAATGTTTCATTAATTGAAATATTTGTTAATTCAAAAATTTTAATATCTGAATATTTTCTTAAATTTTCTCTTACACGATCGAAAATGACCACTGTGTCATTCATAGAGTATCCCACTATTGTTAATACAGCTGCTATAATTGATAAGTTTATTTCTAAACTAAATAGTGAAAAAACTCCCAGTGTTACAATTACATCATGAAATAAAGCTAAAATTGCGCCTAGACTAAATTGCCATTCAAATCTAATCCAAATGTAAATCAGCATTAATGCTAATGACAAAGATATTGCTATTACCCCTGATTTTAATAATTCAGCACTAACTTTTGGACCAACATTTTCAACTCTTCTAAAATCATAATTGTTTCCAAAAGATTTATCTAAGTTAGCTTTAATTTCTTCAATAATGTTCTTCTTATTGTCTTTATTTTCAAATTTCACTAAAAAATCAGTATCATTACCAAATTTCTTTACTGAAACATCTCCTAAGTCCATTTGATTAAATCTATCTCTTAATGAACTAACATTTATTTTTGAGTCTGAGGCTCTTAATTCAATTAATGTACCACCTTTGAAGTCTATCCCAAAATTAAGCCCTTTAAATATTAACAATAACAATGAAACAACAATCAAAACTGATGATAGTAAATTAAAGTGATTATAATATTTATTAAAAGCAATCATTAAATTAATTTTTCCTTATTTTTATTTCTTGATACATAAATACTAGTGAATAATCTTGCTATAAAATAAACTGAAAATAGTGTTGTAAATATTCCAACTCCTAAAGTTACAGCAAAACCTTTGACTGGACCTGAACCCATAAAAAATAAAATGATTGCAGCTAATAATGTAGTAATATTGGCATCTAAAATTGCTGTTCTTGATTTAGTATAGCCACCATCAAAAGCTAAAATATTATTAGTCTCATCTTTTAGTTCCTCTTTAATTCTCTCAAAAATTAAAACATTTGCATCTACTGCCATACCTACGGTTAGAATAATTCCTGCAATACCAGGCAAAGTTAAAGTGGCCTCAAATAAAGTTAAAACACCTAAGAGTATAAATAAATTAACTATTAGAGTCACATTGGTAATTAATCCAAAAATTTTATATTTAACAAACATAAAAATTATCACCAACATAAAACCTATTGCTAAGGCAATCATTCCTGCATTAATTGAGTCTTGTCCAAGATCTGGTCCAACCGTTCTCTCTTCAATTATTTCTAATGGTGCTGGTAATGCTCCTGATCTTAATAATAAAGCTAGATCAGTTGCTGTTTGAAAAGTAAAGCCACCACTTATTTGACCAGATCCACTGGCAATTGTGTCTCTAACTACAGGGGCACTAATAATTTTACCATCTAAGACAATTGCTAATTGCTTTCCAATACCAGTTGAAGTTGCCTTACCAAACCTTTTTGCACCTACTCTATCTAAAGTAAATGAAACAATTGTTTGGTTAGTTTGAGTATCCATTTTTGGTTGAGCATCAAGTAAGTTTTCACCGCTTATTATAATTCTTTTACTAACTGTGGCTTCTTCTAGACCATTTTCAAATTTTAACTTTTCAACTCCAAAACGATCATTTTCGTCATTTGTTACAAATCGAAAAGTAAGGTTTGCAGTTTTACCAAGTAATGATTTTATTCTCATCGGATCATCTAATCCAGGTAACTCTACTAAAATTCGGTTATTTCCTCTTTTAAGTATGTTAGGTTCATTAGTTCCAACCTCATCTACTCTTCTTCTAACTATTTCTATAGCTTGGTCTTGAGAAGAAGTTTTAAGTTTAATTAAACCTTGTCTTGAAAAATTAACTTTTAGATTTAACCCTGTATCTTCAATTTCTAACTGATGTGATTTAAATCTTGGGTAATAGGGGTTGAGGTCACTATTTTCGTCCTGAAAAACATCTAAGACAGATTGCTTATCATTATCAATTACATTAAAAAAAATATTCTGATTATCTATTTTTATATTGTTAATTTTAATATTTTTTTCTTTGAAGTAATTTCTAATTGTTGTTGTTAGGTTCTGTAATTTTTGTTCAATTACAGGTTCATTATCAATTTCAAGTAATAGATACGATCCACCCTGAAGGTCTAATCCTAGATTAATTTTTTTGTCAAAAAAATTATCATCAAATTTAAAAAGATTTGATGAAGCAATTAAAATAAATAAAACTGAAAAAAGAGTTATAAATAAAATTCTTAACTTAGAGAAATAAAGCACTTAACTAAAAATAATTATTTTTTAACTTCTTGAGTATTTGTATTAACAAGACTTTGAATACCAGTTGATTTAACTATCTCAACTTTTACGTTTTCAGCAATTTCTACTTCAACTTTATCATTGTCAATAAGTCTCTCCACAGTACCTGTAATTCCACCAGAAGTAACAACCTTGTCACCTCTCTTAAGACTTTCAACCATTGCTTTGTGCTCTTTAACTTTTTTTTGCTGTGGTCTGATTAAGAAAAAATAAAAAATAACAAAAATTAAAATTAACGGTATAAATTGTCCTATTCCTGAGCCTTCCATAAATCTCCTTATAAATTATGTGAATACTTATACTATCTATGTAATTAAAACAACTTTATTTAGCTGAAATCAATTCCAAATTATTCATATACGGTCGCAGTACTTTAGGAACTACAATCGAACCATCTTTTTGTTGATAGTTTTCTAGTACAGCAATTAAAGTTCTGCCCACAGCTAAACCACTTCCATTTAATGTACCAACAAAAACGGTTTCCTTGTTTTTATTTTTGTATCTTGATTTCATTCTTTGTGCCTGAAATGTTGAACAAGAAGAGCATGATGATATTTCACGATACTTATTTTCTGATGGTAACCACACTTCAATATCATAGGTTTTTTCAGCGCTGAAACCCATGTCACCTGAACATAAAATTACTTTTCTATAAGGTAACTCTAGCTTATCAAGAATATCTGTTGCGCAATTAGTCATTCTTTCTAATTCATCTAAACAATTTTCTTTTTCTACAATACTAACCATCTCAACTTTATAAAATTGATGTTGTCTAATCATTCCTTTGGTATCTTTTCCATAACTGCCGGCTTCTTTTCTAAAACAAGGCGTTGAAGCAACAAATCTCATTGGTAAATCTTTTTGATCAACAATTTTATCTTTAACAATATTTGTTAAAATTACTTCCGCTGTTGGAATTAAAAATTTTCTATCAGATCCTTGATCAAATTTTATTTCAAATTGATCGTTTTCAAATTTTGGTAATTGGCCAGTTCCATACATTGTGTTATCAGAAGCTATCAATGGAGGTGAGATTTCCTGATAACCGTTTTGAACAATATGAGTATCTAGCATAAAGTTAGACAAAGCTCTTTCTAGTAAAGCTAACTCTTTTTTAACAAATACAAATCTTGATCCAGTGGTTTTTGTTGCAAGATCAAAATCAAGCATGCCTAAATTTTCACCAAGTTCGTAATGAGATTTGGGTTTAAAATCAAATTCAGGAACTTTCCCCGCTTTTAAAACTTCCACATTGTCATTTTCATCTTTTCCATTTGGAACATCTTGATGAGGTATGTTTGGTATGCTTGATAAAATATTATCTAATTCAATTTTAGTATTTTTTTGTTGCTCAGCGATCTTTTCTAATTCTGTAGATAGTTCTTTAGATTTTTTGAATAAACTTTCATCTTTAGATTTAGAAATATCTTTTTTTTCTTTTTCTAAGTTTTCTTTCTTTTGAATTAAATCTCTATTTAACTCATCAAGTTTTTTTAAATTATTAAAATCAATTTTAACTGAACGTTTTTCAAGATCATTTTCAAATTTTGAAAAATCTTTTCTTATTTCTTTTAAATTATGCATCAGTTTTTTCTAAATTTTTGGTTTCTATAAATTTTACTGAAAATATTGATAATTCATATAAAATTAATAATGGAATTGCTAAACCTATTTGAGTAATTGGATCTGGTGGAGTTAGTAATGCAGCAGCAGCAAATATAATTATTACTACATACTTTCTTCTTTCTTTTAAGAATTGACTATCAACAACACCTATTCTTGCTAATAAACTTAAGACTATTGGTAGTTGAAAACTTATTCCAAATGCAAAAATTAACTTCATAACAAGTGACAAGTATTCATTTACTTTGGCTTCTAATTGAATTGGAAGACTTGTAGACATCCCAGTGCTTTCAAACGACAAAAAGAATTTAATAGCTAGAGGCATTATCAAATAGTAAACAAGCATACCTCCTAAAAAGAAAAGGATGGGTGTTAATATAAGATATGGAAGTATAGCGACTTTCTCATGTTTATATAAACCCGGTGCAATAAATTTCCATATTTGCATAAGAATAAATGGACAGGTCACAAAAAAAGCTGTGAAAAAAGATACCTTAATATAAGTTAAAAAAGTTTCCTGTAAGGCGGTAAAAATAAGCCTTCTGTCAGACCCATCATCTTTTACAGCTTGAGCAAATGGATCAACTAAAAAGCCGTATATGTGTTCAGCAAATATGTAACAAATAACAAAAAAGATTATTAGAAATATAAAACTATGTATTAATCTTTTTCTTAGTTCTGTTAGATGGCTAACAAATCCACCTTCATTTTCTTCATTGCTCATCTTTTTTTGTTTCTTTTTTTATTTCATTATCAATTTTTTCATCATCAATATCTAAATTTGAAACTTCATTCTGAATATTGCTCACATATCTTTTCGCAGTCCCTATCCAAGAACCTGCTTTCTTTAACATGATTGGAAAATCTTTAGGACCAAGAACAACAATTGCAATGCCAACAACAATTAATATCTCAAACCAACCAATAGTAGGCATGTGATTTAATCTTTGTTTTCTGAGTCTTTATTTTCGTCGGATATATTTTTTGGCTCTGTATCGTCAGTGACATCTGACGCCATTCCTTTTTTGAAACTTTTAATTCCCTTAGCTACATCACCCATCAGACTAGAGATTTTACCTCGTCCAAATAATAAGACTACTAATATAACTACGATTGCTATTTGCCAAATTCCTATGCTCATGAAAAACTTATAACCTTTTTATGATTAATTTAAAAGTTACTTTTTTGTTAATCTTTCTCTTCTGTATCAAGAGTACTATTTAACATCTCATCAATATTGGAATAAATATCTTCTTTTTTTTCTTCTTGTTTTTCTTTATAGAATTTACCAGTACCAAAAATCGCATTATCAACACTAGAACTGTCAATTAATCCAGCAGCACCTAATTCATCAATTGTTGGTAAATCAGATATTTTTTGAAGATTAAAATGACTTAAAAATTCATCAGTTGTAACATACTGAATTGGTCTACCTGGTACATCTTTTCGACCTCCTGGTTTCACCCAGTTGAGTTCCATCAATATTTCAAGAGTATTCGTTCCAAATGCAACACCTCTTATCTCTTCAATCTCAGCTCTAGTAACTGGTTGGTGATAAACGATTATGGCTAAAGTCTCAACAGCAGCTCTAGAAAGTTTTTTTTCGACCGTCCTTTCTTGTGACATAATATTTGACAAATTAGGAGAAGTTCTGAAAGACCACTTTTCTTTTATGCAAACTAGATTAATTCCACGTTTAGAGTATTCTTGCTGCAACTTTTCTAATGATTTAGATACGCTACCTTTTTTAGTAACTTTACTTTCGATTGTATCAACATCTAATGGTTCAGCAGCAGCAAAAATAACTGCTTCGATTTCTTTTTCTAAATCAGTTAACTTAGATGGAAATTTAACGATATTATCTTTTGAAATTTTTTCTTTTTTAATCATTATTTTCCTTCACATAAATATCGTCAAATAATTTATCTTGTTTCATAGTCAGATTTCCTTCTTTAACTAATTCTAATGAACCAGCAAAAATTCCTGCTTTCCCAGTACGTTTATATTTTGAGCCGCTTTTAAAATTTTTAGGAATTAAATCATCTAATTTTTTCCAATCAATTAATTTACCAAAAAACTCTCTTATAGTTTTAATTCCATCTTCAGCAGTAAAGACAGGTAATTTGGGAATATTCATTTTTTGAAAGTCTTTAGTCATAATAATTGTTGAATATGACTTAAGAAGCTCAAATAAACTTAAATTATACTCAGTACTATAAATAGATCTTATATTTCCCTTCATTCCTCTTGATCTAATTTCTCTTCCTAATCTTTTTCTTTTGAGCATTTGTTCAGAAAGCAATCTTATCAATTCTAATTTTTTAAGCTGTAATTTTAATTTTTCAGCAACTTCTTGAACTTTAAATTCCTCTTCTGGTGTCCCTGGGAGTAATAATTTAGATTTCAAATAAGCTAACCAAGTTGCCATTAATAAATACTCTGAAGCAATTTCTAAATTTAAATCTTTTTCTTTTGTAATATAATCATGAAACTGATCTGCTAACTTTGTAATTGATATCTCTTCAAGATCTACCTTTTGAGCTTTTGCCAAATCTAAAAGTACATCTAGAGGGCCATTATAATTATTTATATCAACATTAAATAATGTAGAATCAGAAATAGACATGCTCAGATATTAACTTAAAATTTTATAAAATAGTGATGTTTTTTTTATAATAAAATTACTAACCTTAGGTGAATTATCACCAACCACCTTCATTTCAGACAATTTACCATTGCAATGAAGAGCAAGATTACAACCTGCACTAAATGTTTTGATTGTATTAGTTTTTAAATCATCTTTTAAACTTTTCATTGATAAATCATCTGAAATCAAAATGTTTTTAAAACCAATTTTTTTTCTAATTAAATTAATAATTTTTTTAGAGTGTGTAGCTGTATTTAACTTATCAATGCTTCGATATATTACATGGGCGGTCATAGCAAAATAACTTTGTTTTTTCTTGAATGGAAAAAAATCATTTCTATTCAAATAATTTAAGTTTTTAGTAACTGTAGGAGTAAATTTATGACTATCTACCTTAGCTAATCCATGCCCTGGTATGTGTTTCATCACAGTTCCAATGGAATTTTCATGAAAATAATCAATACAAACATCTCCAATTTTAGAGATATTTTTTTTATTTTTGGAAAAAGATCTGTCACCAATAATGTTGCTAGATCCTTTAACTCGAAGATCTAAAACAGGAACAGTGTTTATATTAACACCAATTGATTTAAGCAAATACGAAGTTTTATCGATAAATAATTTATAAATAATATTAAATTTTTTCTTATCTTTTGTGAATAAATTGCCAAAATATTCAGAGGTTAAATTGTCAAATGAAATAATTTTACCTAATCGATTTACTCGTCCTCCTTCTTGATCAATTAATATTGGGTATTTTTTGTCTTTAAATATCTTTTTTATTTTATCAGTTAATTTTTTTGTTTGTTCAATTGAACTTATGTTTCTTGAAAATAAAATAATACCCCATGGTTTATATTTCTTTAAAAAAGTAATCTCTTTGTTTGATAATTTTGATGATTTTAAACCAACAATAAAAGCTCTTCTATTCTTAATCATTCTCTAAAAGTTTCCAAAAATTAAACTTTTTTTTCTTTTTTTTGTTTGTTTGCTTAACGTATTCAATTACATTATCTGTATCATTTTCCAAAACAGGTAAATTTTTTGAGTATAATTTAATTTTTTCATCGTTATTTTTATAAGATCTGTATGATTTCTTTTTATTTTCATCTGAAAAATAATATCTACCAGTCAAAAAGATAAATAAAATAATTACAACAATAAAGATTAAATACTTAATTTCTTTTAGCATTACATTTTATCTGGCGTATCTACACCAACTATATCCATTCCTGATTTTACAACGTTAGATATTGCTTTTAAAAAAATTAATTTATCTGTTGAAACAGTTTTTTGATCATTAATAAATCTTTTTTCTGGGTTTTGTTTACCAAGATTCCAATACGAATGAAATTCTGAGGCAAGATCATATAAATAAACAGGTATTCTATGTGGTTCTAATTTTGAACTAGCTGCATCAATACATTTTGGCCATTCTGAAATCTTTTTTAAAATTTTGATCTCATCATTTGAGTATTCGAAACTATAATCATCTAATTCAATTTTTGAATTTAAATCTTTATCAATATGTCTAAAGACAGATGAAATTCTAGCATAACAATATTGAACGTAATATAACGGATTATCTTTAGATTTTTCTTTTACAGCATCAAAATCAAAATCTAATTCCACGTCACTACTTCTATTAAGCATGATGAATCTAGTTGCATCTTTTCCTACCTCTTCAATTAAATCATCAACCGTAATGTAGTCGCCTTTTCTTTTAGACATCTTAAATGGTTTGTTATCTTTAATTAATTTTACAAGCTGACTAATTTTACAGATTAATTTATCTTTTTTTCCTGATAGAGCTTCAACTGAGGATGAAATTCTTTTGATGTAACCAGCATGATCTGCACCAAGAATATTTATTAAATAATCAAATTTACGATCTACTTTATTTTTATGATATGCAACATCGCTTGCAAAATAAGTCCATGTTCCATCTGATTTTTGTAATACTCTATCTTTATCGTCACCAAAGTCAGTAGATTTAAAAAGTAACTGTTCTCTTTCTACCCAGTTTTTATCGTCTTCTCCAGCTGGAGCTTTAATTTTTCCTTTGTATACAAATTTATTCTTTTCTAAAAATTTTATTACACTCTCTACTTCTTTGTTTGAAACAATACTTTTTTCACTAACGAAATTATCGTGGTTAATTCCTAAACTCTTAAGGTTTTTTTTAATTAAAAGTAGCGCCTGTTCTATAGATAAAGCTGTTAACTTATCGCTTATTTTCTCATAGTTATCAAAATTTAGATCTGAATTATCCGAAACTATATTTTTTGCAAAATCGACTAAATAATCTCCTGGATATAGATCAGGGTTATCCTGAGGAAATGTTTCGTTAAATTTTATTTCCTTAATTCTAAAGTATACGGATTTTGTAAAATTTATAATTTGGTTACCATAATCATTTACATAATACTCTTTTATAACCTTATGTTTATTAAATATTAACACATTAGATATGACATCACCTAGAATAGCTCCTCTACAGTGACCAACATGCAAAGGTCCTGTTGGGTTGGCTGATACGAATTCAACTAAGTAATTATTTTTTTTCTCTTTCTCGTTAATTCCAAATTTTTCAGCGTTATCAATAATTTCTTTAATAAAGTTTGACCAAAAAGATGGCTTAAATTTAATATTTATGAAACCAGGTTTAGCAACGGATATATTGTCTATTTGATCATCGTTATTTTTGATTTCAGGTGCAAGTTTTTCTGCCAATTCTATTGGTGAGGTTTTATTTAGTTTGGATAAAACCATTGCAACATTAGTTGAAATATCACAATCAAATTTTGGAGGTGGTATTTCCGCATTAATACCATTGAAACTTTCTGGAACGATAAGTTGATTTTTTTTACTAAGTTCAACAATAATAGATTTAATTTTATCTAAGTATAATTCAAAAATATTCATTTATTATCGTTATAAAGGTTAATTGCGTATCTGTCTGTCATACCAGATATAAAATCTGAAATAGCTCTATATTTGTCTTTAGTCAATTGCTCTTTAGTAAGAAATTTTCTAGGATTTGATTTAATTATTTTAAATAATTTCTTAATTATCATTTTACCTCTTTGATTCTTATTAAGTACCGATTTATTGTCATACATTCTATATCTTAAAAATGATCTAATTTCTTTTTCTGAATTTTCTATTCTACCTGAAAAAGAAACTATTAATTGATTTGATTTTGATACATCTTTTAATGATTTAATTTTAAATTTTTTAATATTTTTTTCTGTATTACTTAGTAAATCTCTTATCATAATATCTATTGAGTCTCTTATGATTTGGTAAATAGCAATTTTATAATTTTTTTTATTAATTTTATTTTTATATTTTTGATAAATATTTTTGAAAAAATCTAATTCTACTAATTCTTCAAGCTTAAATAGGTTTGCTTTAATTCCATCCTGAATATCATGATTATTATAGGCAATATCATCTGATATTGATGATATTTGAGCTTCTAATGATGGATACGTATTAAAGTTAATCTTATTTTTGAAAACTTTTGATCCAATTAGTTTGTTGATCATGCTTAGATCCTCTACTGGTCCATTATGTTTTAAAAGTCCTTCTAAAGTTTCAAGAGTTAAATTTAATCCAGCAAATTTAAAATATTTATTCTCTAAAAACATTACTATTCTTAGTGTCTGAAGATTGTGATCAAAGCCTCCATAATTTTGCATGCATTCATCTAAAGCATCCTCTCCTGCATGGCCAAATGGGGTATGACCTAAATCATGAGCAAGACTTAAGGTTTCAGCTAAATCTTCATTTAATTTTAGATATTTTGCAATTGATCTTGCTATTTGAGCAACTTCAATTGAATGAGTAATCCTTGTTCTAAAATGATCCCCTTCTGTGTTAACAAATACTTGGGTTTTATGCTTTAATCTTCTAAATGATGCGCTGTGTATTATCCGATCTCTGTCGCGTTGAAAAGGAGATCTGTATTTTGAATTAGCTTCTTTATTAAGTCTGCCTTTACTTTTAAATACGCCTAACAAAGTGTCTTTTTTCATCCTTTAATTTAAATAATTAAGTATTATATTAGTAATATCAGTGTTCAGACATGATTAAAGAAATTAAATTTACGGATAAAGCGTTAAAACAAATAGATAATTTGTTATCAAAAAAAGACAAAGGATCATTCTTCAGAATCGCTATCAAAGGTGGAGGATGTTCTGGTTTTCAATATGAATTTACATTTGATAAATCAAAACAAGATGATGATTTGAATTATCAAAATATTTTAATTGATAAAACTTCAGCTGATTTGCTTAAAGGATCTGAGGTTGATTATGTGTCTGAACTTATAGGTGAACAATTCAAAATTTCTAATCCGCAAACCAAATCTTCATGTGGTTGTGGAGTGTCTTTCTCACTTTAATGCTCATTTCATCTTGGAATGTAAACTCGGTAAGAGCAAGAATCGAAAATATCAAAAGCTACTTATTAAAATATAAACCTGATATTTTAATGATGCAGGAAATCAAAACTGAAGATGTTAATTTTCCATATGATGATTTTTCATCAATGGACTATGAAAGTCACGTATTTGGTCAAAAAAGTTATAATGGTGTAGCGATCATCTCAAAAAATAAATTAAAAAATGTCAAAACTGATTTAATTAAGGATAAGTTAAAACAATCAAGAATAATTTCAGCTGAATTTGAGTATAAGAAAAAAAATATACAATTAATAAATATTTACACCCCAAATGGTAATCCTGTAGATACAGAAAAATATGATTATAAAAAAGATTGGCTTGATCAATTAGTAAAACAATTAAAAAGTTTATCTAAAAAAAATTCAAATATTATTTTAGCTGGTGATTTCAATATTATACCTTCAGCAGAAGATGTTTATAATGTTAAAAGTTTTGAAGATGATGCTTTATACCGACTTGAAATAAGAAAAAAATATAGAGAAATGATTAATCTTGGTTTTAATGACGTCTACAGACATTTTCATGAGGATAAAGAAGGATATACATTTTGGGATTATATGAGGGGTGCATGGCAGAAAAATAATGGCATGAGGATTGATCATTTTTTAGTTTCAAATTCTATAATTGATCAAATTAAAGGTATTAATATTAATAAAGATCCACGAGGAAGAGAAAAGCCTTCTGATCACACACCAATTGAGATTAATTTAGCTTAGAGATTTAATTTTATTTACTAATTCTTCGTTAATATTTCTTGGACCAGTATCCATTCTATTCTTGTGACGTCTTTCTCCAGGTAATCTTACTTCACCCATTGATTTCATTTTTTCAAAAAATTCCTCAGCATGTTTTTGCCAATTAGTACCTGAAGTTTTATCTGGGTTAATGGCTAGTATGAATTCACCGCCACTTGGAGGACCACCATCATTATTATCTTTAGCTGCTGTTTCAAAACTAAAATTGTCACCAACTAATGCGCCGGCCATTAATTCTACCATCATTGCTATTGCAGATCCTTTATAGCCACCAAAGGGTAATAAAACTCCACCATCAGCAATTTCACCTGGATCAGTTGTTTCTTTACCATCTTTAGTTAATCCTGTTCCAAGTGGAACTTTGTGCCCTTCTCTTTTAGCAACTTGAACTTCTCCCATTGCCATTGAAGCAGTTGCCATATCATAAACAACAGGTGTTTTACCTGGACGTGGCCAAGCAAATGAAATTGGATTTGTTCCAAATAATGGTTTTATGGCACCAGCAGGTGCTACAGCAGGTTTGTAAGATGTGCAAGCAAATGCAACCAAACCATCTTCTGCTAATTTCTCTGTTTCGGGCCACATAGCAGCCATGTGATGTGAATTATTTATTGCTAACACAGCTACACCATTTTCTTTTGCAGCTTTTGCTAGTTCTGGCAATCCTTTATTTAATACAACAGGAGCTAAACAATTATTTCCTTCAACTTTAATTACTGATGGAGATATTTTTTTTACTTCGGGTTTCCCTTTACCATTTATCTTTCCACCTTTAAGTCCAGTCACGTAAGCTGGTAATCTAAATAGACCATGTGATACAGAACCATCTCTTTCAGCATTTCTAATTAGGTCTGATAAAATTGATGCTGTTTCATCATCACAACCGTTAGCTAAAAGAGTTTTTTTAGCTAGTTCAAATATTTCGTCTAAAGTTAATGAAACTGTACTCATTATTTTGATTTACATTTTTTACATAAACCAAAAAATTCTAAATTATACTTGCTATATTTCATTCCAGAGTCATCTGAAAAATTAGATAAATATTTTGAAAGTTTTGAATTACTTATTTCAGATACATTTTCACAACTTTCACAAATTGAAAAAGCTGTTGCTTTTGAGATTTGGCAACTAGAATTTTGACAAGCAATAAAAGCATTTCTACTTTCAATCTTATGAATTTTTCCAATTTCAACCAACTTATCTAAAGCTCTGTAAACTTGTAGTGGTGCTTTAATTCCTTTTTTTTGAACGTTAAAAAGAATTGAATAAGCTTTCATAGGTCCACCAGATTTATCAATAAGATCAAAAATGATTTTTTGATTTTTGGAAAGATTATGTTCTTTTTGCATCTTTAAATTCTTATCAATTAGTTATCAGTTTTTCAATTTAATCGATTGTTTAATGTTAAGTAAAGATAATATAAATAAAATCAAAGAAGCCATTATAATTGAAGGCCCAGATGATGTATTAAATTCAAGAGATGAAAATAGTCCTAATAATACCGACAACAATCCACCAATTATTGAAAATAACACCATCTTTTGAGGGCTATCAGAAATATTTCTAGCCATCGCAGCTGGAATAATAAGCATACCTGTGATCAATAATAACCCTACCATTTTAATTGATATGGCTATTACAGCGGCCATAAGAATTGTAAAAATAGCTTTTGCTCTATCAGGGTTTAACCCTTCTGCTTCTGCTAATTCGTAATTAACTGTAGATGCAAACAATGGTTTCCAAATTAATTTTAGAACTAATAAAATTACTGCCCCACCAGTCCAGATGATTAATAAATCATCAGTTGTTACGGCTAATATATCACCAAACAAAAGTCCCATAA
Organism: uncultured Pelagibacteraceae bacterium; assembly: GCA_902528575.1. Taxonomy (GTDB): domain Bacteria; phylum Pseudomonadota; class Alphaproteobacteria; order Pelagibacterales; family Pelagibacteraceae; genus Pelagibacter. The sequence goes on from CABZSV010000013.1 coordinate 18,251, forward strand.
TATCAAAACGAATAAAGGTTAAAAAACCTATTACTACTAATCCAACAGCTAAAGAAGAGTGAGCTAATAGACCAAGCAAAGCATCACCAGGTAAATTAGTTTTCTTCTGTAATTGAATTAAAATTAAAGCAATTAAAGATGAAATAATAAATACTGAAAGAGCAATGTTTAATTCAAACGAGTAAGCTAAAGTAACACCTAGTAGAGCTGAGTGAGCTAATGTATCACCAAAGTAAGATAACCTTCTCCAAACAACAAAACAACCAAGAGGCCCAGTTACTAGGGCTATACCTAAGCCTGCAATTAGTGCTCTTATAAAAAAATCATCAAACATATTAATTTTTCTTTATTTCACCTTTGTCTGAATGAACGTGATCATGTTTATGTTCATATACAGAAAGAATTTGAGATGCTTGTTCACCAAATAAGGTTTTATATTCATTATTTTTAGCAACATCCATTGGTGATCCAGAGCAACATACGTGACCATTTAAACAAACCACATGATCAGTTGCGGTCATAACAGTATGTAGATCATGAGAGATTAATAGAATTCCACAATTTAGTGTATCAGAAATTCTTTTTATTAATTCATACAAAGCAATCTCACCAGTATAATCAACTCCTTGAACAGGTTCATCAAGAACTAATAATTCAGGTTTTTTTGAAATAGCTCTTGCGATTAAAACTCTTTGAAATTCACCACCTGATAAATTTCCTAAATTTTTATTCTTAAGATGGATAACACCTGTTAATGTAAGTGCTTCATCAATTGCCTCATCTTTAATATTTTCAGTTAGAAGCATAAAATCATAAACTCTTAACGGTAAAGTCCAATCAATAGATATTTTTTGAGGAACATATCCAACTTTATTTGTGTATTTCTCAACACTTCCTTCTATGTTTTTGTAAATTCCCAATGCAATTTTTGCGGTAGTACTTTTTCCAGATCCATTAGGTCCAATAAGGGTAACAATCTTTCCTTTTTCAACAGTTAATGAAACTCCTTCCACTAGCCATTTATCATTTTGTTTAAAACCAGCGTTATTTAATTTCACTAATGTACTATTTTCTGAGCTCATATATTGCTTGACTTATAAATGTTATATTATTACATAACGTTATATTATAACAACCAATTAAATTACTTATTATGAAAAATATCAAAAAAATACCACTTATATTCTCAATATTATCAATTCTAACATTCTTTACACCAGCAAATGCTGAAATAAAAGTAGTTGCTTCTATTAAACCAATTCATTCATTAGCTAGTTACTTAATGGATGGTATTGCTAAACCTGATTTAATAGTTGATGGATATGCATCCCCACACGGATTTGCAATGAAACCTTCACATGCAAAAATGCTTCAAAATGCAGACCTAATATTCTGGGTTGGTGAAGATTTAGAGAGTTTTTTAGAAAAACCATTGAGCTCAATTGCCAAGAAAGCAGAAAAAATTGAATTAATGGATACTAAAGGATTACAGGTATTAAAATTTAGAGAAAGAAATATTTTTGACGAACATGATCATGACGATCACGGACATGACGATCATGGTAAAAAAGAAGATGATCACGACGATCATGGACATGATGACCACGGCAAAAAGGAAGATGATCACGACCATGATGATCATGGGAAAAAAGAAGATGACCATGACCATGATGACCACGGTAAAAAAGAAGATGATCACGACCACGATCATGACGATCATGGTAAAAAAGAGGATGATCATGACGACCACGGACATGACGATCATGATGGACATGCGCATGGTGAATTTGATCCACACATTTGGTTGGACCCAATTAATGCAAAAGCTATGTTAAATGAAATGGCAGAACATTTAATTGAAAATGATCCTAAAAATGAAGCTAAATATAAAAGTAATTTAGCTAAAGCTTTACAAGAAATCGATAAACTTACAATTGATGTAATGACAGATTTAAGTAGTAGCGTTTCTTCAATTGTATTCCATGATGCTTATCAATATTTTGAGGAAAGATTTAATGTTAAAGTGTTAGGTGCATTTACTGTTAATACAGATGTTATGCCTGGAGCTGAACAACTTGCTGAAATTAGAGAAATAATTGAGCATGATAAAGTAGCTTGTGTATTCTCGGAACCTCAGTTTAATCCTGATATTATCACTGCAGTAGCAAAAGATATGAAGATTAAAACTGGTGTTCTAGATCCTCTAGGTGCAACATTAGATCCAGGAAAAGACTTATATTTCAATTTAATTAGAAATATGTCTGCATCTTTCAAAGGTTGTTAATTAAAATTAGGTTTAATCCGGGAATTTTTTTAAATTCTCGGATTAACAAATAATTATTACTGTTATTTAATCTTACAAAAAAGATTGTATTTATTTTAAAGACGATTTATTTTCTTTCATAATCTGACTTTATGAATGATTTAAATTTATTTAAAAAAAATGGCTTTCTTGTTAAAGAAAATCTAATTTCTCAAACAAAGATAAATAAAATAAATAAAATTGTTAATGAAGTAATTTCAAAAGAAAAAAAAA
>CABZSV010000014.1 GCA_902528575.1 uncultured Pelagibacteraceae bacterium
AGTTAGCTGGATTGCCAAAACCACTATAAATCTTTTCAGCAGCCTGAGTTGAAATACAAAGATTTGAACTGTCAATTTCAAATTTGAAGTCATATTCATCTCCACTAGTAATTCCACCAGCAGTATTAATAAGCATTAATTGTTTTAAATTTTCATGAAAATCTGGCATCAAAGCTTTTAAAGATCCTTGCTGATAAAGTTTTTCTAAGTTTTGGTCTATTATTTTTATTTCTAATCTGCCTTTAGATTTTTCTAGTTTTTTTTGACTTATATTCATGACATTATCCTAGCACAAAAAATCCTATTTATAGTTTGTCATTTTTTATAGCTTGAATTATTTGCCTTTTTAAATAAAAAGAGAGCATGCAGAACCAAGAAATAGTCAAAATAATTGAAAACCTTAAAGGGCGAAGAAATTATGAAGAAAAAAGAGCCTCTAAATTAGGTTTTGCATCTCTTTATGAATACTTTGAGGATAAAATTTCAAAGCAACAAAAAGCTATTGAAGACGAACAAAAAGAATTAGAATCTGCAAAAGCTGAAGATAAACCAAAAACTACAAAAAAAAGCTGCGGTTGCTGTTAATCAAAAAGGTCTTTGATTAGATGGATAGCCTAAATTTTTACAAGAAGAAGATTGTGAAGATGTTGATGTACATAAAACTACAGAACTTGCACCATTAACTTGAGATTGATTTGATAACTGGCTTGTCAGTTCTGAGCAACCACTCCATAAATCATCACAATTGTCAGATTTACCTACATTTGAATATCTAATAATAGTATCAGGAATTTCTATACCTTCTTTCGTAGCATTGTCCATATGATGTCTATAAGGACCAAATTTAAATCTCACACTAGAAGCACCTCCTAGTGTATCACCAAAATAACTTGAAATTAATTTTCCATCAATCCATAAATGTAAAAAACCTTGTTCAGACCATTTTGCATTAATCATAATATTTACCCACTTACCTTTTAGTCTTACAAAATTTTGATCTAAATTAATAATATAGTGATCAAAATACAAATATTCAGACCCTGTTTCATTTTTAGTAGCCAAATAGTTTGATGAGTTAAAAATCCATGAAAATCTGTTATCAATTATATTGAATGATGCATCGTGGGTTTTTTCACCTTTCCCATAAAGTTTTTTAAAATCAAATAAACCAATCGTATGTTTATCTGTTCTTATATCTGCTGGTACAAAATATCCAAGTCTATACCATTTAGTTTTATTTTTTTTTGTAGTTTCTTTATAAGGTTCCATGATTTGAAATCGCTGTGCATGACCTGGTATACCCCATCTTGTCCAATCTTTTTCGTGTCCCTCAAATGAATATTTTAAATTAAATTCTATCCCTTTTTCTTTTACACCTAAATAATCTTCAAATTCATCAAAAAATTTATAGATGTTAGAATTTTTGATATTTCTAAGGACGAATACCATCTTATTATCTGACTGTGCTTTAAGCACATAATGAGCAAAATCTTTCTTCTCTTGCTTCTTCATTTTTATATGCCATTTGTTTGCATATGAGATTGATGGAACTGAAATTAAAATTATAATTAATAGTGATAAAATTTTTTTCATATAATTGATCTTATTTAAATTTTAAAAAGTTTATCAGATAAATTTGGTAAATTTTCTCCCCAGAAAACTTCTTTAGTAATTTTTTTAAAATCTACATCAAAGACAGCAGACATTGCAGAAGCATAAATTGCTCTGGAGTCTATTGTAGAATTTAAGTCTCTTCCTTCGAATAATTCTTTTTTCTTTAATCCTGGCCAATCAGTATGAACTTGTGCTTTTTTAACTAATCCGCCTGCCATTAAAATAGCTGAACCGTAACCATGCTCTGTTCCATTACTACTGTTCTGTTTAATAGTTCTTCCAAACTCAGTTAATGTTAAAATTAAAGTGTTATCAAAAGTCTCTTTGCTCATTGAAGATTTGAGAGATTTAACAATGTTATCGTAATCTGAAAGACAATCTGCATGAGCTCCATTGGTAGCGCCTTGAGCTGCATGCGTATCAAATCCATCAACCTCAAATACAGCTACTTTTGGTCCATTTGCTTTCGATAATTCGTTTGCAGCATTTGAAGCAAGTACCCAGCTACTATCAGTTGATGTATTGCTTAATTCTCTTGTTTGAATGATTTCTAAATTTTCACTTAATAATTTTTCATCATACTCCTTATATACTTCTTGAATCATCTTTAAAGTTGATGGATATGGCAATTTATGACCTACTGGAAAATAATTGTTATTCATTGGAACACCTCTGATTAGTAAAGGCATGGGTAATGCTAAAGCTAATCCATTTCCAGTTAATCCAGCAATTTTCATTCCTCTTCCAAGCCAACCTGTTTTTTCTTGGTAAGGTATTTTACCACCCGACTCCATTAAATTTTGACCATCAAAATGCGATCTCCCCGTATAAGGTATGTTTGTTGCATGAACTGCAGCACTCTCATTTTGATCCCAAAGATTTTTAAATGTTTTTAAAGCTGGATGTAAGTCAAAATCTGATGTCAGTTTTAAAGTTCTATCAAGATTTATTTTACTTCTTAATTTTTCAAAATTTTTATCTCCTTTAACAGGAATTGCACATAAACCATCCATTCCACCACGAAGCATTATGATAACTAAGTTTTTCTTTGTTCCAGCGTTTGCATAAGTTGTTCCACGAAAACCAGCAAAATACAATGAAGTAAGGGCTGTAGTTTTTAAAAAATCTCTTCTAGTTATCTTCATGATCTTAAGAACTCCGGATGGTTAAAAAGTAGAGTTTGTTTTTCAACAATTCTGTTTTTTTGATTTAAATATTTCATTATTTTATCAGGATTATCAAAATTTTTTTCAACTATATTTTGATAATATCCTTCATTATTATTTTGCATTTTTGAGAAAGAGTGACTTAGCTTAGCATAAACAAGTCTTCTTATTATTAGTTCAGGTGAAATCCAATCATCAGAATGATCAGACCAACCATTAGGTTGTTTAGCTCTATAAGGATGATGTCCAATATTTCTTAATAATCTCTCAGGCGATCTTTGTTTTCTTGTAGGTTGTGTTCCTAGTTCGTAAGATGCCATTACTTCAGGAGACGGTGGCCATTGTAAATCCCCTAATTTTGCAACTTGAATAAACCAATTTTCAGGTGTTTGAAATTTTTTATATTTATCATTGTAATCAAATGCAACTTTTATAGCTGCTTTATGTATCTCTGTAAGATTTCCATCTGATTTTTTAAATGCATCGATAATTGGTTGCTTCATTTCTTTTGTCGGTTCGTCCGTAATTAAAAATCTACAAAGTCTCTCAGCAACAAAATCTCTACAATTAGGATGATTTACTAAATCTTTTATAACCACAGCTAAAGACTTTTTTCCTCTTTTATATTCTTTTCCAAGAACATTTTTTTTACCTGGCTGATGGTATTCAGGATTAAAATAAACATTTCCAGTTTCTAATTTTGTTTTGCTCCATTTTTGTTGCCAGCCAGTCATAATGTATGCAAGTTGAATAACATCCTCCTGTGTATAACCAGCCTTAGGAGATACCGTATGAAGCTCTAAGAGTTCTCTTGCGTGATTTTCGTTAATTGTAGCAGGTCTTTTTTTTTTTCTTCGCCAATCTTGACTAGCTGTTGTGCTTTTAGGGCCAGCGCTCTCACTATTATCCAAATGATGAATCATTGCCCACGAAGTAGTTACATCGTAAACCATTTTTTCAAACGTTTGATTTAAATTCGGTCTAATAATTTCTCTATGATAAGGGCCTGTAGAATAATTTGCTAAAAAATCTTTTTCACTAATTGCAAAAAAGTTTCCCCAAAACATCCAAAGTTTTGCGAGTACAGGATGATGACTATTAATGCCCTCGTTGTGTCTAATAGAAATTTCTAAGGACTCCCAAAATTTTTGACCTGTATTCCGCCTTAAAATATCTTTATGAGTTTTATAAAGCGTTTTATTGTCTTTATATTTTTTTCTTAATTTTTTTCTATCATTATAAACCCAATCTCTATAATGTTTTCTTAATTCTTTTTCAGAATATATTTTACCTTTCCAAGATAATTCTGGTACATTATTTACTTGATCAAGAGCCCACTTCAAAGGATCTGACGGGACATGTTCATTGGGTCCAATTCCAAAAGCTACTTTTCTAAAAAAGTTTTTCATGATTTATTTAATTTTATCAATATCATGAATGTTTGTTAAGGAATTATTAAATTCCTCAATATTCTCTCTTAAAGATAAACTAGAAATTGAATAAATCATTATCAATAACAAAACTAATGGTAGTGAGGTAATTACTGAGGCGTAGCTTTTGATCAGTAATATATAAAAAATAATAAATAAAGCTGATCTAATCAGAACAGTTTTTCTAAAAACACTAATTATTGAAAGTGAGTGTTTTAATAAATTAAAAAAACTCATTTGGGACGGGCCAAAATACCTTTTGCCTCTTGTGGATGGAATAGAAATTAAATCTTTTTCTATTTTTTTTAATGAACCAGAAAAACTATTCCAGGTAGCCTTTTCCTCAAGCAGTTTTTTTACTGTTGATTTTGATAAACAAGTAAAATTACCAAATTTAATTGATTGCCCTGTAAAAGCCAAAGTCAAAAATTTATGAAACTGATAACATAATTGAAAAAATAAACCTTCAGATCTCTTAACTCTTTCACCAATAATTGACTTTTCGCCTGATTGCTCTGAAAGTTGAATAAAATTTTTAATTTCTTCAGGTCTATCTTCTCCGTCGCCATCCATGGGGATTACAAAATCAAATTCTTTTTTTTCAAAGATATATTTTAAGCCAGACGCAATACATCTTGCATGACCTCTATTTTCTTTCATATTTACTATCTCTATAGAGCTAATATTTTCTGTATTTGGATAATTATCAATTATCTGTTGTGATGATGCATCATTTATTACAACTAAAGATATATCATGATTTAAATCTTTTATTTCAGAATTAATATTTTCTAAGAGCAACTTTAGAGATTCTCTATCATTATAAATTGGAATTAAAATTACATATTTCATCTATCTTGATCCTACACAAACACTATCAAGACATATATAATCTTTCAATTGATCAAGCTTTTCTCTCTCAACAAAACCTTCCCAAACTGGTCGGGATTTTAAATGATAAGATAAGTTTCCAGCACTCCACTCATCACCTAAAACTATAGTAATTTTTGAATTGAATTGTTTATCCCAAGCATATTGAGTTTTTGCTGCAATTTCTTTGCCCATATAATCAGTTCTTTTATCATCTTTTGAAATCGAAACATAAGCGTAAAGCGCTGGTGATAAAAAGAAAACGAAAATAAACCCAGTCATGAATGGTTTTAATTTTTTAAGATTAACTTGGGCTTGTAACAAATAAACAAACAGTGTACCAAAAAATAAATAAAAAGGTGTCATCCACATGGTTCTAATTTTTGATCCAGTAATTAAGGATGTTAAAAACATTAAAATAATTGGCAAAACATTAATGGCTATTAAAAAAAGTAAATTTTTATCTTTAAAATTAATTTTAAAGTTAATTTTTTTTACAAGTAACAAAATTAAAATAAAAAATGGAATTAATATTCCAATTTGTTTTAGCAAAAAGATTAATGGATATTTGATGTGGTCTAATAAAATAGATTGTTCTAGGCCAGTTCTAGCTAATCCATAAGTAATAGTAATAAAATCATTTTTATATAGCCAAATAAAATGTGGAACTAAAACTACTAAAAAAACTTCAACAGTAATTAAATATTTAAAATCAAACTTTCTCTCCTTTTTGAAAAAAATTAAATAAATAAATAAAAGATTAATGGACGCCAACAAGTAAATAAATAAATATTTTGACAGAAACCCAAAAGCAGCAAATAGACCTACTAAAAAACAATCTGAAAACTTTATTTCTTTGCCGCTATATATTTTCCAAGAATAATAAACTGTTAAAGACCAAAAAGGTAACTGACAAACATTTACATTAAATTCAGGTGTGGTGAAATTATAAAAGTAAATAGCCTCAATTAGTAAAACAGAAATTAAACCCAATAATTTGTAGTTAAATATTTCATTTGAAAATTTAAAAACATAATAAAAAGAAATAATTACAAAGATTTGACTTAATAAATAATAAACCCAATCTTGTGATCCAAAAATTTGATAAAATACTTCTGGAACAAAAGCACTCATTGGTGGATGTTTATTAAATCCCCAATCTAGATTGCTTCCCCAAGCTAAAGCCTCAATAGTATCTAATGGTAAATTATGATTTGTGAGTGATGGAATCAGTGTCCAAAAAATCAGATGAGCTGTAACAAAAATATAAAAAACATTATCAATATTTTTGTTATTAATGGTCATTTACAAATATTTATATCAATTAAGCTTGCTTGACACCCCTAATTTGCTGAATATACTGCGAGCGATTAAAATTACGCTATGCCAAAGACTGCTAAAGCAAAGAAAAAAGTATCAAAACCAAAAACCAAAGTTGTAAGTAAAGCGAAATCAACTGCAGCTAAAGTGGTGTCCAAAGGTCCTGTAAAAATTTCAAAAACTTATATTCCAAAAGATACTGAAAAATACATGTGTGAAAAACATAAGGTATATTTCAGAATGAGACTAACAGAATGGAAAAAAGAACTGGTCAAAGCTAATAATGAAGCTCTTTATAATGGTGGAATGGACGACAATAATATTTCCGCAGATATTGTTGACCAGGCTAACTCATATATTGATAGTAATGTAGAGATGAAAGCAATTAATAGACAAATTAAATTAATTTCGGAAATTGATAAGGCGTTAAGAAGAATTAGAGAAGATACTTATGGTTATTGTTTAGATACAGCAGAACCAATAGGATTAAAAAGGTTAATGGCTAGACCTGTTGCCAAGTATACAATTGCAGCGCAAGAAAAGCATGAAAAAGAAGAAAAAGTTCATGCAGATGATTAGCAATGAAAAAAAAATCATCTAAACAAAGCTCAATATCATTTCTTTTTGCTAAAAAATATATTTATTTTTACTATCCTTTCTTCTGGATTGTGTTGTTGTTATATTTATTTTTAAAATGAACAAAAAATTAGTTTTAATTATTATTGTAATTGTTGCTATTGAATTTTCAGGTTATGGAATACTTAGTACTCTTTACAGACTGTTTGGATAAATTTTAAAGTTTAGGAATTTTTGCATCTCTATCCATAAAACTGTAACCTTTAACTACAGCTTCTCTGCCTGCTATTTCTACATACCACCTGGATAAATTTTGATAATTTTTTAAACCAATGTCATGCCATTCGTGTCTTGCCAACCAGGGCCACGTTGCAATATCAGCAATTGTATAATCTGGACCTGCAAGAAACTTAGATTCTTTTAATCTTGCATCAAGTTCTCCATAAATTCTTTTTGTAATTTTAAAATATCGTTCCTCACCAAACTCACTTTTACCAGGATTATAGTGATGAAACTGATGATGTTGGCCAATCATTGGGCCTACTGTTCCCATTTGGGCCATCAACCATTGATTGATAACCATTCTATCTTTTTGACTATAAAGCTTTCCACTTTTATCCCCTAAATACATTAAGATTGCACCAGACTCGAAGACGCTTTTATTGTTCTCATGATCGATGATCACGGGTATTTTTCCAAAAGGACTTAGTTTTTTAAATTCTGGTTTGAATTGTTCATCTTTACCTAAATCAACTTTGGTTACTTTGTACTCATAACCAATTTCCTCAAGCATTATACTAATTTTCCATCCATTAGGAGTATTAGCAGAAAAAAGTTCTATCATTTTTTAATTCCAAGTCTTTCTTGTGCAGCTTTAGAAGTTGTTGTGAATTCAAATCTTAATTTCTCATCTGGTTTTGCATATTTAAAACAACCTCTTGCAGCTAACGCGCCTTCATGAAAACCTGAAAGAATTAATTTTAATTTACCTGGGTAAGAACAAATATCGCCTATAGCAAATATTCCATTAATATTTGTTTCAAAATTTTCAGTGTTAACTTCAATAGTTTTTTTATTTATATTTAATCCCCAATCTAAAATAGGGCCAAGTTGCATAATTAATCCAAAAAAACCTAATACATAATCACATTTAATCTCTTTAATTTGTCCTTCATCATGCTTAATTTTTATACTTTCAATTTTTTTATCTCCACTAACAGAATCTATCTGGTATTTTGTAAATAAATTTAACTTTCCTTGATCATTTAGATCTTTTACTTTTTGAACACTAGCCTCTGCTCCACTAAAACCATCTCTTCTGTGAATTAGATTTACATTTGAAGTATTCGATAGCTCAATAGCCCAATCTAAAGCAGAGTCTCCTCCCCCAAAAATTGAAATAGTTTTATCTTTAAAAATAGATTTGTCTTTTATTGAATAAAGTAAAGAATTGCTCTCAAATTTTTCACACTCTTTAACTGGAAATTTTCTAGGTTCAAAAGAACCAACACCACCAGCTATAACAATAGATGCAACATCAAATTCTTTTCCACCTGAAGTTTTAACATTCCATCGATTTTCAGCTTTTTTGAGTTGTTCTACTCTTTCATTTAAATGAAATTTGACTTTGAATGGTTTAATTTGTTTTAAAAGATTATTTGTTAACTCTTCACCAGTACACTCAGGTACTGCGGGAATATCATAAATAGGTTTGTCAGGGTAAAGTTCGATACATTGTCCTCCCGCCTTATCGAGATTATCTACTATCTCACAACTCAACCCTATAATTCCAAGTTGATGAGCACAAAATAAACCTGTTGGTCCGGCTCCAATAATTAATACATCTGTTTTATTCATTTAACCTTGCTTTGAAGGAATGTTTACTTCCAATCCATCCAACTCATCTGAAACAATTAGTTGACAACTTAACCTGCTATTATTTTTTGGCTCAAAAGCCATATCAAGCATATCTTCCTCACCATCTTCTTTAGCTGGAAGTTTATCTAACCATTGTTCTTTGACATAAACATGGCAAGTAGCACACGCCATTCCCCCTCCACAATCAGCATCAATTCCTGGAATATCGTTTTGGATTGCACCTTCCATTACAGTTAAACCGTTTTGAACATCTATAGTGTGAGTTTTGTTATCATGAGTGTAATAAGTAATTTTTGCCATGCGTTATATATAGTTTCTTATCTAAATAGGACAAGTAAGTAAAATCATACTTGGTATATATTTAGATATTTTGAGGTTCTGGTAGCTCTTTTTTTATAAAATAGGTTTTATCTTCTTTTTGTTTCATTAATGCAGGAATAATTTCTTTATATGCATCTATTAATCCATCATTTGGCTTTGGTAATTGATCTTTTATATGGTGGTGTAGCTTATCAAGATTATATGACGGAACAGTTGGAAACATATGATGAGTTAAATGATATTCCATTTTCCAATATAAAAAACTTAGTATTGGATTTAAATACATTTCACGTGATGTAACTCTATGATCTTTAATGTTTCTTGCCAAACCTGCATGTTGAGTAAATGCAACAAGTTTGTGTAAAGTTTTTCCATAATATTGTGGTAACACAAAATACAACAAAGGCATCCAAGAAGAAACTAGTATAGACCACACAATAATTAAAAGCCAAATAGCAACATAAATTCTTGAAATTAAAATTGCTTTTGCTTGCGCATTCTCTGGAATACTATCTTGCATAACTTTTGTTTTAATTCCTAAAGCATGCTGAACAATTTCAAAAGAAATGTGTTTTTTAAAATAAATTAAATCTAAAAATGGAATTATATTTATAATTAATCTTTTAGGTGTTTCTTTTAAATCATTTCCATATTCAATTTCGTGATCAAATGGATTTTCTGTTGAATAAGTATTTCCATGATGAACAAAGTGTGTATATCTCCATCGTGTAGGTTCAAAATTGGCCATATAGGATGAAATGTAATAAAAAAGTTCGTTTAAGAATTTTGATTTAAAAGCAGTTTTGTGACCTGTTTCATGCCATAATGGATTAGAGAAAGAATAAATGTTTGCATAAACTAAAAACCAAAATACTGACCACCATGTACCCCATGTTTGATATGCAAGAATTCCCGTTATTAATAATAGTCCAAAAAAAACCGAAACATGTTGCAGTCCTTTTATATCTGATTTCTTAGAAAGCACTTTAAGAACTTCTTTATCAACTTGGCACTTGTGCCATTTTTCTAGTTTCACATCCATAGATAAAAAATATGTATAGTTATTATACATAATTTTAATAAAGGTAAAAAAAAAGGGCAAGTACAAAATTGTACCTGCCCTTAATTTAAATTTTAGCTAAATTACTTAGCTCTTCTTCCGCTTGAACTAGTTGCAGCAGCCCAGATTACTAGACCAAATGCAATTTTGTTAATGAAGTCAGCTAAGTTGTAAACAACGTTTAGTGAGTCAGCATCTACACCACCAGTTAAGTAACCAAATACGTAACCTAATGGGTAAATTGCCCAACCTACTGTAACGATCATTCTCATTGCTCCGAATGCAGTTACAAGAGCTTTGTTACCACTCTTCTGTGCAGCTTTACCAGCTTCACCTGAGAATACTTCATAAAGAATGTATACCCAACCTGCCATTCCAATGATGAAACCAAGTGTAGCATTAATGTATCCTGCTTCACCTAAGTATCCACCGATTAGCATTACTAATGAACCAATTAACAATCTCCAGAACATTCCAGAGTTTGCTTTACCAATAGCTGCTAGAATTAAATAGAATTCTACCATCTGTAATGGCACAGTGATTAACCAGTCAATGTATCTGTAAACAGTTGGTGAGTCTCCAGTAGCAACCCATACTTCTCTCATGTACATGTAGTGTATGAATGCAATACCAGTTACTAGACCAGCAACAATAACTGATGTTCTCCAGCCTGATGCGACATTGCCTGCTTCCATGAAAAAGAAAGCAGTAGCTGCTAACATTCCCATAGAGATAACCCAGAATGAAATTCCTACGAAGTCATCTTGCATCAACATCGTTGCGTCTGCTGCAATAGCTATACCTGAAAAACCTATCAAGGCCATAGCTGCTAGAGCAAACAGTTTAAGTTTTTTCATAAAAAACTCCCTCTTCGTTAGTTTTTATTTTAGTTTATATAAACTAGACTTAGTTTCCTAAGCCAATGTCGCGGTTAATAGCAAATTAAATTAGTTTTATGAAGACTTAATTGTCACTAATAAGCATTGATTTTACTTAATTTTTAAAATTAAATACAATTTATAAGTTAAAAACCAAAAAAATTAAGGAATTCGAATCAAATTTTTATGTCATCTAAGTTTAATCAAATTTACGAAAAATCTATAAAAAATCCCGAAAAATTTTGGCAAGAAGCCTCTGAAGATATCTTTTGGTTTAAAAAACCAACAAAAATTTTAAATAAATCCAACCCACCTTTCTATAAATGGTTCGAAGATGGGGTCACAAACACCTGCTATAACGCTTTAGACATTCACATTGACCAAGGAAGAGGTCAAAAAACAGCTTTAATCTATGATAGTCCTATCACTGATAATAAAAGTCAGTTCACTTATGAAGAATTAAGGTCAAAAGTTTCTAAATTTGCTGGGGCTTTGAAAGCTCAAGGAGCTAATAAAGGAGACAGGGTGATCATTTACATGCCAATGATCCCTGAAGCAGTGGTTGCAATGCTTGCTTGTGCTAGAATTGGTGCAATTCACTCTGTTGTATTTGGAGGATTTGCCTCAAATGAGCTTGCAAGCAGAATAGATGACAGTAAAGCAAAATTACTAGTTACTGCTTCATGTGGTTTTGAACCTGGAAGAACAGTTGAGTACAAACCTCTTGTCGATGAAGCAATAAAAATAGCCAATCACAAAATTGAAAAGATGATTTTGTTTCAAAGACCTGGTCATGAGGTTAAATTAAACGCTCCAAATGAAGTCAGTTGGGAGGAAGTTGTCTCTAATGCGAAAGATACTGACTGTGTTGAGATGAACTCAAATGAGTTTGCATATATTTTATATACTTCAGGAACAACAGGGACTCCAAAAGGTATAGTCAGAGATATTGGCGGTCACATTGTTGCTCTCAAGTGGACAATGAAAAATATCTATAACATAGATACTGATGATATTTGGTGGTCAGCGAGTGACATTGGATGGATTGTCGGACACTCTTATATTGTCTACGCTCCTTTATTTAAAGGATGCACTTCAATTTTGTTTGAGGGTAAGCCGGTAGGAACACCTGATGCTGGTGCGTTCTGGAAAATCATATCTGATTATAAAGTAAAATCTCTTTTTACAGCTCCAACAGCTTTTAGAGCAATTAAGAAAGAAGACCCTGAGGGTAAATTTTTTACAAAATATGATCTAAGCAGTTTTGAAAGTCTCTTCCTTGCTGGAGAAAGAGCTGATCCAGATACTATAAAGTGGGCTGAGAATTTACTTAAAGTTCCTGTGATAGACCATTGGTGGCAAACAGAGACTAGCTGGGCAATTAGCTCAAATTGTACTGGTATTCAAATGATGGAAACAAAATATGGTTCGGCCTGTAAAGCTGTTCCTGGGTACAATGTAAAAATCATCAAGCCAGACCAAACTTTAGCCAAACCAAACGAAATGGGAGACATCGTTGTAAAGCTCCCACTGCCTCCAGGAACATTCCCAACATTATGGAATGCAGATCAAAGATACAAAGAAAACTATATGTCTAATTATGAAGGATACTATCAAACATATGATGCAGGTCATATTGATGATGATGGTTATATTTGGATAATGTCTAGAACTGATGACATTATAAATGTAGCGGGTCACAGGTTATCAACTGGAGCGATAGAGGAAGTATTATCTGAACATCAATCAGTTGCTGAATGTGCAGTACTTGGAATTGCAGATAAATTAAAAGGTCAATTACCAATTGGATTAGTAGTATTAAAATCTGGTGTAGAAAAAGATAATGAAACTATTTCTAAGGAATGTGTGCAAATGGTTAGAGATAAAATTGGGCCAGTCGCTGCATTTAAAGTAGTGATAGTTATTAAAAGACTTCCAAAAACCAGATCAGGAAAAATTTTAAGAGGTACAATTAGGAAAATTGCAGACAACGTAGAATATAAAGTGCCTCCTACAATAGATGATCCTGCAATTTTAACAGAAATAAAAGAAGATTTAATACAACATAAAATTTTAAATAATGGTTAAAACATATTTATTCCTTGCTGGTGCAGTACTTTTTGAAGTTGCTGGTACAATGTTATTACCTATAACTCAAAATTTTACAAAACTAATCCCAACAGCTGCTCTTGCATTCTTTTATCTTTGTGCTTTCTATCTTTTAACTTTTGTAGCGGATAAAATTCCTATCGCTATTATGTACGCAACATGGAGTGGTCTTGGAATTTTTACAATTGCAATTCTTGGGTATATATTCTTTAAACAAACATTAGCTTGGCAAGCAATATTAGGATTATTTTTAATTGTAATTGGTGTGATACTAGTAAATAGTTTTACCGGAAGGCTTAGCTAAACTGCAAAGGTTTTCCATCTGGATCACCTAAAATTTTCCCATCCCGCATTTTTATTTTTCCTGCAATAATCGTATGGGTGGGTTTTCCTTTAAATTTAAATCCATTAAAAGGGGACCATTTACATTTACTCTCAATATTTTCATTTTTAATTTCAATTGTTTTGTTCATATCTACAATTGTAAAGTCAGCATCATAACCCTCTTTGATAAATCCTTTATTTTTTATTCCAAAAATTTTCACTGGATTTTCACAAACAAAGTTCATCAATTGATTTAAAGATAACTTTCCATCGTTTATATGATTTAACATTACAGGCATCAAAGTTTGAACTCCTGGCATTCCTGAAGGTGTATTTGGATACACCTTATCTTTGTTTTCTTTTAAATGAGGAGCATGATCTGATCCAATAGTGTCATTTAAATTGTTTCTCACCCCATACCATAATCTGTCATAATGAGATTTATCTCTTAACGGTGGGTTCATCTGAGCATATGTTCCAAGCTTATCGTAACAATCTGGGGCATAAAGAGTTAAATGCTGAGGAGTAATCTCAAAAGTAATGTTTCCTTTATGTTGCGATAGAAAATCAATTTCTTCTTTTGTTGTAATATGAAGTACATGAGCTTTTTTATTATGCTTTTCTGCAATTCGAACAATTCTTCTTGTAGATGCTATTGCACATTCAGCGCTTCTCCATACAGGATGGGTATGGACATCATCCTCTTTTATTAATTTCTTGTTTACTTTTAAAATTGCCTCATCCTCTGAATGAACCGCAACTACTTTTGAAGCATTTTGAAAAACTTTATCTATATCGTCTTCTTCAGCAACTAATAAATTACCAGTTGAAGATCCTGCAAAAAGTTTAATACCACAACAACCTTCCAAACCTTCTAATCTTGCTAGATCATCAGCGTTATCTGCTGTTGCTCCAAAATAAAAAGCATAATTGCAATACATTCTGTTTTTAGCGAGATCTAGTTTTCTTTTAAACTCTTTCATATTTGAAGTTGGTGGATTAGTATTAGGCATTTCAAATACACTGGTTATTCCTCCCGCTATTGCCGCTCTACTACCTGAATGAAGATCTTCAGTATCTGTTGAACCTGGTTCTCTAAAATGTGTTTGAGTATCTATGCAACCAGGTAGTACTGTATGACCTTCTGCATTAATTGTCTCTTTTGCTTCTTCTGAAATTTGTCCAATCTGCTGAATTTTTCTGTCTTTTATGGCAACATCAACATCTTTTAATTCACCATCGATGTAACATTCTCCGTTTTTAATTATAAGATCTAACATTTTGAGAAATTGTTATTATATTACAATCTATAATTAATCAATTATGAATATTAAAAATGTTTACATTTTAGATGACAGAGCAATTCTTTATATCAACGGAAAAGATTCAAAAGAGTTTCTTCAAAATCTTATTAGTAACGATATAAATAAAGTAAGCGATGTAAATAGTTGTTTTGGTTCATTGCTTACACCCCAAGGTAAATTTTTATATGAATTTATAATCGTTAAACATAAGTCTGGATATATTTTAGATTGTGAAAAACTTCAGGCAGAGGAATTATTTAAACAATTATCCCTATATAAGCTAAGATCAAAAGTTGAAATTCTTAATTTAAGTAATGAATTTGTTGTTGCGGCATTTTCTCGTGAAAAATTCTTAACTTTTGATGAAGCAAAAGATCAAACTGGATACACAATTAAATATAGAGAAGATCCAATATTTTTAGATCCAAGAAATAAAGAATTGGGTGCTAGATTAATTATTAATCTAGAAAAACTTTATTTATCCTTAAAAAAACTAGACCTTCATGATGCTAATCTTAAAGAATATTATTCATTAAGTCATGGCCTTGGAATAGTTCCAAAAGATTTGAATAAATTAAAAGACAAATTATTTGGTATTGAATGTAATTTTGAAGAATTAAATGGAATTGATTTTAAAAAAGGCTGTTATGTTGGCCAAGAAAATACAGCACGAATTAAATTAAAGAACAAGCTTTCAAAAAGATTGTTTCCTATAAATGTGATTAATGGAAAATTGCATGAAGGAGAGAGTATTTATAATAATGAAATTGAAATAGGTAAGGTTTTAATTGATAGTGAATATCCTTTTGCAATAATTAAATACTTAAACGAAAACTTTAATGAAAAAGCAAATTTCAAAACTAAAGAAGCCTCAATTAATATCAAAAAACCTGATTGGATAAAAAACTAATTTTCTTAATTAAACAAATAAACAATCATTATAATTATAAAAACTATAATAATCCAAACACTGAGATTTTTAAGAAATTGCTTTAATTGAGAATTTGATTGCAAAAAACTTGGTAGAACTAAAAGTAAAACCCCAACCATAAATATTATTGAAAGTAATTTATCCATCAAAAACTCCTATATAAAATTCATTTTGGTGCGGTCGGAGAGACTCGAACTCTCATGGACTAGGTCCACACGGCCCTCAACCGTGCCTGTCTACCAATTTCAGCACGACCGCGATATGTCCCATAATAAATGAATGACAATTATGATTCAAATTGGTAAAAATCCTCATGGAATTTACACAAGAAGTACGAAAAGCGACAGATCCTATTTATCAAAAAATTTCTAAGGTTATCCCTGAAATTGAATGGTCAGTGCATGCTCCATATATTCATAAAATTAATAAATTAAAAAAAGAAAAAAATGCTGTAATTCTAGCCCACAATTATCAAACTCCAGAAATTTATCATGGTGTTGCAGATTTTTCTGCTGACTCACTTGCATTAGCAATTGAGGCTTCAAAAACTTCAGCTGATATTATTTTAATGGCAGGAGTTCATTTTATGGCTGAGACCGCAAAATTAATGAGCCCTAATAAAAAAGTTATTCTACCAGATATGGATGCTGGCTGTTCTTTATCATCATCTATTACAGGTAAAGATGTTAGGCTATTAAAAGAAAAATACCCAGGCGTTCCTGTTGTATCTTACGTCAATACTTCAGCAGAAGTTAAAGCAGAAACAGATGTTTGCTGTACATCTGCTAATGCTGTGAAAATAGTTAAATCACTTGGTGTAAAAAGAGTGATATTTTTGCCTGATGATTATTTAGCTAAATATGTTGCTTCTCAAACTGATATTGAAATTATTTCTTGGAAAGGAATTTGTATTGTCCATGATCAATTTAATAAAAAAGAAATAGAGGATATAAGAAAAAACAATCCAGGAATTAAAATTATTGCACATCCAGAATGTCCTCCTGATGTAATTGAAGCAAGCGATTTTGCAGGATCAACATCTGGAATGATTAAATATGTAAAAGATAATCAACCAAAAAAAGTAATGATGGTTACTGAATGCTCAATGAGTGACAATATCCAGATAGAAAATCCAAATGTAGACTTTGTTAAACCATGTAATATGTGCCCTCACATGAAAAAAATTACACTTCCAAAAATATTAGATTGTTTAGAAAATGAAACTGGTGAAATTATCATGGACAAAGAAACGATTGATAAAGCCAGAATATCTGTTGAAAGAATGGCAGCCATTGGCAGATAATTAAGTGTCAAAAATTAAATTAAGCAAAGAATTTATCAAAAGTACTGTAAAGTTAGCATTAAACGAAGATCTTTATCCCTCTGGAGATATCACTTCAAGTTTAATTAAAAATGATAAAATAATTACAGTTAAATTAATTTCAAATCAAAGTGCAGTTGTTGGAGGGTTAGTATTTGCTAAGCAAGCTTTTTCTTTGATTGACAATAAAATAAAATTTATTGTTAAGAAAAAAGATGGTTCAAGAATTAAAAAAGGTTCATTAGTTGCATTAATTAAAGGTAAAGCAAACAATATTTTAATTGCTGAAAGAGTTGCTTTAAATTTTTTATCTCATATTTCTGGAATAGCAACTAAAACAAATGAATTTGTTAAATTAGCTGGAAAAAAAACTAAAATTTGTTGCACAAGAAAAACGATTCCTAATTTAAGAGTTATACAAAAATACGCAGTTAAATTAGGAGGTGGTACAAATCATAGATTTAACTTGAGTGATGAATATTTAATCAAAGATAACCATATAGCAAGTTCAGATTTAAAGAGCTTAGTTTTAAAAGCAATTAAAAATAAAAAAAGAAAAAAAATTACTGTTGAAATTGATACAGTCAATCAACTTAAATCTATACTAGGTCTAAAATTTAATACTGTTCTACTAGACAACATGAGTATTAGAAACTTAGAAGAAAGTGTGAAAATTGCTAAAAAGTATTATAAAACTGAAGCTTCAGGAAATGTTACTTTAAAAACTGTTAAAGCTATTGCATCTACTGGTGTAAATAGAATTTCTGTAGGAAGTATTACACACAGTGCTCCTGCTGTTGACTTTAAGTTAGAGATTTAGTTTACGAATTTTGAAAGGTCAGGTTTAAAATAGTTTGGACCTTTCATAACTTTTCCAGACTCATTATAAATAGGTTTTCCATTTTCGTCTAACTTACTCATATTGGAATTTTGAACTTCATCAAAACATTTATCCAAATCAATTCCAAATGCATGCCCTGCTCCATAAGTTACGTATAATATGTCTGTTAACGCATCAGCTACTTCCAATAAATCCTTATTATTCATAGCTTCTGAAAGCTCCTCTAATTCCTCTTTAATTAGATCTATTCTTAATTTATTTATTTTTTCAGTACTAAATGACGGTTTAGTTTTAACCTCCTGACCAAAAGTTTTCATGAAAGTACCTACTTTGCTAAAATTCGACATAATGCTCCTATATGTTTTTAAAAATTTATTGTATGTTAATAATTATTTGTTAGTTAAAAATTAATCAATGAAATTAAGAAAAGAATTTGACAGTATTGGAAGTATAAATGTCCCAAATGATAATTATTGGGGTGCTTCTACTCAAAGATCAAATAAATTTTTTAATATTGGAAAAATTTTAGTAAATATTTCAATCATTAAATCGATAGCGATCATTAAAAGATCAGCTGCTATAGTGCATGCTAAAGATAAATTAATTGATGGTAGAATTTCTAAAGCCATAATCAAAGCATCAGATGAAGTAATTAAAGGTAAATTAGATGAAAACTTTCCTTTAAAAGTTTGGCAAACAGGTTCAGGCACACAAACAAATATGAATGTAAATGAAGTCATTGCAAACAGAGCAATAGAAATTTTAGGAGGAAAAAAAGGTACAAAAAAGCCAGTTCATCCAAACGACCATGTAAACAAATCGCAATCTACAAATGATGTTTTTCCAACAGCAATGCATATCTCTATCGCCGAACAGTCGATCACTAAAATGCTACCAAGCTTAAAAATTCTAGAAAAAGAATTAAAAAAAAAGTCTAATGAATTTAAAAGTATAATAAAGATCGGAAGAACTCATTTACAAGATGCTACACCACTTTCTCTTGGACAAGAGTTTTCAGGATATCATTTTCAAGTTAAAAAAAGTATTGAAAGAATAGAATATGCTTTAAAAGAAATATTATTTTTAGCCCAAGGAGGTACGGCTGTTGGTACTGGTATTAATTCAAAGAAAAATTTTGATAAAAAAATAATTAAAGAAATTTCTAAATTTACAAAAATAAAATTTAAGCCAGCTCCAAATAAGTTTGCCGAACTTGCTGCTCATGATGCAATAGTTAATTTTTCAGGTGCATTAAATACTTGTGCTGTTGCTCTGATGAAAATATCAAATGATATTAGATTTTTAGGCTCAGGTCCAAGAGCTGGTTATGGAGAATTAATTCTTCCAGAAAACGAACCAGGTTCATCTATAATGCCTGGAAAAGTAAATCCAACTCAATGTGAAGCTGTTACAATGGTTTGTGTTAAAGTTATTGGAAACCATAATGGTATAACAATGGCTGGATCACATGGACACTTTGAACTTAATGTTTTTAAACCTTTAATTGCTCACAACATTTTACAATCAATTGACTTAATAGCTGATAGTACAAAAAATTTTGCTATTTATTGTGTAAAAGGAATAAAGCCAAACAAAAAGAGAATCCAGGAGCATCTTGATAATTCACTTATGCTAGTAACTGCATTAGCACCACATATTGGATACGATAACGCTGCAAAAATTGCAAAAACAGCTCTTAAAAATGATACTACTTTAAAGCATGAGGCTTTAAAAACAGGATTAATCAATGAAAAAGAATACAATAAGATAGTTAATCCTAAAAAGATGATTTATCCAGCATAACTCTTAATTGCCTCGTTAAGTAAATTTTTAAAATAAATTTTATTTTGTAAATCGTCTTTTTTTATAATTACATTATTTAGAATTTTATTAACATTTTGATTAATTTTATTATCAATTTTAATATCTTTTAATTCAGCTATATTTTGATCAAAATTATAAGAAAAATTTAAGTCAATTTGATTAATTTGATTTCTATAATTTTTAGGAGTTAAAAGGAATTTATATATCTCCTTATAATCTTTGATATTTATTTTTAATTTTCCATCCCAAACTAACTCTCCATCTCTAACAAAAATTAAGCTTTCCAATAATTCAAAATTTGCAAAATTCCTCCATTCA
>CABZSV010000015.1 GCA_902528575.1 uncultured Pelagibacteraceae bacterium
TATATGTTGTTTTTTTAAACCTTGCTCAATAACAAAAATATTCTGGGCACCTATAGCTAAGATTAAGCTAATCCCAGTAAAGAAGCCTAATACCAGGTATTCCATTAGGCTTTAAGGTTACTCTGGATTTGCCGTTAATGTTTTAATTTCTAGAATATTTTCGTTTGGGTCTTTAACGAAGAAAGTTTCTTGCTCATATTTTGTTCCTTTAAATCTTAAATAAGGTTCATCGTAATACTTAGTTCCACTCTCTTTTAATCTTTGTTTTAGAGCATCAAAATCTTTTCTTGATAAATGAACTCCAAAGTGAGGAACTGATACATTGCCCATATCAACATCATGTCTTTCACTGTCAAGTTTGTGCTCACTTTTGTGAAGGGTTAACTCATTGCCCCAAAAATCAACATCTGCCCACTCTTGCGCTGAGTTATCTAATCTGCATCCCAAGGTTTCACTGTAAAATTTTTTTGCAACCTCTAAGTCTCCACAAGGGATTGCTAGATGAAAACAATTAGTGTTTTTATACATATTAACCTCTTTAAATTGGGTAATTAAGTACTATATAAGGCATATTATTTTTTAATCAACAGCAACTAAACTAAAGAAATATGAGTGATTTTTTACAATCCATAATTGATAGAGATCCTGCTGCAAGGTCTAAGTTAAGTTTAATATTAACTTATCCTGGAGTTAAAGCAGTCTTTTTTCATCGAATAGCAAATTTTTTTAGTACTGCAAAATTTCATTTGATAGCAAGAATCATTTCTCAATTTTCAAGATTCTTAACTGGAATAGAAATTCATCCTAATGCAAAAATTGGAAAAAATTTGTTTATAGATCATGGAATGGGTGTTGTGATTGGTGAAACTTCAGACATTGGAGATAATGTAACCATCTATCACATGGTTACGTTAGGTGGAATAGCTCCAAGTATTAATTCAAATGACCAAAGAAATATGAAAAGACATCCTACTATAAAAGAAGATGTAGTTATTGGTTCTGGTGCTCAAGTTTTAGGTCCAGTAGTCGTTGGCAAAGGTGCTAGAATAGGAGCAAATGCAGTTATTACGAAAGATGTTTCAGAAAATGCTGTAATGGTTGGAATTCCTGCAAGAAGTGTTGGAATAGCAGATAGTGAATTTAAACCTTATGGAATTACGTCTGATAGTGATAAAAAATCAGATAATGAATAATACCCAAAACGATTTTATTTCTGGAATAGGAAATACTCCACTAATTAAACTTAGAGCAGCCTCTGAAATTACTGGGTGTAACATTTATGGAAAAGCAGAATTTTTAAATCCTGGAGGATCAGTAAAAGATAGAGCTGCACTTGCTTTAATTAAAGATGCTCAAGAAAAAAAGTTAATTGCCAAAGGTGGAACTGTCGTTGAAGGAACAGCTGGTAACACTGGAATTGGTTTAGGTTTATTAGGAAACTCTCTTGGTTATAAAACAATTATTGTAATGAATGACAATCAAACACAAGAGAAAAAAGATTTACTTAGAAACCTTGGAGCTGAATTAAGATTAGTTCCACCTAAACCTTATAAAGATGACAACAACTTTGTAAAAGTAGCAGCTAGACTTGCAGATGAACTAAGACCTACAAATAATAATGGAGTGATTTGGGCTAACCAATTCGATAATACTGCAAATGCTAAAGGACATTATGAAGGGACAGGTCAAGAAATCTGGGAACAAACCGATGGTAAAGTTGATGGTTTTGTTTGTTCTTCAGGTACTGGAGGTACAATTTCAGGTGTTAGTAATGCTCTTAAAGAAAAGAACAAAGATATAAAAATTTATCTATCAGATCCAAAAGGTTCTGCTCTTTATAATTACATTAAAAATGGTGAACTTAAATCGGAGGGTGGTTCAATTACTGAAGGTATTGGCTCAAGTAGAGTGACTGCCAACTTTGGTGAGGCAAAAATTGATGACGCATATTCAATTAATGACCATGAGGCTCTGCCTATTCTATATGATTTAATTCAAAACGAAGGTTTAAGCCTAGGTACAAGCTGTGGGATAAATATTGCAGGAGCAATTAGAATGGGAAAAGAGTTAGGGCCAGGAAAAACTATTGTAACTATTCTTTGTGATAGAAGTGACAAATACGCAACTAAAATGTTTAATAAAAAATTTTTAGAAGAAAAAGGTTTACCAATACCTAATTGGTTTTAAATATAAATTTTATCCGCTAATCCGTAAGTAAGAATAGCACTTAAAATTGTAAGTACTCCAGCAGCTATTACACCTTCACTGTTAGTCTTTTCAGTGTGTCCAAGTTTATTTATGTAAATGGTATAAATACCAAATATTAAGTACATTAAATTTTGAACAAATACTAAATTAAAGAACGCCCACGTTCCATTGACTCCACCATCTCTAATAAACATAATATAAAGTGCCATTAAGAAAGACCCAACAAAAGGAGCTCCAAAAAATCTTGTAATTACAGCTGCCGAATGATCGATGTTATATTGATCCATAAAACCCTTAGTTCCAACTATAGCTCTAAAAGCATAAACAGCGTAAACAAGGAAATGAACAATAAAAATTATTAAATAAACAATTCCATTAAATTTTTCGATCATAGATAATTATTATCAAATATTTAAATTAAATAAAACAGCATAATCAACATTTTTTATGCTCTGAAATTGCATAACTGTCGCGCGCTATAAACACGAGTGACTCCTTAACAATTATGTAAGAGTGTTACGTTTAAGTAAACAATTTAAGGAGGTAAAAATGAAGAAAATTTTATTTTTAATAATTTTTTTAACGATCTCAAATTACTCATTAGCAGAAACAGGAAAATTTAATGCTGCTGGAGCAGGATCATGGTCATTAAATGCGATGGATGCTGGAAATGGAAACATGAGTATTACTTACGACGGTAATGCTGGACTGATGGATAAAGAACCTGGAAGCATTTTTGATAAATCTACTATGCATTGTATTGGTGGACTAACATTAGTATCTGGAAAGTTTGATGATGAAACAGGTATGTGTACTTTTTATCTAATGGATGGTGAAAAGGTTTTCATTAATTACAAAGGTAAAGGAACTGGTGGCCAAGGTGGAACAGGTACTTTTGTTATTGTTGGTGGAACAGGAAAATATGAAAATATTTCAGGAAGTGGTAATTCAAGTCGACAAAATATAAGAGGTAAAGCTGGTATGGCTCACTCTATGAATCAAATGAGCGGTGAGTATACTTATTAATTTTGATAAAAACTAAATAAAGGAGAAAAAATGGAAAAAGAAATGTTAGTAGTAGCAAAGTTAAAAGAAGGTACTTTTGAAAAATTCATGGGATTTATGCAATCTCCTGAAGGACTTGCTGAAAGAGCAAAAGTTGCAGTGGTTGAAAAAACAATTGGAACTGTAACTCCAGACAAAAGTACTGTAATGTTTAAAATATTTTGTACTGATGAAGCTGCACTTCATAAGTTTATAGAAGGTACCGAGGTATCAAAGCCAATAATGGATGAAGTGTTAGACAGTTACTCAATATATGATTTAACTAAGGTTAAATAGAAAGGAATAACATGTCTATATTAGAGAAATATAGTGCTGCTTTGAAAAATAAAGATGAAGCAGTAATGAATGAGCTTTTGCATGATGATTTTAAATTCACAATGCACAAGTCAGGAAATGTTTTAACTAAAAGTGATGTTATCAAATGGGCGATGAGTGGTGATATTAATCAAGATAAGGTTAGGATTGTTTATGAAAATAACGAAGTTGGTATTCATCATGCATTTGTAACATTTAATGATGGTAATGTTGAGGCGGTAATGGCAGTTTATAAATATGATAATGGAAAAATTGTCAGTTTAGAAACTGGTGCTACACCAATACCAAAATAAGTGAGTGAAATTGATTTTTATTTTTCGATAGGAAGCACATATACCTATCTATCCGTAACTAGAATACTTGATGTTGAAAAACAACATCAAGTAAAATTTAACTGGAAACCTTTTTCAGTAAGAGCAATCATGAAAGAAATGAACAATATCCCATTTCCAAAGGATAAAATGAATAAAGTTAATTACATGTGGAGAGATATTGAAAGAAGAGCTGAAGGTTATGGTTTTTTTGCTAAAACGCCAGTTCCCTATCCATTATCAGAATTTGATTTAGCAAACCAAATTGCAATCCTTGGTTTTGAAAAAGGTTGGGGAGAAAAATTTGTTATTCTTACTTATAAAAAATGGTTTCAAGAAGGTAAAGAACCAGCCATCGAACCAAGTATCTCGGAAGTTTGCTCAGAATTAAAACTTGATAAAGATGAAATTGTCTCTGAAGCAAAATCATCAGATATAGAAACAAAATACAAAGAAAACACAAACTTGGCTCGTGAAAATAAAATATTTGGCAGTCCATCTTTTATTGTAAAAAATGAACTCTTTTGGGGAGATGATAGAATGGAAGATGCTATTAAATGGTCTCTTAAATAATTCTATATATTCTCTAAAAATTCATTTAAAATCATTTTATGAGTCTTGTTAGTTCATATTTATTTTTAGGCGTTGCAGTTTTTTTGGGTGTAACTTCAAACAGTTTTGCAAAAAGTGCTGAGGGTTTTACACTTCTTGTTCCAAGTATAATTACAGCAATTACAATTGTATTGTGTATGTATGCACTTTCATTAGTAATGAAAAATATTCCTATGGGAATTACTTATGCTTCGTTTGCAGGACTAACGATAATTGCAACAGTGGTTGTTGGAGTAATAAGATTTAATCAAGTACCTAACTTATATTCATTAATTGGTTTAGCGTTCATTATAATTGGTGTACTAATGGTTAACTTACTTGGGAATAACTAAATATGCTTAAAAAAAAATATGCTCAACCTCTGTTTGTTATTTTAATGTCTTTTAGTATGAGTGTAATTATGTGTGGAGTTGTGGTTGCTGTTAATACAGGCATTGGTGAAGGGTTTCTGGGTAGATGGTTTTATTCATGGATTTTTGCATTTCCTGTCGCTTTGATAGCAGCTTTTACAATGGCTCCCATTTTAAGACCCTTTGCGGACAAAATTGCATCTAAAGATTAATTATGAAACCACTTTTTGGATATTTATTTTTAGCTTTAGGTATTTCTTTTGGAATTGCATCTAATAGCTTAGCCAAAATTTCAGAGGGATTTACAAAACTAACCCCCTCTGTTTTATGTATTTTATTCATGTGTATTACTATGTTTTCAATTGCAAAAGCAATGCATGCTCTCCCTGTAGGTTTTGCGTACGCAACATATAGCGGACTTACAGTAACTGGAGTTGTGCTTTTTGCTGTATTAAAATTAAATCAAGTTCCTAATCTATATGGAATAATTGGAATTATCTTAATTATTATTGGTGTAATAATGGTTAATTATCTTGGACGGCTAAACTGATATTTTTTTAAAATCTCTGGAAGTACATGACTTCCATCTTCATTTAACAGTAACTCATATTCATTAACAACTGTGCTAGTGTCTAAAGGTGAATATAAATGAGGATACATATCACCATTCGATGCTTGTTCCCATAATAAATGTTCAAGCTTAAAAGCATTTACTCTTAACAAGATTAGATTTTCTTTTTTGGGGTAATGTTTATTTAAAGTTTCCTCTACCTGATCCTCTTCTGAAAAGTGAATATATCCATCTTTAAGATCTTTTTCTGACCCACCATAAGTTCCAGATTGTTTGGCCTTTTGCCACTCATCTTTGTCTATAACTTTGAAAATAAATTCTAAATTCATTTCACCAAGAAGAATTTGGACCTTTTAAGAATTCTATTTCTTCCTCAGTAGATTCTCTTCCTAAAATTTCATTTCTATGAGGATATCTATGAAATTGTCTAATTACTTTTGTATGATCTTGCCAAAATTTTTTTATTTCATTGTATCCTTCGTGTTCTCTTAAATATTTATTTAACAAATAATAAGCCATTTCATGATCACTAATTTCCTCACTATGAATTAAAGGTAACAACATAAATAATCTTTGATTTACATTCATAGCTTCTAAATAACCTGAATAAACTGCATCATTTACAATCAATCTAGTTTTTTGATCTTGAGCAAAAGCTTTTTTGTCATTTCTAAACATATTTCTTGAAAACTGATCAAACAAAATTACTAACGCCAGACAACTCATAGGATTATCTTGCCAATCATCATATTCATTTTGACACGCTAATTCATAGTCTTTTAAAAAATTGTCTTTTATTTTTTGATCAAACTTTTCATCTTTTTTGAACCGCATTTCAGATGGGGTTTCTTTAAACCAGAAATCTAGAATTACTTGTACTCTTTCTGGTATCATTCAGCTAATGGTTTTAATAATTTTAAAATTTTTTTATGATTGGCTTTATTATTTGAAACAATAATATTTCCTCCAACAACAGGGTTTTTATTTCCCCAAGTCGTTACTATTGCTCCTGCTGCTCTTACAATTGGCATTATAGGATGAATATCCCAAATCTTGTTTGCGCATTGTGCAACCATTTCAAGCCTACCTTCTGCTAATTGACAATAAGTCAATGCATCAAAACATGGAAATTGCATTCTTTTAATAAATTTTTGAATTTTTGATTGTTGCTTTAAAGTTAATTGATTATGAAAAGCAGCGGCTAATTTTGCATTCGTAAAATTTAATTTTGAGTTAACTTTAAGTTTTCTTTTTTTATTATTTTCAAAAACATATGCAGAATTTTTATTCAAATTTAAATAATATTTTCTCATTTTAGGAAAATTTGCTAATCCTAAAATTGGTTCTCCATTGTAATTTAATGAGATGAGATTGCTCCAACTAGGATTACCTACAACATATGATCTAGTTCCATCAATTGGATCAATCACCCATGAAAACTCACTCTTTGTATTTTTGTGACCATATTCCTCCCCTATAATTTGGTGATTTGGGAATTTTTTTGAAATTTTTGATCTTATGAATTTTTCAAAGGCTTTATCTGATGTTGTTACAGGATCGTAACCTTTGCCTTTCATCTTATTGGTTATCTTGAATGGCTTATCTAGCTTAGCGTAATAAAACTTAGTTAAATCTTTAGCAAGTTGATTTAAAAAGCTTGCATATATAGGATATTTTTTTGTATCAAATTTTTTCACATTGAACTCTTACTATTTAATTTATGTTGATTAAAGTTAAATTTTAAATAATCCTTAGCTTACTAATATGAAAATCGAGCTAATTGAAAATAAGGTTTATTTTAATAATGGGTCTGAGAAAAAAGAAATTCACCCATTCTGGCTAAGAGAAAGAGTAAATGGTGAAGAATATTTAGATAAAGGAACTCAGCAAAGACTTTTTGATCCTACTTTCTTAAGTAATGATGTCTCAATAAATAAAGTTAACCTTGATGAAAAATATCTAGAGGTTAATTTTAATGATGGCGTTAATTCAAAACTTGAAATTGATAAAATTGCTTCTGAATTTTCTAAAGAAGATATTGTAATTAGATCTATTGAAAAAACTAAATGGGACTCAACTTTAAAAAATATAAAAAATTTTGAATATCAAGAAAATTTTTATGAAAGTAAAGAGATGCATGATCTGCTTGTTTCGTTTTACAAATATGGTTTTGTAATAGTAAAAAATATTCCAACATCTAAAAATTATATTGTTGAATTTGCAAATTCTATAGGCAGTGTTCGAAGAACAAATTTTGGTGAATATTTTGACGTAAAATCTAAACCTGATCCAAACGATCTAGCTTATACATCATTAGCTTTGGCGCCTCATACGGATAATCCTTATAGAAATCCTGTGCCATGTATTCAACTTTTACACTGTATTGAAAGTAACGTTTCAGGTGGATTATCAACATTAGTGGATGGTTATACAGTTACAGAAGATTTGAAAAATGACTACCCAGAATTTTACAAAATATTAACAGAGGTAAAAGTAAGATTTAGATTTATTGATAAAGAAGTTATTTTAGAGACTATTTCACCTTTGATTGAATTAAATGAGGATAAAAGTTTTAAACAGGTAAGATTTAGTCCAAGATTAGACTATGTTCCGATATTAGAAAAAGAAAAATTAGACCTTTACTATAAAGCAAGGAAAAAAATATCTGAAATGTATAATTCAGATAAATATAGAATTGAATTTAAACTTGAACCAAAAGACTTAATAATGATGGATAATCATAGATTGCTCCATGGAAGAACAGCTTATGAAACTAAAGAGGGCGAAAGATTTTTACAAGGTTGTTATATTGATTTTGATAGTACAGAGGGAAAACTTAGACATCTAAAAAGAAAGTTTAATCTTTAAATAATTTTTCTATTTGTGCCTCTGCATCACTTATCGATTTTTCATAATCTAATGCCATTTGATCTGCACTAATAATATCTACTTTTTCAATCCCAAAAAAATTAAGAATAAATTTTAACCAAGGGGTTAGGAAATCCTCAGAGCTATTTAATTTTGTTCCTCCAGAGGTTATTACTAAATAAGCATGTTTATTTTTTAATAACCCTTCCCGTCTCCCATTAGGTTTAAATCTAAATGTTTCCCCTATCCTAGCTGCTAAATCTGACCAGGCTTTAAGTGTTGCGGGAGGACCATAATTGTAAATAGGAGCTGAAATTATAATCACATCACTTTCTTTTAACTCCTTTACTAATTTATCAGAAAGTTCGAACATTTTTTTGTGGTGCTCTGTCTGATCTTTTTCATCAATTTTCATACCCGACTCTGTAAGTCCACTTACAAAAAACATCTCATCGTCTAAATCACGATAAATCACCTCATCTCCAGGTTTTTTAATTTTCTCTAAAAGTTTTTTAGCAAGTGCGCGCGAGGTTGATCCTTTTTTTCTAGCACTTGAATCTATTTGATAAATCTTCATTAATACCTTTTACCCGAATTTTTGCATAAAAGGAAAGATTTCAATTATATAAAATCCAATTGCTTGTAATTGATTGGTTAATATTAAAATACCTGTAATTAAAAGAATTATTCCACCAATTTTTGAAATTAAATTAATATTTTTCCTAAAGTTCTTTGAAAATAATAAAAATTTTTGAATTAAATATCCTGATAAAACAAAAGGAATTGCAAGACCTAATGAATATAAAATTAATAATATTACTGCTCTTGATAAGGTTTCTTCAATAGATGCTAAAGCTAAAATTGAACCTAAAATTGGACCAATACAGGGTGTCCATCCAAAACCAAAAGCAACACCGATTACATATGGAAAAAGAATATTTCTTGATTCTTTAGCATCAAATCTTTTTTCAAAATTTAGGTAGGGGATATTAATTATTCCAATTAATTGAAGAGAAAAAATTATAATAATTATTCCAGCTACAATTCTTAAAATTTCTGAATTTTGTAAAAGTGTCTGACCTAAAAACGATGCGGATGCTCCTAAAATAACAAAAACAGTTGAGAACCCAAGACAAAATAAAATTAACGGAAAAAAGTTTATTTCTTTTTTATTTAGTATTTCTTGTAATGATTGACCAGAGATATAAGAAATATATCCAGGTATTAAAGGTAGAACACATGGAGACAAAAAGCTTATAAGTCCTGCCCCAAAAGCAATTAAGATTTCAAACATTTATCCAGTATTTTTCATTGCTGCAGAAATACCTGCAATCGATGTCATTAAAGCATCTTCAAGAAATTTTTTATCTAAATTTTTATATTTTTTATTTGTTAATTTATTCATTACATTTGCCTGTAAAATA
This sequence comes from uncultured Pelagibacteraceae bacterium, assembly GCA_902528575.1. GTDB lineage: Bacteria > Pseudomonadota > Alphaproteobacteria > Pelagibacterales > Pelagibacteraceae > Pelagibacter. The sequence continues at coordinate 9,725 of CABZSV010000015.1, forward strand.
TTTAACATCTCTGTATAATTGCTTCTAATAAACAGTGCTTTTCTAAATTTTTTTCTTTCTTGTATCACTTCTCTTGGAGTTATTTTATTATGCAATTTGACCAATGCATCAAATTGATATCTTAATTTTCTACCAATTCTCCTTAATGAAGCATCAGCTAAATTATTTTCGTATATAACTGAGATTTCTGGATCAACCTTTGAAATTACCATATCTAAAATATCCATAGTCGAAATAAAATATGGCCAGTTCTTTTCCATATCCATCATAGTTTTTTTAAACTTTTTAATTGATCCATATCTCAAAGCCTCAGTTGTTCCTAACCAAGCTGGTAACATTAATCTAATTTGTGTCCAAGCAAATACCCATGGTATAGCTCTTAGACCTTGAATGTTATCAACATTTTTTCTTTTTGTTGGTCTTGAACCTATAGCTAGTTTTCCTAGAGACTTGTGAGGTGTCACAATTTTAAAGTATCTGATAAAGTCTTCGCTTTGATTTAAATATTTCCTATAAGCAGATGTAGAAATTTCAGACATATTCTGAATTAAATCTCGCCAATTAGGTTTTGATTTTGGTGGTGGATTTAAAGAAGCATCCATAACCGCTCCTATATAACTACAAAGATTATATTCAGCTAAAGGTTTATATCCATATTTCTGTTGAATTACTTCACCTTGATCAGTAATTCTGATTTTCCCATTTACAGTTCCAGCTGGTTGAGATTTTAATGTTGCTTGAATTGGTCCGCCTCCTCTTCCTGGAGATCCTCCTCTTCCATGAAAAAATACTAAGTCAATTTTGTATTTTTTTGACAATGCTCTTAACTCTTCTTGAAGTTTGTATTGATGCCAACTTGCTGATAATTTTCCCGCATCTTTACTTGAGTCTGAGTATCCAATCATTACTTCCTGTTTAGAATTAATCAATTTTCTGTACCAAGAAAGTTTGAATAAATTTTTCATGACATCTTTGGCTTTTATTAAATCATCTAAAGTTTCAAACAGTGGAACAACTCTTAATAAATTTTTAATATTTGCTTGTTTTTGTAAAAAATATACAGACAAAATGTCAGAGGCATTAGATGTCATTGATATTACATATGCGCCTAAACACTCATTTGGGGTAGATGAAATCACCTTAAATGTATTCCACACCTCTCTATTTTCTTTATTTTGTATTTTTATTTTATCTACAAAAAATTTCTTCTCTTTAATTGATTTATTCAATAATTTAATTTTATCTATCTCACTTAAATTAGAATATTTAATTTTAATTTTATTTTTGAAAATTTCATTTAAGAGTTTTTCATGTCTATCAGCTTCTTGTCTGATATCTAATCTTGCAAGATTAATGCCAAAACACCTAACTCTCCTCATTAAATCTAATAGATCTGCATTGGCAATATGATCTCCTTTATTTAGTTTTAATGAGTTTCTTACTTCTCTTAATGGAATAGTAATTTCATGTTTGTTTTGAATTAACTTTTTTTCATTTAAGTTTGAATTATTATTTAAATGATTTTCAATTAATTGATGGGTTAGTCTTACTTTATCTCTTATTGGCCTTAAATACACTCTATACGGTTCAAAACTATTTCCAGTCGCTTTTTTAATTTTTGCAGAACATTCTTCCATGGATAAATCTTGAATTAACTTAGTAAGTTCTTTTTCATATAATTTTGCAGCTTGCCACCTAGAAAATAATATTACTTTCTTAGTTACTTCAGCTGTCACATTAGGATTTCCATCTCTATCACCGCCCATCCATGACCCAAACTGAATAGGGTTAAAATCTCTTGGTAAATCCTTTTTTAAATTTTTTCTAAATATATCGTTTAGTCTTTTGTAAACTTTAGGAATTGTGTCCCACAAACTATCCTCAATAACGGCTAAACCCCATCTAGCCTCATCTAATGGAGATGGCTTGGTTCGTTTTAACTCATCTGTTTTCCATATAATTGCTATTTCTGAATATAATTGTCTATCTAGTTCGATAATCTTTGATGGATATTTTTTATAGAGATGTCTCTGCTCCATAATATATATCAAATTTGCATATTTTTGTATTAAAGTTCTTCTTTTTACTTCTGTTGGATGAGCAGTAAGAACAATCCCAATATCAAGTTTTTTGGCCTGCTCATAAATATTTTTGTCAGAAATTTTTTTGTTTTTAAATAAGCCCTCAATTATATCTTCTATAAATAAATTTTGATTTTTACTTTTAAAATACGGATTTTCGTACTCATTTAACTTTCTTGATGCGTCAAGGGACTCTACTAGATTCAGTAAATTTAAAATGTGTGAAAATGCTCTACTTAATTTAAATGTGTTCTCCGGAGTTAGTTTTTTAACTTCTTTTGAAATTTTTGATAATACTTTTCTTTTATTTTTATCATAGAGAGTATTTTTTGATAGCACTCTAAATTTTTCGACAATTTTAAAAAATGCTAGACCTTCTTGATCTTTAATAACTCTGCCCAGGAAAGTACCTAATAATCTAAAATCCTCTCTTAAAAGCTTAGTAGGTATTCTCTCATAGTAAAGATCTCTTTTCTTCATTATTTAAAACAAATTTCTTTTGTAAAATTCCTTTTACATTTGTTTTTACACTAAAAAAGAACCCAGAATATCTAAATTTTTGCAAATCTGCTTTGTTCATGCCTTTAGTTGCTGTTGAAACATAAAGTTCTTTAGTATTTTTACCTCCAAATGCACAATTAGTTATATTTTTTGCAGGAAACTGAATTCTGTGAATTAATTTTGCTTTTTTATTAAAAACAGAAATACAAGCACCATGGAAATGAGCTACCCATAAATTTTTATTTTTATCTAAAGTCATTCCATCTGGTGAACCTTCATCAGAAGATAATTTTTTAAATATTTTTTTACTAACTATTTTATTATTTTTATTTATTTTAATTTTATAGATAGTTTTTTTTGGACTATCGGTATGATAAAAATTATACTGATCAATAAACGCTGGTCCATTAGTAATTCTATAATTTTTATCAACTTTTATTAATTTAAAATTTTTATCTAATTTATATAAAGAGCCTTTTTCAATTTTTCTTTCCAAGTTGTCCATAGTGCCAAACCAAAGATTTCCAGCAGGATCTGTTTTACCATCATTAATTCTATTTAGTTTCAAGTTTGGTTCTATCTTTATAGATTTTAAAATTTTTTTTGATTTTAGATTTTGAATTCTTAATTCTCCCTGGAGACCTAAAATAAAAATATAATCTTTGATATGAGCGATAAAACCAATTTCTTTATTTACTTTAAAGATTTTCTTTTTTTTATTTTTAATATTGAAAGAGCAAATTTTCTTTTTTTTAATATCTACAAAATAAATTGAGTTATGTTTACTAACCCATAATGTTCCTTCACCTAAAGTACATCTTATTTTCCAAAGAGGTTTTGGTTCTGATGTTTTTATTTTATTCATTTACTTCAAACTCTTTAATAAAATCTTCATTCGGGTTTATACCAATACCTATATTATCTGTTACTGATGCATAACCATTATTGTTTTTAACTTGGTCTAAAATTGAAAATTCTTCGTTTGGTAAATCTGTGATAAAAATATTTTTTTCTGTTGTATCAAACTCAAGCATAGATTTAGATGGAAATAGTCCGCCTGGCATATCAGGTTGAGCCGTCAACAAATGAAGGTTAACTGCAATACTAACTGCAGAACCCCATACATGATTAATTACAGGTATAAAATTTGCTTGCGCTAGTGCTGCAACTTTTAAATACTCCGTAATTCCGCCTAGTCCACAAACCTCTGGTTGAGCTATATCAATACATTTATTTGATATTAATTTATTCCAGCCATATTTGGTAAATTCAGCTTCTCCTCCTGCAATGCTAGTAGATATTTTTTGCTTTAACTTTCTGTAACCCTCATAATCTTCAGGAGCCACAGGTTCTTCAAACCAATAAATATCTAATTCATCTAAACCTTCTCCTACATAAAGAGCATCTTTCAAATTATAAGCGTGGTTAGCATCAACCATTAATTTAAAATCTTTTCCAACAGTGTCTCTTACAGCTTGAACTAACTTTAAATCCTCTTTTGGACCTAATCCAACTTTCATTTTCATAGCTTTAAAATTTTTTGATTTTATTTGCTTTGATTCCTCTTTGAACAAGGCGATCAATTCATCAACTGATTTTTTTTGTAACATCATTCCATACCCATAAACAGGGACTTCATTATTACATTTGCCACCAACAAGTTGATAAAGAGGAGAGTTTGTTTTCTTTCCAAGAATGTCCCACAAAGCAATATCTACTCCTGATAATGCTTGAATTGGCATTCCCTTTTGACCACTATCTCTTAAAAGATTGTATACTTTTTGCCAGATGTATTCTTTGTTTAAAGGGTCTTCACCAATTACTAAAGGCTGTATAACCTTTTCAACAATAAACTTGTTCGCTAAAGCTATATTTCCAGGACCAAAACATTCACCCCAACCTTTTATTCCCTCGTCTGTTTGGACTTCGACTAGATGGGCTGTACGATGTTTGTAATATTGTTGTGAATAACCAAGTTCTTTTTCTAACTCATATCTAAGTACATGACTTTTAATAGAAGTTATTTTCACAATTAATTATAAAGCAACTACCTTAGAGTTTTGCTCTCCTAAATTTTCGATTGATAGTTTCATAGTATCACCTGCTTTTAAGAATTGTTGAGGTTTCATTCCCATACCAACTCCTGGAGGTGTTCCAGTTGTAATTATATCACCTGCTTGAAGAGACATATATTTACTCAAATAAGAGACAATAACATCGACATTAAATATCATTGTACTTGTATTACCTGTTTGCATTCTTTTTCCATTAACATCTAAACTCATCTTTAAATTGTTAACATCTGCAATTTCATCTTTAGTAACAAAGTAAGGGCCGATTGGTCCATAAGTGTCGTGGGATTTTCCTTTAACCCATTGACCCATTTTTTCAATTTGCCATTCTCTTTCGCTCACATCATTAACCAAACAATAGCCTAATATATGATCTTGAGCTTGGCTTTCAGAAATATGTTTTGTTTCTTTTCCTATAATTATCCCAAGTTCAACTTCCCAGTCTAATTTTTTAGATCCAGAAACTATTTCAACATCATCATTAGGTCCAACTATACAACTAGTAGCTTTCATAAAAACTATTGGTTCAGAAGGAACATCAGCTCCAGTTTCAGCAGCATGATCAGAATAATTTAATCCAATTGCAACAAATTTACCTGGCTTAGTAACACAAGATCCTATTCGATCACTTGCAGATAATTCTGGTAAAGAAGATAAATCAGCACTTTGTAATTTAGAAATTGTCTCAAAATTTAAATAATCAGGATTTAAATCTTTAACATGAGAACTAATATCTCTAATTTTACCGTCTTTATCTAAAACAGCTGGCTTTTCGTTTCCTTTATTTCCTACTCTTAATAACTTCATATTTATCCTTTTGTTGTTTAATTATATTGAAATTCCACCATCAACATGAATTGTACTTCCGGTTGTAAATGTTGCATCATCGCTAGCTAAATAAACAGCCACAGCTGCTATTTCTTCTGCAGTACCTAATCTTCCCATAGGTTGTCTTGCAATAAAATCTTTTTTTGCTTGAACCGGATCTGGGCTTTGATTTACCCTATCTTGCCAAGAAGGTGAATAAACTGTACCTGGCGCAATTGAATTACATCTAATATTTTGTTTAACGAAATCTGCTGCAATCGCTTTTGTTAAACCAATCACCGCACCTTTTGTTGTTCCGTAAACAAATCTATTTGGAAAACCTTTAAAGCTAGATGCGCATGAAGATATATTAATAATACTTCCACCATTTTGTTTGATCATTAAAGGTAATATAGCTTTGCACATAAAGTACATCGACTTAACGTTTACATTAGATGAAAAATCCCAATCTTTTTCATCACATTCTAATATTGTCCCATGATGAACAAATCCTACAGCATTAAATAAAACGTCAACTTTATCTAGGGTTTTAGTAAATTCTAAAATTGCATTGTTGTCTGTCGAGTCTAACTTTTGCACTTTTATCTCAGGATATTCTTTATTTAGATCAGCTAAAGTTTTATCATTTAAATCAGTTGCAATAACATGAGCACCTTCTTTATAAAATGCAATTGCTGTTGCTTTTCCAATCCCTTGGCCTGCTGCTGTTACAAGAATTTTTTTACCCTCTAATCTTCCACTCATTTTTTATTTATCCTTTCGATTTCATTATAAAGTGAACTATGATCAGTGTTTCCATGACCATTATCGACAAGAGTTTTATACATTTCTTTCACTAAATTTGAAATAGGTAAATGTGTATTATATGAATTTGCACACTCTAAAATGTTATTCATATCTTTTAAATGGGTAAAAGTTTTACCTTTTGGAGTAAAATCTTTATCTATCATTCTTTTTCCATGAGTTTGTAAAATTTTACTATCCGCCCAACCTCCAGAAAGAGCTTTAATTAGTTTTACCGGGTCTGCTCCAGCTTTTTCACATAAAGTTATTGCCTCCGCAACCGCTCCTATTGTAACTCCTACCACAATTTGATTTGCTAACTTTGAAACTTGTCCACTGCCAATAGGTCCAACTAAAGTTGGATTTCCCATAGCTTTTAAAATATTTATAGAATTATCAAAGACACTTTGCTCTCCTCCAACCATTATAGCTAATGAAGCTTCCTCAGCTCCAATTGTTCCCCCTGATACTGGTGCATCTAAATAATTTATATTTTTTGATTTTAAACTGTTTCCATATTTTGTTGCTGTCGTTGGTTTAACCGAACTCATATCAATAACAGTTGATCCAGATTTTAAATTTTCTAATAAATCTGAATTATTCATTATTGCATCAACAGCACTATCATCTGTTAACATTGTAATAATAAAGTCATTATCTTTAACAACTTCACCTAAAGTTTTAGATATTTCAGCGCCAAATTCTTTCAAAGGTTCTGCTTTATTAATTGAACGATTGAATACTTTTAGTTTAAATCCTGATTTTAATAAATTTTTAGCCATTGGCAGGCCCATAAGACCTGTTCCAATAAAGCCTATTTTCATCATGGTTTTGGTTTAAACTCGTGGAAGTTTTGAGTCATTGCTTCAGGGAAGAACATAACACATGCTAATACAATTAACTGAATAACTATAAATGGAGCAAAGCCTCTAAATATATCTGTTAATGAGATATGTGGAGGAGCAACGGATTTTAGATAAAAAGCGGCGGGCCCAAATGGTGGACTTAAAAATGAAACTTGCATGTTTACACAAAATAATATTCCAAACCAAATTGGATCAAATCCAAGAGCTATAACTATTGGTAAAAATACAGGCATTGCTAACAATACAATTCCAACCCAATCCATAAATGCTCCCATAATCAAAAACATAATCTGCATCATGAAGATTAAATACATTGGTTTTAAATCATAAGCCAAAATAGTTTCTGCTACATATTTAGGACCTCCAGCGAGAGAATAAGCACCTGCTAAAACTGTAGCACCAAAAGTAATAGTTAAAATAGTTCCAGATGCTTTGAAAGTTCTTGTTAATGCATCTTTAAATAAAAACCACGTAAGTTCTTTTCTCGCAAAAATTATAATTAATGTAGCAACTACACCCATACCAGCTGCTTCTGTTATTCCTGTCATTCCAGAATAAATTGAACCTAATACAATTATTACAATACCAATAGGTGGTAAAAGACCTGGGAGGTATGACATTTTTTCTTTTAAAGTTAAAGCAGGCTCATCACTTAAAGGTGCCAAATGCGGTTGTAATCTTGTACGAATTAAAATGTATGTAATAATTAAACCTGAAATCATTAAACCAGGAACAATGGCCTCTTGGAATAACATCGTAATAGAAGTCTCTGTTGTTAATCCATAAATAATTAAAACAATTGAAGGTGGTATCATTGTTCCCAAAGATCCTGATGCACAAATAATACCGATCGACATATCCTGATCGTATTTTAATCTCAACATTTGAGGCAGTGCAATCAAGCCTAATAAAACTATTTCTCCACCAATAATTCCACTCATCGCGGCCATAATTGTTGCCATGATGGCAGTAACGACTCCTACTCCACCTCTAGTCTTTCTTAACCACGCATTTAAAGCGTCATAAAGATCTCTTGCGATATTCGAACGTTCGAGCAAGGAGGCCATAAATATAAATAATGGAACAGATAAAAAGGAATAAGTGACAACAAGAGAATAGTATCTTGAAAGTAATATGCCTAACGCGTGTTCACCTATGTATAAAAATACTAATACTGCACCCATAAAACCAGATGCAAAACCCATTGGAACACCTATAGATATAAGTAATAACAATCCTACTATTAGTATTATCGAAAGTGATCCTATATCCATATTATTTTAATTCTTTGGAAGGGTCGTATTGTTTTTCTTTAGGATTTCTCCAATCAATAATTAAATTATTTACAGATTGAACAGCAATAAGAAAAACACATATAAGTGTTAGTGGTTTCATGGTAGCTGGAATTGGTGGATCCCAATAAGTTGCAAATCTCTCCCAATTTATAAATGATCTGTAGGCATCTTCCATACCCCCATAAATTACAGCTGCTGCGAAAAGAACAATAATTAAAGTACTAATTAGGTCAAAAATTCTCTGGGTCGGTCTACTAACCCAATCATACAATAATACTATTCTAATATGGCTTCTTAATCTTGTTGCATATATACCGCCGACTAAATAACAAACACCAGCAAGCCATAGACATAGTTCGTTTGCCCACAATGTTGGTTTAAACAATACATATCTCATAAAAATTTCATACATCATCACAATTACAATTACAGGAATTAAATATTTAATTGTGTGACTTAAAAATAAGGAAACTCTATCAATCCAATTTATTGGAAAATCATCTTTACTCGCAACTTTTTGATTTTGTTCTTGTAATTCTTTATCGATCATTGAGTAAAAATTTAAATAATTCGAAGGGCCTTTGCAGGCCCTTCAAGATTTTTTTTATTACATGATACCGTTAGCTTTCATATAAGCTTTGTGTATCTCGATAAGTGCCGCAGCTTCTGGAGACTTAGTCTTCCATTCTTCCCAAGCAGCAAGTGCAGCTTGTCTGAATTTAAGTCTGTCTTCTCTAGACCAGTCATGAAGAGTAACGCCCATTTCATTTAAAGCTTTAACAGCTTCTGCGTTTTTTCTCTCAACTAAGCTAGTGATAGTTCTTCCAGCAATTTCAATACCTGCTTTCATTGCACCTTTTTCATGAGGCTTTAACTTGTTCCATACTTTTGTGTTACAAGCTAAGTGGTCAGCTGGCATAGAGTGGAAACCTGGGTATGTAGCATATTTATTTTGCTCATAGTGTCCACCTGCATAGTTAGTAGCTAAAGATGAGTAGTCAGCACCATCAATTAGACCAGTTTGTAAAGCAGTTGGAACTTCACCAAAGTCCATTACGATTGGCTTAGCACCTAATGCTGTAAAGATCATACTTTCCATTCCTGGAGGTGATCTAAATTTAAAGTCTTTTAATGAAGCAACATCTGGAATTGGTCTGCTAGATATTAAAGACTCATGTCCTGGTATCCACCAACCAATTAATGTCATTCCATATTTGTTGTAAAGTGCATCAACAGCTTCTTGAGCTCCTGGGAAATTCAAGAATTCATATTGTTGATATGGGTTATCGTATCCACCCATTACATCACCTGCGAATTGGAATGCTGCATTTTTACCTGTTTGGTAACCTGCACCAGTCATATCACAATCAATAATTCCAGTTTGTGCAGAGTTAAATACCTCAGCAGATTTACCTGTTACTGATGATGAGTAGAACATTTCTACTTTTAAGCTTCCGCCAGAAAACATTTCAACGTTTTTAGCGAATTGAGCAGCAACTTCACCATTTGGTGAACTAGCTGTAAAGTGAGTTTCAATCTTTAAAGTCTTTGCATTTGCAGAGCCAAATAAAGCAACTGAAACAATAGCTACAGCTGCTATAGTTTTAGATAT
>CABZSV010000016.1 GCA_902528575.1 uncultured Pelagibacteraceae bacterium
TTTTACCACTAATTTTAGGGTTTATTGGACTTCATTTAATTAGAATTGATTATTCAGGCTTAAAGTTTTTAGACTCAATAAATAAAAATATTAATACTAACAATTTTAATGCTTTTTTATCATTATTAATTGTATTTGTGGTTATCAAATCACTGCCACCATTATTAAGTTGGTTTATCTTAGATGCGAATATTGCTGGAGACTCAAAAGATGTATGTACAGGTAGTGGCGCTTGTTGGACATATATTAAAATTTGGTTTAACAGATTTATGTATGGGATGTACCCAAATGCTGAGCAGTGGCGAATTAACTTGTCATTTATAGCATTAGCATTCTTAGGAACTATAGGTTTTTTTGCTACTGAAAAATTTAAAAAATATTTGACCCTTTATTATGTTGTTGTCTATCCTGTGATTGCTTTTTTCTTTATTTTCTTTTTTATATCAGGTGGTCCAATATTTTTTGATTTCTCATATGGAATTATTGCAGCTGTAATTTCAATTATAATTGGATTTTTTATTCCTTCAAAATTTAAAATGTACTATTTCATTATAGTTCCAATCACACTTTATATATTACTAAAATATGTATTTTTTTATGACGAGCTTATTGAGCTTGGTAAATTAGAAGCATTAGAATGGGTAGAGACAGGCGCTTGGGGAGGTTTGTCTTTGACTTTTATAGTATCATTTTTTTGTTTGATTTTCTGTTTTCCTATAGGTTTATTTTTATCTTTAGGCAGAAGGTCTGATTTTCCAATAATTAAATATTTTTCAATAGGAATGATTGAATTTTGGAGAGGGGTACCATTGATTACAGTATTATTTATGTCCTCAGTAATGTTTCCAATGTTTTTACCCGAAGATATGTTTATTGATAAATTAGTCCGGGTAATTATTGCAATCTCATTATTTGAAGCTGCTTATGTAGCAGAAGTTATTAGAGGTGGTTTGCAAGCATTACCAAGAGGCCAATATGATGCTGCTAAATCTTTAGGAATGGGCTATTGGAAAATGCATATTTTAGTTATTTTACCACAGGCACTTAAACTTGTAATACCTGGTATTGCCAATACCTTTTTAGCGTTAGTAAAAGATACCCCTTTAATATTTGTTGTTGGACTTTTAGAAATTGTTGGAATGCTAAACCTTGCTAAAACGAACCCAGAGTGGCTAGGTTTTGCAATGGAAGGTTATGTGTTTGCATCAGTACTATTTTTTATTATTTGCTATGCAATGAGTAAATATAGTTATAATTTAGAAAAAAAATATAAAACGGAAAGATAATGTCAGATAAAATAATACAGATTACAGAAATGAATAAGTGGTTTGGTGATTTCCAAGTATTAAAAAATATAAATTTAGAAGTAGAAAAAAATAAAAAAATTGTTGTCTGTGGACCTTCGGGATCGGGTAAATCAACATTAATTAGATGTATAAACAGACTTGAAGAACATCAACAAGGTTCAATTATTGTAGATGGAAATGAATTAACAGCGGACACTAAAGACATAGAAAAAATTAGAGCTGAAGTTGGGATGGTGTTTCAACAATTTAATTTATTTCCTCATCTTTCTATTTTAGATAATTGTACACTAGCGCCAATTTGGGTAAAAAAAATGCCAAAAAAAGATGCTGAAGAATTAGCGCTTCAACATTTAGAAAAAGTACAAATTGCAGATCAGGCAAGTAAATATCCTGGTCAATTATCAGGAGGTCAGCAACAAAGATGTGCTATTGCTAGAGCATTATGTATGGAGCCAAAAATAATGTTATTTGATGAACCAACATCAGCTTTAGACCCAGAAATGATCAAAGAAGTTTTAGATGCTATGGTAAATCTGGCAAAGGCAGGAATGACAATGATTGTAGTAACACATGAGATGGGATTTGCTAAAGAGGTTGCTGATGAAGTTATTTTTATGGATGAAGGAATGATTGTAGAAAGAGCTGAAACTAAAGAGTTTTTTGCTAACCCTAAGAGCGATAGAACTAAGCTGTTTTTAAGTCAGATACTATAAAAAATATATAATTTTAAAGCAATAAATTTAGATTAAATCAATCGAAATATGTTTATTTTGCATTCAACTAATGCTTGACAGTATTTTGATTATTTCAAATTATTTAGAAAAAAAAATAAATTTTTCTATTGCAGTAACATTAATAAATAGGTTGAATAGACTTTATAAAATTTAATTAAGAGGGGTCTTAATGGAAGATAATTTCAATAAACACTTAGGCAACAAGCTTAAGCTAAGAAGATTAGCTTTAGGTTTAACACAGACTAAAGTAGCAAAAGCAATTAACGTAACATTTCAACAAATTCAAAAATACGAAAAAGGTACTAACGGTGTAAGCTCGATAAGATTACTTCAGCTTGCAAATTATTTAAAAGTGCCAATTAATTATTTCTTTGAAGATTTTTCAGAATACTTAGTAAATTTAGAAAAATCACAAGAAGGTCACATGAATGTTAATTATAATTTTTTAGTTAAATTATATTCAGAACTAAATGCTGATCAAAAATTAAAATTTAATAAATCTTTACAAATTTCAGGATCAGGAATTTCAAAAGTAGTTTAATTAAAGTTTTAATTAAGACCCTAGATTTATTTTAAGAGATACTTTATTTTTCAATTTGATTTTTTTGGCTCCTCGGGCAGGACTCGAACCTGCGACCAATTGATTAACAGTCAACTGCTCTACCAACTGAGCTACCGAGGAATGTAAAAAAGCCAACTTACTTTTTTTTGTAACTAAAACAAGATTTTTTTTGGAGGCAACGCCCGGAATCGAACCGGGATACAAGGATTTGCAATCCTCTGCGTAACCATTCCGCCACGTTGCCATCTTATTTTTAGCTAATAGCTACAGATGCCTTTTTATAATAAATTTTTTCTATTAGTCTATTAAATAACGATCCAAATTGATTATTGTTAATTTAGATTATTAAATTATAAACTTTAAAATCAATGAGTAGCGATAAATATATACATTCTGATGTAGAAAATAGAATTTATTCTTATTGGGAAAAAAATGGTCTTTTCAAACCAAAGGAAAATTCAAAAAAATTCTCAATTGTAATTCCACCACCAAATGTAACCGGTAGTTTACATATGGGTCATGCACTTAACAATTCAATTCAAGATTTATTAGTTCGTTATCATAGAATGAATAATTTTGAAACTTTATGGCAACCGGGTACAGACCATGCTGGAATTGCTACTCAAGCATTAGTAGAGAAAAAATTGACCTCTGAAAAAATTGATAAAAATGAAATTGGTAGAGAAAAATTTATTGAAAAAGTTTGGGAATGGAAAGAGCAATATGGAGACATTATAATTAATCAATTAAAAAAACTTGGTTGCTCTTGTGATTGGTCAAGAAATGCCTTCACTATGGATGAGAATTTATCCAAATCAGTAATTAAGGTTTTTGTAGATCTTTATAAAAAAAAACTGATCTATAAAGATAAGAAATTAGTTAATTGGGATACAGTTTTAAAAACAGCAATTTCAGACCTAGAAGTAGATCAAAGAGAGGTAAATTCTAAAATTTATTACATCAGATATCCAATAGATGGGACTGAAGAATTTATTACAATTGCAACAACAAGACCCGAAACCATGCTTGGTGATACAGCTATAGCTGTAAATCCAAAAGATGAACGATTTAAATCCTTTGTTGGAAAAACAGTTACTATTCCAATTGTTGGAAGAAAAATAAAAATTATTGAGGATGATTATGCAGATCCTGAACAAGGAACAGGGGCATTAAAAATAACTCCTGCACATGATTTTAATGACTATGATGTTGGCCAAAGAAATAATCTTGAAATAATTAATATTTTTACTGAAGCTGGTAAAATAAATGAAAACGCTCCAAAAAATTATGTAGGACTTGATAGGTTTGAAGCTAGAAAAAGAATTTTAAAAGAACTTAAAGAAAAGGAATTTTTTGTAAAAGAAGAAAATATAAAAAACAAAGTTCCCTATGGAGATAGATCTAATTCAATAATCGAACCTTTCCTAACAGAACAATGGTTTGCTGATGCTGGTAAATTATCTGTTAAAGCAAAAGAAGTTGTTAACTCAAAAAAAACAAATTTCTTTCCTGAGAATTGGTCGAAAACTTATTTCCAGTGGATGAACAATATAGAGCCTTGGTGTATTTCAAGGCAGCTTTGGTGGGGCCATCAAATACCTGCTTGGTATGGTCCTGATAAAAAAATTTTTGTTGCTGAAAATGAAAATGATGCAAAACAACAAGCTAAGAAACATTATGCTAAAGATGTTGAATTAAATCGTGATCCAGATGTTTTAGATACTTGGTTCTCATCTGGTTTATGGCCTTTTGCTACACTTGGTTGGCCGGATGACAATAAATTTGTTGATAAATTTTACCCAACGTCAGTATTAGTTACAGGTTTTGATATTATATTTTTTTGGGTAGCTAGAATGATTATGTTTGGCACAGAGTTTTTAAACAAAGAACCATTTAAAGATATTTACGTTCATGCATTGGTCAGAGATGAGAAGGGACAAAAAATGTCTAAATCGAAAGGTAATGTAATTGATCCTTTAGATTTAATTGAAAAATATAGCGCAGATGCACTTAGATTTACTTTGTTATCAATGGCATCACCAGGCACAGATGTAAAGCTTTCTGAGGATAGAGTTAAAGGTTACAGAAATTTTTTAAATAAATTATGGAATGCAAATAACTTTTTAATCACTAATGAATGTGATTTTAAGGATATAGATAAAGTTCCAAGTTTAAATGTAAATATTAATAAATGGATTTATTCAGAACTTGTTGAAGCAAAAAATAAGATAGAAAAAAACCTTGAAGATTATAGGTTTGATGAAGCAGCTAAAAATGCCTATCAATTTGCATGGCATTCGTATTGTGATTGGTATTTAGAGCTATCTAAAACTATACTCTTTTCAGATGATGAAAAAGCTAAAGAGGAGGTTAAAAAAGTATCATCTTTTGTATTCAAACAAATTCTGATTTTGCTTCATCCTTTTATTCCTTTTGTAACAGAGGAAATCTGGCTCAAAAATAAATTTGATAATGAAGGTAGTGATTATTTAATGCTTAAAAATTGGTTATCAGGTGAAATAAATAGGGATAGTAGCACCGAACAAGTTGAAAATATCATCAATATTATTTCAGAGATTAGATCATTTAAAAACGAGTTAAATGTAAGCCCAGGCTCATTTATTGATGTATCAATAAGCAATATTAATAAAAATCAAAAAGACTTTATTAATACAAATGAAATTATTCTAAAAAAACTTGGAAGAATTAATAGTATCCTAGATAAAGATTTAGATAAACCAGCTGCGACAATGGTTGTTTCTGGGGATTTGTTTAAGATTTATTTTGATAAAGATGTTGATTTAAAATTAATAAAAGAAAATTTAACAAATAAACAAAGTAGATTAGAGCAAGAGATGAATAAAATATCTCAAAGATTGGAGAATAAGAGTTTTGTAGATCGAGCTCCAAAAGAGATTGTTGAACAAGAAAAAAATAATTATAATAATTTAAAGAATGATATTGATAAAATATCAGTAACAATAAAGGGTATATAATGGCTAAATTCAATAAAAAGAAACTTCCAAGCAGACATACATCATTAGGGGCAGATAGAGCTCCACATAGATCGTTTTATTATGCTATGGGTGAAACTGAGAAAGATGTAGCAAAACCCTTTGTTGGTGTGGTTTCCACATGGAATGAGGCAGCTCCTTGCAATATTGCCCTAATGAGACAGGCTCAATCAGTTAAAAAAGGAGTTAGAGCTAATGGTGGAACTCCAAGAGAATTTTGTACAATTACCGTTACTGATGGTATCGCAATGGGTCATGAAGGAATGAAGTCTTCATTGATATCTAGAGAAGTAATCGCAGACTCAGCTGAACTTACGGTTAGAGGTCATTGTTATGATGCATTAGTAGGAATTGCAGGATGTGATAAATCTTTACCAGGTTTAATGATGTCTATGGTTAGATTAAATGTACCAAGTGTATTTATATATGGTGGATCAATACTACCAGGGAGATACAAAGGAAAAGACGTAACAGTAGTAGATGTATTTGAAGCTGTTGGTAAACATTCTTCAGGTCAAATGTCAGCTGCTGAACTTAGAAAATTAGAATTAGTTGCTTGTCCTAGTGCAGGTGCTTGTGGAGGTCAATTTACTGCGAATACAATGGCATGTGTATCTGAAGCAATAGGATTAGCTTTACCTTATTCAGCAGGAACACCAGCTCCTTATGAAGAAAGAGATAAATACGCAAAAGCTAGTGGTAAAATGGTTATGAACCTTTTGAAAAAAGGTATTAAACCAAGAGACATTGTAACTAAAAAAGCTTTAGAAAATGCTGCAACAGTTGTTGCTGCTACTGGTGGATCTACAAATGCAGGTTTACATTTACCTGCAATTGCTAACGAAGCAGGAATTAAATTTGATTTAATGGATGTTGCAAAAATTTTTAAAAGAACACCGTATCTTGCAGATTTAAAACCGGGTGGAAAATATGTTGCAAAAGATATGTGGTTAGCTGGCGGTGTTCCAATGTTATTAAAAACTTTATATGAAGGTGGATATATTCATGGTGATTGCATGACGGTAACTGGAAAAACTATGAAGGAAAATTTAAAAGGTATTAAATTTAATCCAAAACAAAAAGTAATGAGATCTTATAAAAATCCATTGTCTCTAACTGGTGGTGTTGTTGGATTAAAAGGAAACTTAGCTCCAGAAGGTGCAATTGTTAAAGTTGCTGGTCTTAAAAAATTACAATTTACTGGAAAAGCAAGATGCTTTGATAATGAGGAAAGTGCAATGAAAGCTGTTCAAAGCAGAAAGTATAATGATGGTGATGTAATTATAATTAGATATGAAGGACCCGTTGGCGGTCCAGGTATGAGAGAAATGTTATCGACAACAGGTGCAATTTACGGTCAGGGTAAAGGGGAGAAAGTAGCCCTTATTACTGATGGTAGGTTTTCTGGAGCTACTAGAGGCTTTTGTGTGGGTCACGTGGGCCCTGAGGCCGCTCTAGGGGGTCCTATAGGCCTTTTACGAACTGGAGATATCATCGATATAGATGCTAAAAAAGGAACAATCAATGTAAGGCTTTCTAAAAAAGAAATGGCTGCAAGAAAAAAAAAATGGAAAGCTAGAAAATCAGATTTTGGATCTGGTACTTTATGGAAATATGCACAAACAGTTGGACCTGCGTATTTAGGTGCACCAACACATCCAGGTAAGAAAAAAGAAGTTAAGGATTATTCAGAGATTTAATGAAAATTCGTCCAGTTATTTTATGTGGAGGTGCTGGAACTCGACTTTGGCCAAATTCTAAAAATCATCAAGCAAAACAGTTTATTGATTTTGGTAATTGGACTTTGCTAGGAAAAACACTTGAGAGAACAAAAGCATCAATTTACGACTCTCCAATCATTAGCACTAATAAGAAATACTTAAGCAAAGTAAAACAGCATTTAAGAAAAAACAAAATAAACAAATATAAAATTGTTGTAGAGCCAGCTAAAAGAAACACAGCACCAGCTATATTAAGTACAGCTTTAATTAAAGATATTCCAGATAATCAGCCCTTAATGTTTTTTACAGCAGACCATTTGATTGAAAAAATGAGTATTTTTAATAAGGCAATAAATAAAAACAAATCAAACCTTAATAAAGAAAATATATTTGTTTTTGGTATTAAACCTAAATCTCCAACGAGTGATTATGGTTATTTTTTAACCAAAAAGATTAAAGGAAATATTAATAAAGTAACAAGATTTATTGAAAAACCAAAAGAAGCTAAGGCCAAACAAATTATAAAGAATAAAGGCTATTGGAATTCTGGAATGTTTTATCTTCGAAAAGATTCCATTATTAATAACTTTAAAAAATATCAGCCTAAAACTTATAGAAATTGTTTAAATGCAGTTAATAAAGCGAAATATAAAGCTAATACTTATTACTTAAATAAAGCGTCATTTATAAAAGCGACTGCTAAATCTTTTGATTATGCAATTTTAGAAAAGACCAAACAAATTAACGCTATCAAACTAGATATTCCCTGGTCAGATCTTGGTAGTTGGAAAGAAATTTTGAAGATGTATGACAAAAATAAAAATAAATATATTAAGAAAAAAAATGTGTATTACCGTCCATGGGGTAGGTATACCAATCTATTTGAGGGCAAAGAGTTTCTAATCAAAGAGTTATACGTAAAACCAAAAGGTATTTTGAGTTTACAAAAACACCATCATCGAGCTGAACATTGGTTAGTTACACAAGGCAACGCTAAAATAACTCTTAATAAAGATATAATTGTTAAAAAGCCAGGTGAACATATATTTATTCCATTAGAAGCAATTCACAGAGTTCAAAATCCAGGAAAAAAACCAGTTAAAATTGTCGAAGCTCAAGTTGGCTCAATTTTGAAGGAAAGTGATATTGTAAGATATCAAGATGTGTACGGAAGAGTTGGTTAAATTAACTGAATTGTAATATTAGATAAATATTTTTGTAATTAAATTTATTTATGAATTATATACAAAATTTATTTTTAAATATTCTATTATTCTTCCTTATTTTAATAAATTTTGTTAATTAACAACTTTCTCTCTTTTCATAATTGAGAAGAGAGAAAGACGAATTTAGATATTAATTATTTACGGATGCTGAGCTTTCATTAGCTTGTTTCTTAGCTATTTTTTTTGCTCTTTTTTCAGCAGTTTTTTTTTCTAAACTTGCAATTATTATATTAATTTTAGATAATTTTTTTTCTTTTAAACTTATCTTATTTTTAAGTTTATCTATTGATTTGATAACTTTCTTTTTTCTTTTTTCATTTTTCTTTAGTTTTTTACCCATGACAACCTCCTATAGTAAATTTAAAAACAATTATATTTAAATTAAATATCTTAGTAAAATAATTTTTTGTTAAATTATGTTATTTAAAATTATAGTAAAAAATTTACTTTTTTATCTGAAAATTCAATATCAATCTGTTTATGACATCCAAAATTGTCCCCATCAATCTGAACGGGAATTTCAAAATTATTAGCATCAATATGAATATTTTTTGAGTAAGTAGTGATAACAGATTTGTTTTTCGATAGATCTCCATAAATAATAATTAAAATTATATAATATATTAGTTTTAATCTTGTTAAATCTTTGAACACGTAAGTTACCAATCTATCATCAAAAATATCTGATTTATTTATCTTATGATGACCAGCATAATACTTTGTATTAGATGACAATATCCAATCAGCCTGATGTTTTTGACCGTCAAAGAAAACATTAAGTTTATTATTATTCATAAATAAAAAATGTTGAAATCCTTTTAAACCAAAAATTATCTTTCCTAGTATTTTTTTTATACGCGTATCAATAGAGTGAACAATTTTAGCATCCCAACCAATACCAGCCATTAAAAAAAAATAATTTTCATTTATTTTTATAAGATTAGATTGTTTATAATTATTTGATGTTAAAACACTGCAAACATCATTTACTTTTTTGGTTATAGATAACTCTGCTTGAAGTAAATTGGCAGTCCCAGCCGGTATATACCCAATTGCAAAATTTTCATTAAAATCAAAGTCATTTTTGATTAATTCATTGATAGCAAATGATACTGATCCATCACCACCAGCAACTATCAATCTATCATAATTTTTATTTTTAAATTCAAGGAATATTTTTTTTGCCTCTTGTTCAGATTTAGTTTTGAAAAAATCAACAGTATTATTTATCTTTAATTTTTCATAAATTTTATTTACTAATTTTACTTTTTTCCCTGATGATGAATTGAGATTATAAATTAAACAATAATGCATAATTTTTTCGTAATTAAATTTTAATAAATTCTTAACATTTCAATGAAATAAGAAATAGATGATTCGAGTTACAGTTGTGTTACAAAAAAGGTTTTTTTAATGGCCCCACTATTAAAATATAAGAGTATATTTATATCTGATGTACATCTTGGTACTAAAGGTTGTCAAGCAGGCAAGCTTCTAGAATTTTTCAAAAATTCAAGATCTGAAAATCTTTATTTGGTTGGAGACATAATCGATGTTTGGGCTATGCAAAAGAGTTTCTATTGGCCTCAAGAGCACAATGATGTCATTCAAAAAATATTAAGAAAAGCAAGGCACGGGACAAAAGTATTTTACATTATTGGTAATCATGACGAGGTGTTTAGAAAATTTATCCCAATGCACTTGGGTGATATTAAAATTGTAAATAGAGTTATTCATGAAACACAGTTAGGAAAAAAATATCTAGTTGTTCATGGTGATGCTTGGGACGGAGTAATGAAACATGCAAAATGGCTATCTAAATTAGGAGCTATTGCATATGAATTATTACTTAAAATTAATATTATTATAAATTTCTTTAGAAAGTTGAGAGGTAAAGACTATTGGTCTTTGGCAAAATTTTTAAAATATAAGGTAAAAAATGCTGTCAAATATATAGGTGAATATGAAAACACACTTTCAAAATATGCAAAAAGAAAAAAATTTGATGGAATAATTTGTGGTCATATCCATCACGCTGAAAATTTAAATCTTGATGGTGTGAATTATTTAAATTGTGGTGATTGGGTTGAGTCTTGTACAGCATTAACAGAAAAATATGATGGAACTTTTGAGATAATTTATTGGGATAAAAAAAGAAAAGAATATATTTCAGAAAATATTGATAAAGACAAGTTCACTTCTTTCAAAAAAGCATCCTAAAAAATGAAAATATTAATAGTTACTGATGCTTATTATCCACAAGTTAATGGCGTGGTAAGAACTCTCCATGAAACGGGTGAAATACTTAAATCACAAGGTCACACTATTGAATATATTACACCTCAACAATTTTTGACAATACCTATGCCCAAATATAATGAAATTAGATTGTCTTTAAATGTTTGGCCTCGTGTAAGTAATTTAATTAATTCAATTAAACCTGATGCAATACATATTGCAACAGAAGGGCCTCTTGGTTTTATGGCAAGAAGACATTGTATTAAAAAAGGTTTAAAGTTTACAACAAGTTTTCATACAAGATTTGATAAATATATGAAACTTTATATGCCTATCATTCCAGCTAAATGGTCAGAAAAATTTTTATGCAATTTTCATAATAAAGCTGAAAGAATTTTAGTGACAACAGAATCCATGCGTGAAGAGTTAATTGCATTAGGTGTTGATAATAATAAAATGGTTACATGGACTAGGGGGGGTAATCATGGTGCGTTTAAAAATCCAATTAAGAGAGACTTACCTTATAAAAGACCTATTTGGATATATGTTGGTAGGATTGCAGTTGAAAAAAATATTAAAGCATTTTTAGATCTCGATCTTAAAGGTACTAAAGTTATTATTGGAAAAGGACCAGACTTGAACAATTTGAAAAAAAAATATCCAAATGATATTTTTTTAGGTGAAAAGACTAATGGAGAATTAGCATCTCATTTTGCATCATCAGACGTTTTTGTTTTTCCTAGTAAAACTGATACATTTGGTATTGTTGTTTTGGAATCATTAAATTGTGGTACACCAGTTGCAGCTTATCCAGTGCCAGGACCTAAAGATATATTAGGTGGAACTAATATTGATACTTTAGATGATGATTTGAAGGCTTCTGCTTTAAAAGCTTTGAAGGTAAGTCGCCAAGATTGTCTTGATTTTGCAAAAAAATATTCATGGGAAGAAACAGCAAAAATATTTTTTGAAAATATTTCACCTAATTATTAAAGACAATATTCATTACATTTGTTAAAACATATCCATGTTTTGGACAGAGTTGATACTCATAGTTGTAATAATTATTTTATTATATTTTTTATTTAAAAAAAATATTAAGCCAGAAAATACAGCTCCAGTTGTAAATAAGACCAATAAAGATGATTTAGGAAAGAGAGTAATTATTGAAGAATTGGAAGATCAATTTTTTGCTTTAGATAAATATAACTTAATCAAATATCTTAACAAAAGTGCAAAACAACGTTTTGGTGAAAACTTAATTGATAAAAATATTTCAAGTGTAATAAGAGATACAAAATTATTAGAAACAATTGATGAAGCTATTAAGGATCAAACCACAAAAAATGTTAATGTAGAAATCAATTTACCATCTTATCAGCTTTACAAAATTTACGTTATTCCTGGTCCTACTCATTTGTTTCCAGAAATAGATTCTGTTGTATTGTTTCTAAAAGATTTTACAGAAATAACAAAAGCACAAAAATTAAAAACTGATTTTGTTGCCAATGTGAGTCACGAATTAAGAACACCTTTAGTTTCAATTAAAGGCTCTTTAGAAACTATTCTTGGACCAGCTTCAAAAGACCAAGAGGCTCAAAAAAAATTTATGTCTATCATGTCTGATCAAGTATTGAGAATGGAAAACTTAATCAATGATTTATTGATTTTAAGCAGAATTGAGCTTGAAGAGCATATTAAACCAAATAAAATCATTAATCTAAATGATATTTTTAAAAATATTAAAAGTAACTTTGAATTAATTCTTAAAAAAAGGAAAATTAATTTACATATTGAGCTTATGGAACCAACTTTAGTTTTTGGTGATAATGATAAATTGTTAACTGTATTTTCAAATTTAATTGATAATTCAATTAAATATTCTCAAGATGGAAAAAATATATATGTCAAAAGTCAAAATAGTGAAGGTAAATTAATTGGTAAAAATATTGTCATTAGCATTAAAGATGAAGGGATTGGAATACCTCAACATTTAATTTCAAGAATAACTGAAAGATTTTTTAGAGTAGATACAGAAAAAAGTAAAAAAGTTGGTGGTACAGGTTTAGGTTTAGCTATTATGAAACACATTATATTTCAACACAGAGGTGATTACGAGATTCTTAGTAAACTTAATGAAGGTACTGAAATTAAAATATATCTTCCAACAAAATAATTAATTTAAAAAGTTGTTTAAAATTAACTCTTATTCAATCAATATTTAACAAATCTTTTGTTGATTCGTATCCTATTTTAATTAAATTTTTAATATGATTAAGATATTACATAGTATTTTAATTATCTTATTTGTTTTTATGTCGATGATTACTAAAAGTATATCATCAGATATATCTACAATTCTAAGGAACCAACAATTAACTGTATTCGATATTGGTGTTTTTAGATTACAAGAAGATTTAAAAAGCACTTATCCTGAAATTAAAAAACACAAAGATGTCCCATATGAAGATATTTACATGGATGTTGTTACTTCATATCGAAACAATTCAGTAGATTTAATTATTTCAATTCCTGTAAACGAAAATTTAAAAAAAGAAAACTACATGTCAGATTCATTTAGATGTCGAAATATATTTAACTCTGTCAGAGATCATTTGTTAAGAAATGAAAATATGAGTAATTATAGATTTACTATGGCAACAAGTTATTTAACATCTATTTTTTCAACTCCAAGTAGTTGGCCCAGATGGCGTTACGATCAAAGTGTTCTTGAGGAATTAGTTAATCTTGTGAAATTGGAAGTTATTTTAAGACCTACAACAGAACTTGCTTTTAAGGATAATGTTAATCCTGTTTCATGCAAAGGTGGTTTGGAAACCGAAAATAACGAGATTATTATCTCAATGAAATACAACTAAAAAGTTACCTTTTTAACAAAACTGTAACAATTCTGTAATATTAAAGATTCAATTAATTTATACGAGTCTGAAATCTTTTAATTAACAATGAAAGGATTAAAGATAATGAAAAAACTAACTATAATAATTGCTTCGCTTGTTGCTTTAACAATTGCAACAGTTGCCCAAGCAAGAGATCAAATTAAAATAGTTGGTTCATCTACAGTATTCCCTTACGCGACTGTTGTTGCTGAAAGATTCGGTGGTTCAGGATTTAAAACTCCTGTAATCGAGTCGACTGGTACTGGTGGAGGAGCTAAACTATTCTGTGCTGGTGTTGGTGAGCAACATCCAGATATTACAAATGCATCAAGAGCTATGAAAGATTCAGAAAAAGCTCTATGTAAAAAAAATGGAGTTAATGAAATAGTAGAAATCGTTGTTGGTAACGATGGTATTACATTAGCTTATAGTAAAGATGCAAAACCAGTAAACTTTACTAAAGAGCAATTATATTTAGCATTAGCTGCACATACAGTTGTTGATGGTAAATTAGTTCCAAATATCTATAAAACTTGGGATCAAATTGACCCAAGTCTACCTAAGCAGAAGATTTCTGTAATGATCCCTCCAGGAACTTCTGGAACAAGAGATGCTTGGAATTCTTTAGTAATGAAAAAAGGTATGACTAAAGAAGCTAAGGCTCTTTATAAAGCTGGTTATGAGGCTGGAAATAAAAAATACAAAAAACCTGAAAAACTTTACAGAGAAGATGGTGCTGCTATTGAAGTTGGTGAGAACGATAGTTTAATCATCCAAAAATTAGTTGCTGATAAAGATATGTTTGGTTTCTTTGGTTTTAGTTATTTCTTAGCTGCTAAAGATAAATTGCAAGCTGCTAGCATTGATGGCGGTCAACCATCTCTAGAAAGTATTCAAGACTATAGTTATGCAGTTGCAAGACCATTATTTTTCTATGTGAAAAAAGCTCACGTTGGTGTGATCCCTGGATTACATGAATTTGTAAAAGAATTCACTACAACTAAAGCTATAGGTAAAAACGGCTATTTGGCTGACATTGGTTTAGTACCATTAGATAAGAAGTTGTATAAGACAACTAGAACTAATGCAAAAGACCTTGTGGCAATGGCTGACTAATAAGATTGGTTAATAAGTAAAAATTAAGGGGTCTTTTTAGACCCCTTTTTTTTAAGAAGGTGTAAAGTAAAACATTAGGAGATTCTTTGAACTTAGTCATATTCACTTTTATAGTCCTTCTTGGTTTTACTAGTTACTATTTTGGAAGA
>CABZSV010000017.1 GCA_902528575.1 uncultured Pelagibacteraceae bacterium
CTTATTAGGCTGGCCGTTAGAGTGGACTGAAATATTAATTATATTTGTTCCAATATTTTTACCTTTAGTAGAATTTTTTGGAGTAAACCCTTATTTTTTTGCTATGTTAATTGCGTTAAATTTACAAACATCATTTTTAACGCCCCCCATGGCCATGTCGGCTTATTATTTAAAAGGTGTACAATCTAAAAATGTTGAATTAATTGAGGTATTCAAAGGCATCATGCCATTCTTAGCAATTGTTATTTTTGGAATGGTTTTAATGTATTTATTTCCAGGTATAGCTCTGTGGTTACCTGATCAATTATTTGCAAACTAATTTAATGAATGAAATTGTAAATTATTCTGTTGAAGAATTAATAAATAAAATTTCAAATTCTCAAATTACTTCTGTCGAAATATGTGAAGCTTATATTGAGAGAGTTAATAAGTTTGAAAGAGATATAAATGCATGGGCCTTTTTTGATAAAGAATTATTATTAGAAAAAGCCAAAGAGTCAGATGCTTACAAAAAATCTGGAAAACCAACTGGACCGTTACATGGTATTCCTGTAGCTGTTAAAGATATTGTTGGAACTCTTGATATGCCAACAGAATGTGGAACGCCAATAAGAAAAGGTAAATCTTATTCACAGAATGCTGAAATAGTTGATTTATTAACATCTTCAGGAGCTATTGTGATGGGTAAAACAGTTACTACAGAATTAGCATTTTTAAATCCCTCTAAAACAAAAAATCCACATGATTATTCACGAACACCAGGAGGGTCATCAAGTGGTTCTGCTGCAGTAATTGCATCTTATATGGCTCCACTTTCAATTGGATCACAAACAGGTGGCTCAATAATCAGACCAGCATCTTATTGTGGTGTTGTTGGATACAAACCGTCATTTGGCTTAATTTCTAGAAACGGAGTATTAAAGACTTCAGAAAAACTTGATCATTTAGGAGTTTTTGGAAAAACAGTTGAGGACATAGCATATTTAGTTAAAGAGTTAATTAAAAAAGATTCCCATGACCCTGCCACTGTTTATTATTCTTCAAATAATATGGTTGATGCTGTAAAAAAAGGTCCTTTATATGAACCTAAGTTTATATTTTATAAAACTGAATTTTGGAAAACAATTGATAAAAAATCTAAGGAGGCTTTTGAATATTTTATAAAGTCATTTAAAAAAAATATTGAAGTTCATGATACTCCTTCTTATTTTAAAGATATTCATAAATATCATCAAATAATTTATGAAAGTGATCTAGCTAATAATTTTAGTGATTATTACAAAAATTATAAATCAAAACTTTCAAAAATTATGCAAAATGCAATTGCAAATGGGAGAAAACACACTGCAAAAGAATATGCTGAAGCAATAGATTTTATGAAAAGAAGCTACGATTCTTATAAAGAAGTATTTGAGGATTATCATGGAGTTTTATCCCCATCTAGCCCAGGTGTCGCTCTAAAAGGTCTAAAGAGTACTGGATCAGCTGATTTCAACAAAGTTTGGTCTTATTTAGGAACTCCTTGTATTTCACTTCCTTTACTTCAAGGCGAAAATAATTTACCATTAGGAATTCAAGTTATTGGAGAGAAATATGACGATAATCGTTTCTTAGGAGTTTCCAGTTGGCTTGAAAAGGAAAGTGAGAATTTTAATGAATAAACTTGTAACACTAATAGGACTTTCTTTTGCAATCTTTTTTCTTTTAGGTTTAGCAACAACACTTACAAGATCTATGATGATAGGTTTCTTTGATGTATTACCAGTTTACATATTGATGATACTTGCGATATCGATGATGTTATACGAAGCCTTTTTTGACAAAAAATAAATTTAATAATTCCTAAATTTACTACCTCTGATTGTATTATATTCTCTAATAGGAATTTTAGTCTAGACTTAAACGTTCAATTGTAATTAAATCTGTGCAGTTAATTAACAAAGAAGAGGAGATACTAATGATTAAAGAAAAAAAATCATTGAAGGTTTCTAGATCACCTTCAAGAAGAAAGTTCTTTAAAACTGCAGCTGCAACTGGTGTTGCTGCTGTTGCTTTATCTGCTCCAGCTGTTGCCAAAGAAAGAGTTGAAGCTTCTATGGTAGCTACTTGGCCTAGAGATTTTCCTGGCTTAGGAACTGGTGCACAAAGACTTGCTCAAAGATTGAGTGATATGAGTGACGGTAGAATTCAAGTTACTTATTATGCTGCTAATGAAAGGGTAAAAGCATTTGACTCATTTGACGAAGTTGCATCAGGTAACTCTCAAATGTATCACGGTGCTGATTACTACTGGGTTAAAAAACACCCTGCATTTGGATACTTTACTGCTGTTCCATTTGGTTTCACATATGCTGAAATGAATGCGTGGTTAAAATTTGCTGGTGGACAAGAGTTGTGGGATGAATTGACTGATGATTTCGGAACACAAAGTTTTGCTGCTGGTAACACTGGAGTTCAAATGGGTGGTTGGTTTAACAAAAAAATTAGATCAGCAAATGACTTTAAAGGTTTAAAAATGCGTATGCCTGGATTAGGTGGACAAGTTCTTGGAAAACTAGGTGGTTCTCCAATTTCACTTCCTGGTGGACAAATTTATGAAAACCTTGTTTCAGGTGCAATTGATGCAACAGAATGGGTAGGACCTTGGAATGATGAAGCTATGAAGTTCCAGGAAGCTGCTAAGTACTATTACTATCCAGGAATGCATGAACCAGGATCTACATTAGCATGTGGTGTTAACAAATCTTGGTACACTAGTTTATCAAAATCAGATCAGTTGATTATTAAAACTGCATGTGATTGGGCTGATACAACTACAATGGCTGAATACAATGCTAAAAACGGAGCTGCTCTTGCGCGACTAGTAAACGAAAGTGGAGTTAAACTAGAGAAGTTTAACGATAAAGTTTACGATGCTTTCGCTAAAGGTGCTGCCGAGGTTTTTGATGAAGTTCAACAACATAGTGCTCTTGCTAAGAAAGTACATGCTGCCTTTGTTAAAGGTCGTAAGGAAATTGGTGCTTGGACTAACTTGTCTGACGGGCCATATGTTGCTCAAAGAAATAGAGCATTAGGAGTATAATTTAATTCTAATTATTACTAGAGGGCCCTTAAATGGGCCCTCTTTTTTATATATCAATAAAAGATTTAATATGATGGCGAAAAATAACTCATCTATTTTAATAAGAATATTTAGTTATTCTATCTTAGCTTTAACTTTTGTTTTTTTAGTCAATAATGTTTTAACAGTTTGGTTTGATTGGCCAGGAGTTAAAAAACTTTTTGCTCATTATGAATTATTTGGATTTAAAAAATTAAATAAGCCTTTAGAGGGGCTTGCAATAAATTTATCATATATTCAATTACTATTTTATTTTGTATCTCTCATAGGAGTTATATTTTTTGTTTTGAAGTCCATAAAACAAACATTACAGACAGATTCTGAGATCTTATCGAAAATTACAGCTTACGTGGTAAGGTCTTCTTTCTGGGCTGTATTAATTGTTGGAGTAGCAGACTTTTTAATCTCATTCATGGTAGTAGAAAAACTAGTTGAGCCAATTTTTGGAGAACAACTTAAAATTAATTTAGTAATACCTGCTTTCAGAATTACATATATACACTTTCCTTTAATATTAGCTTCTTTTGTAATTGGTTATTTTACAAGATCTGTAGGGTTTATTTGGTTAGCAGTTTTAGTAGTTGGAAGTGAATTTTTAATTGTATTATCAAGATTTATCTTTCAATATGAACAGGCATTCCAAGGTGATTTAGTTCGTTTTTGGTATGCAGCACTATATCTTTTTGCGAGTGCGTATGCCCTTATTCACGAAGGTCATGTAAGAGTTGATGTTCTTTATACAGGTTTTAGTGAACGCAAAAAGGCTTGGACAAACGCAATTGGTTCTCTCATACTAGGAATTCCTTTATGCCTCATAGTAATATTTTTAGGTATGGGTGGTAAAGCTAGTATCATTAATGGCCCTGTAATTTCATTTGAAATCACTCAACAAGGTTCAAATGGATTATATTTGCTTTACTTGATGGCAGTTTATTTAGCAGTATTTGCTGTAAGCATGTTAACTCAATTCACTAGCTACTTTATGAGTAGCACTCACAAACTTTTAAAGAATTAAAAAATGGAACACTTATTTTTAGCTTTACTTGTAATTATAATGATTGGTGCTTTAGCTTCTGGTTTTCCTGTAGCTTTCGCTCTACCTGGATCTGCAATAATTTCAATTGGGCTTGCGGCTTTTTTTGGTTATTTGTTTGCAGGGGATAGCAGCGCTTATTTTGCTGTTGATGGCCCTAAAGAATGGTTAACCGCGGGTATTACAAATTTTAGGAGTAATTACTGGGATGTGGAAACTGATACTTTAATTGCAATTCCTTTATTTATTTTCATGGGGATCATGTTGCAAAAATCAAAAATTGCGGAAGATCTTTTAGTTACAATGGGGCAGTTATTTGGACCCATCCCTGGAGGTCTAGGAATATCAGTAATTTTTGTTGGAGCATTACTTGCAGCTACCACAGGTATTGTTGGTGCAACAGTTATAGCAATGGGACTAATATCACTACCCACAATGCTTAATAATAAATATGATAAAAGTCTAGCAAGTGGAATCGTTTGTTCTTCAGGAACTCTTGGACAAATTATACCTCCTTCAATTGTATTAATTATTATTGCCGATCAGTTGGCAAGTGCAGCTGATGTTGCAAATACTATGCGTCAGACTGATTATAAAATTTTAACTGGTGAATTTAATATGCCAGGAGAATTTAGAGTTGGTTCTACTTCTGCAGGAGATATGTTTTTGGGAGCACTATTGCCTGGTTTAGTATTGGTTGGTTTGTATATGCTATATGTATTTGTGTATGCAAGATTAAATCCTAAGGCAGCTCCTCCTGTTCCATTTAAAGGAAATTTTGACTCAAAATTTTGGATTAAGGTTTTAATAGTAATTATTCCTCCCCTTGCTTTAATTTTCGCAGTTTTAGGATCTATACTTTTAGGTATTGCAACTGTTAATCAAGCTGGATCAATTGGAGCAATAGGTGCAACCATGATGGCTGGTTATCGTTTACATAAAGGAAAAAAAGATGCTTACTATCCAATTATAATTGCAATTTTATCTGTCATTCCAATTTATATTTTATCTAAGAACTATAATTTAAATATTAAGGCTGTAGAAACTAGAGATCTTACAGCAATTTTTATCACAGGATTTTTTACAATTACTTTTTTAATTGGAATTGTTTGGAGTTTTTGGAGAGCATACAAAATTGAGAATGTTTTAAGAGAGGTTGTTACAGAAACATGTGTAACAACTTCAATGGTTTTTATAATTTTATTAGGTGCTGCAATGTTAACCTCTGGATTTAGAGCATTTGGAGGTGAAGAGTTAGTAAGAGATTTTCTTCAAGATTTGCCAGGGGGATTTTGGACACAGTTTATTGTTGTAATGGCAGTGATTTTTTTATTAGGTTTCTTTCTTGATTTTATAGAAATAGCCGTTGTTGTTGTTCCTATCATTGCTCCGATATTATTAGCGGAACCAGGAGCTAATGTAAGTGCAATTTGGCTTGGTGTAATGATTGGGGTAAATTTACAAACTTCATTTTTAACACCACCATTTGGTTTTGCATTATTTTACTTAAAAGGTGTAGCTTCAAAACTTGTTACTACTTTAAATATCTGGAAAGGTGTTGTTCCATTCATTATTTTACAATTAATAGGTCTTGGAATTGTTGGTTTCTATCCATCATTAGTAAACTATCTACCAGCAAGAACATATTTAACGTCAAACGTTGCTCCACCACCGATGAATCCAAAGTTACAATATTGCTTACAAGAGTACAAATTTGCGATTTACAACACTGAAGAACAAAGAATTACTAATGCAATAAAAGACATGCAGAAATTAACTCCCGCAAATCTTCCAATGGATAAATTAGATATTTTTGAAGAGCATTTTGATAATGCACTTGGGACTTTTGCTATTGTTAAAAAACTTCAAAAAACAGAGGAAGAGTATGAATTATTCACAAAAGATTATAGAGACCTGCATTTCAATGTAAGAAAAATTGAGAAAAAAATTAGAAAAATAGACCAGAAAATTAAAAAAACAAAAGCTGAAATTAGAAATTTAGATGATGATAACTTATCAAATAAAAATAAATTAGAATTAAAGATCGAGAATTACGAGCTAGAAATTAAAGAACTTCAAGATAAAGTTCCTGAAAGTTGGAAAGCTAAAAATGGAGAGTTTGAAATACTGCACAAAGCAAAAAACACAAGAACAAAAAGGTATAGAAAAAATGTTGATGAAGCTTATGAAACTCTAGATCAAATAGTAATGTTTATAAATGATAATGAAAAATTAAAAGAACTTTCATTAGAAATAAAAGAATTAAAATATAATATTGATAATAAAAATTACGAAAACTCTATATCATTAATTGATAATCTTTTTGAAAAGCTAGGAGAAATTTCTGGAACCGAAGAATTTGCAAATAAATTAGACGACCTAATATCTGTTATAGATAATGATGAGGTAGATGAGCAAAAATTAACTGAAGTAAGTTCAGAAACTTTCAATCTTTTCAATTTAGAAGTTTCATGGAGAGATGATGCTAATAAGAATTTGATGCCTGAATTAATTAAATATAATGATGTTATCAAACATAATATTGGTCTTAGACTTCAAAATAGATTAACTAAAGAACAAGCTAAATTTGTTGCAAGGTGTAATTCAGTTCATAGAGATATATCTTTAAACTTTTAATTAATGGAAAATTATATTTTACCAAAAAAACAAGCTATTGTTGTTTTTTTTGTATTTGCATTTGGTTATTTTTTATCATGTTTGTTGCGTGCAATTACTGCAACTCTTTCCCCCGTATTAACCTCAGAATTTAATTTGTTAGCAGCCGATTTAGGATTGTTAGCTGGGGGTTATTTCTTGGGTTTTGCTTGTATGCAAATACCTCTTGGATATTTGTTAGATAAATATGGACCAAAAAAAATTGTCTCTTCTTTTTTATTAATTGCATTAGTTGGAACAGGATCATTTGCTTTAGCTGAAAGTTTTTCTGGATTATTAGTTTCGCGAATTCTAATCGGCATAGGTGTTAGTGCTTGTTTAATGGCTCCACTAACTGGTTACAGAATATGGTATGCAGAAAATCAACAACAAAGAGCAAACTCATGGATGCTAATGATTGCATCATTAGGTTTTTTGTCATCTACATTGCCTGTGCAACTTTTACTGCCTAGTCTCGGATGGAGATGGATATTTGGCGGCATCGCTATCTTAATTTTAATTAGTATTTTTTTAATGTTAGTTTTCATTCCAAAATGGAATTTAACTAAAAATAAAGTGTCAGAAGAGCCAAGCAATACTGGAACTTTATCTGAAGTTTGGAAAAATAGATTTTTTATAAGTGTAATTCCAATGGGTTTATTTAATTATGGGGGCTTAATGGCTATACAAACTTTATGGGCAGGACCATGGATGACTAGAGTTGCTGGTTATACACCACTTCAGAGCGCGACAGGATTATTTTGGATTAATGTGACTATGTTGGTGTCCTTTTTTTTGTGGGGTTATTTTTTACCAAAAATTTCAGGTATAGGTTTTACTGCAAAAAGAATACTTAAATTAGGTTTGCCAATTAGTTTTTCTGTAATGTTAGTGATAATTATATTAGGTCCAAAAGCAGGGGCTTTTTACATAACTTTATTTATTTTAAGTTCAATTTTTTTATCAGTCACACAGCCAGCTGTGGGCCTTTCTTTTTCAGGTTATTCTGCTGGTAAGGCACTAACTTCATTCAATTTATTAATATTTGCAGGAACATTCATAATGCAATGGCTAATGGGCTTAGTGATAGATATTGTTAAAGGGATGGGTCACACAGAAATATTTGCTTTTAAATCAGCTTTTTCAGTTTTCTTAATCTTAAGTATTATTTCTTATATATTTTTTTTAATTTTAAATAGAAAAAAATATGAAAATAAAACGTAGGAATTTTTTTTTGGAATTATTTATTGGTATTGTTGCTATTTACTTAATTGTTTTAATTTTCTTATTCTTTTTTCAAAGAAATTTAATGTATCATCCTGATGAGAATAATTATTCTGGAGATAATTTAGAAGTTAACATTGAAAAAGTTAATATTAAAACAACAGATAATATTAATCTTTTAGGCTGGTTTCATAATAAAAATTTAAAAAGTTATAAAACAATAGTTTATTTTCATGGAAATGCAGGGACACTTGAAAATAGAATCCATAAGTTAAATCATTTTAAAGACATGGATGTTAATTTTTTAATTATTGCATGGAGAGGGTTTAGCGGCAATAAAGGAAAACCAAGTGAGGAGGGTCTTTATACAGATGGTGCTAGTGCAATAAACTGGCTTAAAGAAAAAGGTCTAAAAGAAGAAGATATAATTATTTATGGAGAGTCATTAGGAACTGGCATTGCTACTGAAATTACCCAAAATAAAAATTTTGCAGGATTAATCTTAGAAACGCCCTTCACATCAATGATTGAGGCTGCGAAAAATTTTTATCCATACATTCCAGTAGGTTTAATTTTAAAAGATAAGTATGAAAATAATGAAAAAATTAAAAATATTAATATTCCAGTATTAGTAATGCATGGTGAGGCTGACCAAATAGTTCCATTTTGGATGGGTAAAAAAATTTTTAATTTAGCAAGTGAACCTAAATATTCATATTTTACAAAATATGACGATCATATGATGGAATATGATGATAAACTCGTATTAGCTCTCAAATCGTTTGTTGATAGTTTAAATTAAGCCACAATCTAAACAAAGATAATTCAAATTTTTTTTTTAAATTAATTTATGAAAAATTTTTTCTTATTTTTTATTGTTCTTTTTTCTTTAAATAATTTATCAAATGCCAAAGAAAATTTAGCATCTGTAGACAGCCTTTTTCATATTGATCAAATGAATTCTCACGATGAAAATTTTGCATTATATTTTAAAACTCGTGAAAAAGCTGTCTTAGCTCGAGGAGAAAATTCGAATTATATTAATGATTTTCCAAAAGATCTTTATATTTATAACTATAAAACGAAAGAGTCTTTGCCATTAATTTCTTATGAATGGTTTCCCAAAACAGCAAAATATTTTTTGCAAGAGTATGATTTCCCAGTTTTTCCAGATGATTTTGCATATTATCTTTTAAAAGATAACAAAACTCTGGTGATGATTAGTGCTGTAAAAAGTTTAAAAGCTAATTTTAAATTTGATATTGTTGAAAAAAAATTAGAGCTTTATCCTATAAATGGAAAATTTGATTTTATTATTTCTTCGATAGCTAAAAATTGTGGACATTATAGATTTAAAGAACACTACAAATGTAGTTTTTATAAACCTTTAATTTCAAGTACCTTAATTAATTAATTTGAGTAAATGCCTCTGCGAATTTTTCGGCCTCAAAAATTTGTAAATCATCTTCTTTTTCACCCAATCCAAGTGCAATAATTGGTAGTTTATATTTTTTAGCAACAGCTAAAAGAATACCTCCTTTTGCTGTGCCATCTAATTTTGTCATAATAAGACCAGTTATTGGAATAATTTTATTAAATTCTTCAACTTGATTAATTACATTTTGACCTGAGGTTGCATCTAAAACTAAAATAACATCATGTGGCGCATCAGGATCAATTTTTTTAGTAACGTTTGCAATTTTTTTATATTCTTCCATCAAATTTTTTTTATTTTGAAGTCTTCCAGCTGTATCAATTAAAACTTGATTAAAATTATTGTTTAATGCTTCCTCAATAGCCTTGTAAGCGACTGATGCAGGATCAGAGCCTTGAGATGATTTTGTAATTTGAACATCAACTTTGTTTGCCCAATTTTCTAATTGCTCTATAGCTGCTGCTCTAAAAGTATCTGATGCAGCTAGCATTACTTTGTTTCCATTTCCCTTTAATATTTTGCTTATTTTTCCAATAGTAGTTGTTTTTCCTACACCATTGACACCTGAAATTAATGTTGCATTTAATTTTTCTTTTTTTTTGAAGAATTCAATATTTTCTAATGGTTTCATAATTGAAATAATATAATTTTTTAAAATATTATTTATTTCGTCGGTTAAATCTTTATTGGGATCAATTTTTGTTTGAGAAATTATTTCTCTTATTTCTGAAGCAGAAACAATACCAACATCGGATTGAATTAAGTAATCTTCAATTTTGTCTAATGTTTTGTCATCAATCTCTTTTTTTACAACTATATCTCTTAAACCAGTTGTAAAAGCTGAGGCACTTTTTTTAAAACCTGATTTAAATTTTTCAAAAATTCCCATTAAATTTTAAAATTTATCTCCTCAATATCTGAAACTGGTCCTTTCATATGAATACTATTGTTTTCATCAATTGAAATTGTCAATCTACCTGTAGAAAATTCAATATCAACTTTATCATTTACCAGTCTGTTTTGTTTTGCGGCAAAAGCTGTTGCGCAAGCTGCAGTTCCACAAGCCTTGGTAAGCCCAGCTCCTCTTTCCCACACTCTAACTTTTATCAATTCTTTGTTAACAACAGTTGCTAAAGTAACATTACATTTTTCTGGAAATAGAGAGTGGGTTTCAATTTTTGGTCCAATTTTTTCAATTTCAAAATTTTCGTTATTATCAACAAAAAAAACCACATGTGGATTTCCAACATTTACAGCAGTTCCGCCAGAAAATTCGTTATTATTTTTGTCATTAATTTTAATTCCTAAATTATTAGTATTTAATTCTTTAGACAATGGAATCTCATCCCATTTTGTTTTTGCAACACCTATTTCTGTTGAAACCATTTTTTCTCCAACTATATTTGATTTTAATTTGCCAGATAAAGTTGTTAAGACAATTTCTTTTTTGTTATTTTCTTTGCCTAATAAATCAGCAATACATCTTGTACCATTTCCACACGCACCAGACATTCCTCCATCTGAATTATAAAATTCTAGTGAAGCATCTGAAATATCATTTTTTTTAATCAATATTAGTTGGTCACAACCAATAAATTTTCTGTCACAAATCTTTATTATTTGCTCTTTCGTCAAATTTGTAATTGTTTGCCTATTATCTATGATGACAAAATCATTACCTAAACCGTCCATTTTAAAAGCTTTAATATCCATATATAGATATTTAACTTATTTATTGACTTTTTGAACCTCTATTATAGGTTGTTGCCGTTTCCGCAAAAACATTAACTTTGCGGTGTCTTTGGAAACAAAGAGATCGACACTAGTCAGCGAGGGTTCGCCCACTAGTGCGTTACTGCTATGCGTAATAAATATGTTTGAAAATTTAACAAATAAATTTGAAGAAATTTTTTCTTCTCTGAAAAAGGCACCTTCACTTGATGA
This sequence comes from uncultured Pelagibacteraceae bacterium, assembly GCA_902528575.1. Classification (GTDB taxonomy): domain Bacteria; phylum Pseudomonadota; class Alphaproteobacteria; order Pelagibacterales; family Pelagibacteraceae; genus Pelagibacter. Next base: position 11,413 of record CABZSV010000017.1, read on the forward strand.
AGCTCAAGTAGATGAAGGTTTAAGAGGCATTAGGCAAGCCTTACTTGAAGCAGATGTCTCTTTGGATGTTGCAAAAGATTTTATTGAAAAAGTTAAGCCAAAAGCATTAGGCCAAGAGATAATAAGGTCTACCTCTCCTGGGGATATGGTTGTTAAAATTGTTTATGATGAGCTTGTAGACTTATTGGGTGCAACAAATAACGAGATAAACCTAAACGCAGTACCGCCCGTGCCAATGATGTTAGTCGGGTTACAAGGTTCTGGAAAAACAACAACAACAGCAAAATTAGCAAAATTTTTAGAAACTAATAAAAAGAAAAAAGTAATGATGGTCAGTCTAGATATTTACAGACCAGCTGCACAAGAACAACTTAGATCTTTAGGAGAACAAAATAATATTTTAACTTTACCTATTATAGAAGGTCAGCAACCTGCTGATATTTGTAGAAGAGCAATAAGTGCCGCTAATTTAAATGGAGCTGAAATAATTTTATTTGATACTGCTGGTAGAACTCAAATTGATTTACAAATGATGAGTGAGATTAAACAAATTGAAGCTGTCATTAATCCAACAGAAACTTTCTTAGTTGCAGACTCTTTAACAGGTCAAGTTGCAGCCTCAGTGGCAAAAGAATTTAAAAATACAGTTAATTTATCTGGAATCATTTTAACTAGGGCTGATGGTGATGCAAGAGGTGGAGCCGCAGTGAGTATGAAATATGTTTCAAACGTTCCAATTAAATTTTTAGGTATAGGAGAAAAAATAAATAATCTTGAAGTATTCCATCCAGATAGAATTGCAAATAGAATACTTGGTATGGGGGATATCGTATCCCTTGTAGAAAAGGCTGCTCAAGATTTAGGAGAAGAGAATCTTAAAAAAGCAGAGGAAAATTTAAAAAAAGGTCAATTCTCTATGGAAGATTATTTATCTCAACTAAGACAAATGAAAAAAATGGGTGGTATTGAGGGAATTATGTCTTTTATGCCAGGAGTTTCAAAAATTAAATCTCAAATGGATTCAGCGGGAATTGATGAAAGTGTAATTACTAAAAATGAGGCTGTTATTTTATCAATGACAAAAAAAGAAAGAGAGAACCCAAAAATAATAGATGGTTCTAGAAAAAAAAGAATTGCTAATGGCTCTGGCACAGATCCGGCCACTATCAATAAATTGCTTAAGCAATTTAAAATGATGTCTGAAATGATGAAAAAGATGTCAAAAGGAAATCTGAAAGGTATGTCTGATAAAGGTATACCGCCAGAGCTATTTAACCAATTAAAGTAAAAAGGAGAAGAAATGTTAAAATTAAGATTATCAAGAGGTGGAACAAAAAAACGTCCTGTTTATAAAGTTGTTGTTGCCGACAGTCGTTTTGCAAGAGATGGAAGATTTATAGAAAAAGTTGGTTTCTTTAATCCTCTATTACCAAAAGAGAAAAAAGAAAGAGTGGGTCTAGAAGCTGAGAGAATTAAATATTGGCTTGGTCAAGGAGCTCAACCAACAACTAGAGTAGCAAGAATTTTAGGTGAGAACGAACTAATGCCTATGCCTGCAAATGGAAATAATCCAAATAAAGCAGTGCCAAAAAAAGAGAGAAATAAAAAAGAAGAGGATAATAAAGAAGCTCCAGCAGCAGGAGCTCCTAAAGAAGAAGCTCCAAAAGCAGAAGCAGCTCCAGCAGAAGAAGCTCCTAAAGAAGAAGCTCCTAAAGAAGAAGCTCCAAAAGCAGAAGCTCCAAAAGCAGAAGCAGCTCCTAAAGAAGAAGCTCCAAAAGCAGAAGCAGCTCCAGCAGCAGAAGCTCCAAAAGCAGAAGCTCCAAAAGCAGAAGCAGCTCCAGCAGAGGAAAAAAAATAATTTAAAGATTATTTATGTGGCAAGCTCAGGTGTTTACACTTTATCCAGAGGTTTTTCCTGGTCCTTTATCTAAAGGACTTTATGGAAAAGCTTTATCAAATAATTTATGGAAACTTAAAGTTGTAAACATAAGAGATGCAGCTGATGACAAACATAAAACAGTAGATGATACACCTTATGGGGGCGGTTCAGGGATGTTATTAAAAGCAGATGTTCTTGCAAAGTCTTTAGATAAAAATAAAAATGAGAGTGAGAGAATTTTATACTTATCGCCAAAAGGAAAAAAATTTGATCAAAATTTAGCAAAAGAGCTAGCTAATGAAAAATCTCTGTCTTTAATTTGTGGTCATTTTGAAGGTGTGGACGAAAGAATACTTTCAACAAGAAATATTGAGGAAATTAGTATTGGAGATTATGTTTTGTCAGGCGGGGAATCAGCGGCATATGTAGTTATAGATAGTATTTTAAGATTACTGCCAGGTGTATTAGGAAATGAAAACTCTAAATTAGATGAAACCTTTGAAAATGGTCTTCTAGAGTACCCTCAGTATACAAAACCTCAAATTTGGGAGGAAAAAGCTGTGCCAGACGTACTATTAACAGGTGATCATAATAAAATTAAACACTGGCGTTTATCTCAATCTGAGGCTATAACACGCGACCGAAGACCAGATTTATGGGAAAAATATAAGAAGAATTAACTTGATAAACATTAACATGAAAACAATTGAAGAAATAAACCAGCATAACGTTAACAAAATTCTTTCAGAGAAAAAAATTCCAGAATTTTATCCTGGAGATGTTGTTAAAGTTGGAGTGAGAATTACCGAGGGTAAAAAAGAAAGAATACAATATTTTGAGGGAGTGTGTATTGCTAA
>CABZSV010000018.1 GCA_902528575.1 uncultured Pelagibacteraceae bacterium
GGTAAAAACTCTTCATCCAAAAATCCATGCTGGAATTTTAAATAAGAGAGAGAAAAAATCTCACTTAAAAGATCTGAAAGATAATGGTTTTGAGAATATTGATTTAGTCGTTGTTAATTTTTATCCATTTGAAAACACTCTTAAAAAAACAAAAAACCATAAAAAAATTATAGAAAATATTGATGTAGGTGGTCCTACAATGGTTAGGTCTGCAGCTAAAAACTATAATGATGTGACTGTAATAACCTCTTCAGACCAGTATGAGGAATTAATTGAAGAATTAAAAAAGTTCAAAGGATCTACTTCCTTAAGTTTTAGGGAAAAGCTATCAAGGATAGCTTTTACTGAAACAGCTTATTACGACTCCGTTATTTCAGACTATTTTAATAAAAAAACAAATACTATTTTTCCTAAGAAAAAAGTTTTGCATGGGAACCTTACAGAACAACTTAGATATGGAGAAAATCCTCATCAAAAAAGTGCAATCTATTCAAGTAGTTCGAATACAAATTTAAAACAAATTCACGGAAAACAACTAAGTTACAATAATTATAATGATATATTTAGTGCTCTAAGAATTTCAAGATCTTTACCAAAGGGTAAAGGAACAGTCATAGTTAAACATGGAAATCCATGTGGAGTTTCTACTAAAAATGATCATTTAGAGAGCTATAAATCCGCTCTTTCTTGTGATCCTGTAAGTGCTTTTGGTGGAATAGTTTCTTGTAATTTTAAAATTACTAAAAATTTAGCTTTAGAATTAAATGAATTATTTTTAGAAGTAATTATCGCAAATGGATTTGAAAGTAGTGCTATGAAAATATTAAAAGGCAAAAAAAACTTAAGATTAATTGACGGAACAAATTATACATCGGAAGAACTTCTTAAATTTGTATCATTCAACCAAGGTATAATGGTGCAATCAGAGGACTTAAATTTATTTTCAAACAAAAATTTTAAAATCGTTTCAAAACAAAAACCAACATCAAAACAACTAAAAGATCTTATTTTTGCTTTCAATGTCTGTAGATATGTCAAATCAAACGCTATAGTTTTAGCATCAAACGAAACCACAGTTGGTATTGGTTCTGGTCAACCAAGCAGGTTGGATAGTTGTCAAATAGCAATAAATAAAATGAAAAAATTTAATCTTCAAAATGATAATTTAGTTGCTGCATCAGATGCGTTCTTTCCTTTTGTAGATGGCATTGAAAAATTGGTCCAATCTGGTGTAAGAGCGGTAGTTCAACCGTCTGGATCGGTAAGAGACAAAGATATAATTAAGTTTGCAAATGAAACGAATACCGTACTTCTTTTTTCAAAAACAAGGCACTTTAGGCATTAGATATTTTATCTATTTTTGCGGCTAGAATAAAATCACTCTCAGCTAAACCTTTAATAGCATGTGTGTATATTTTAATTCTTGCATAACCCCATCCAAACCATAAATCAGGATGATGACCTTCGGACTCAGCTATTTCTCCAACTTTATTTACAAATTCCTGACTTTTTAAAAAATTATCAAATTTAAAACTTTTTAATAAATGGAAGCCATCAATTTTATCTTCTAAAACTTCCCAACCATCAACTTTTTTTAAATATTTATGTATTTCATCAGCATTAAAAGGAGGAATATTTCCCTCACATGGTACACATTTTTTATTTGCTAAATCACTCATAAACATTCTTGGAGCGGGCAAAGGGGGTCGAACCCTCGACCTTCTCGTTGGCAACGAGACGCTCTACCACTGAGCTATGCCCGCTTCTCTAAAAACATTATAGTTAGTGGTTTTTATAAATGCAAGCAATAAGAAAATTGAAAAAAATTACGACTCGCCTATCCCACAGCAACACTGTTTATATTAATTAATTTTATAATATTACCTCATCCGTGTGACGAACTTAAATATTATTAAAAAATAAATTTATGATATATTTCAAATATGAGTATAACTAAGCTACCAAATAAGATTCCTATATTTCCATTGAGTAATTTTATCATTTTTCCAAAAACTAGTGTGCCGCTAAATATTTTTGAACCTCGTTATCTTGATATGATCAATGATTGTATGAAATCTAACAAGATGCTTGGAATAATACAGCCAAAAATTTCAAAAAATAAAATGGAAATTCCAGAACTTCATAATACTGGTTGCCTTGGAAAGATTACCAGTTTTAAAGAGACTGACGATGGGCGATATATAATTGAACTCAAAGGTTTAATTAGATTTGAATTAATTAATGAAATAAAAACTGACAAAAAATATAGAATTTTAGAAGTTGGTTACAAAAACTTTTATCATGATCTAGATGAGATAAAAGAAGAATTAAAATTTTCTGATCTAAAATTATTATTTAAAGATTTAAGATCTTTATTTGAAAAGAGGGGATTTATTATTAATTGGGAAGCGCTTCAGAAACAAAGTCTTGATGAAACAATAAACGCATTAGCGATGGCATCTCCTTTTTCTCTAGAAGAAAAACAGATTTTACTTGAAGCTAAAAGTTTAGATATTAGAAAAGAAAGAATTGCTCAGATATTAAAAACATATACTTATGACGAATTTAACAACACTACTATTCAATAAAATTAACTTTTAATAACAAGCCAATCTATTTCAATTTCCTTTACAACATTGTTTAATCTTTTAACATCGTTATCCACTTCAGTATTGTCAATTTTTCCCTCTTTAAACCTTTTGATATAATTACTATCTAAGTTATATTTTATATTTTGTATTTTAAAATTTACGTCATTTATCAAAGCTAAAGGAGTGTTTGCAGCATTTTGTTTTTCCCATTTTAAATTTAATTCTTTGTCAAATAACTGCAATCCCAAAATCGTAATTGGCCTAACATGTGTTGGATCCGAAATAAAATCATCATGTCTAGGGTGTGGTACCATTATTTTTATTAACGAATTATTATGGCAAATACGGTAAAACTCTTTAATTATTTTTAAAAATATTTCAGGTGTTTGACCTATGTGTTCTAAAACGTGCGATAAAAGAATTTCATCAACACTATTATCTTTAAATGGATATGGGAAAGTTTCTAAATCGTGAACAACGTCAGGCTTGTAGTAATCAAATTTATCAACATTAATATAATCTTCTAAAATTTTAGAACCAGATCCTAAATTAAGTTTCATATTTTTTTTCAGCTAGAATAATAAACCTTTATCTGCAATTTTTGTAAACATTTTATTAACTGGATGATAGTTACCAAAAAACTTAATAGATTTACTAAATATATCGTTATTTATTTTCCTTTCCATATTAAAAATTTCATAAATCAAATCTATCCCATTTTCGAAAATAAAATTTGCATGTTTAATTTTTTTTTCAAATTCAACATTTACAGAATAATCTAATGGTAATCCTAAATTATTTTTATTATTTATTATTTCTAAAAGTAATTTAATATCACGAATAGTCATATTAAAACCTTGACCAGCAAGTGGATGAACTCTGTGTAATAAATCACCAAAAGCTAGAAATTTATTATGATAGTATGATCTTAGACTCATAGAATTTAACTCAAAAGCCTCAACTTTATTAAATTTTTTAATTTTATATTTAAAATTATGGCGCTTAACTAATTCTTTAATATTAAACCCTTTTCTGTATTTTAAATTATTAACCGAATAAACAATAGAGGTTTTGTTATTCGATATTGGTAAAAAAGCTAATGGCCCAATTTTAGTAAAAATTTGTATTGCTGTGTTATTCAAAATTTTTTGGTGATCAATAATTAATGTATATGCAAAACTATTATATTTTTTAGTTATTTTTTTATTAAAATATTTTTTTGTTAATGGATTAAAATAATCAGTATTAATTACAAAATTATAATTTTCAAAAAATTTTAAATTGCTTCTAATATTTAATTTTTTAAAGAACTTATCTTTTTTTAAACTTTTTTCTAAAATTTGAAATAACTCAAAATTTTTTATTATTGAAAAGAGTTGATCATTATTATTTTCAAAATCAAGTAATTTTTCATTTTTTAAATTTTCAGAGTAGATATGAATTTTTTTTAATCTCCAGATTATTTTGTTGATATTAATAATATTATTATTAAAAAAATCTATGTTGCTTTTAGAAATACCGATTGTTCTAGATTTATTTAGATTTTGAGTTTTTTTTGAATTTAATAAATCTACATAAACCTTTTTATTAACTAAAGCTTTAGCTAAAGTTAAGCTTGATAGACCAGAACCTAAAATACAAACTCTCATATTATTTTTAATTTTAACAACAAAAATTAGATGATACAAAGTGATATAATTGATTCATTATATGGATATTAAAAATACATCTAATTTATTGCTAAATTTTACCATCAAAAGACTTGCTGAAATATTTGGGTTAATAATATTTTTTTCTGGAGTACTATTATTAATTTCATTGGTCTCATATTCTCCAGAAGATCCAAATTTTATATTTCCCAAAAATACAAAAATAAATAATATTTTAGGGTACAAGGGAAGCTTTATTTCAGATCTATTTTTTCAATCAATAGGTTTAGTTGCATACTTAATTTCTATTACTTTAATTTTGACAGGAATAAATATCCTCAGAAATAAAGAATTTTTTTTAATAATCGAAAATCTATTTTTTTCAATAATCTATTGTATATTTGGCACTTTATTTCTAGCCTATTTTTATAGCGATGATTTTGTACTATATATAAATGGAAACGGTGGTTTTATTGGATCATACTTGAATTCTACTTTTTTAAATTCATTAATACAAATAAATGCTACGATTGTTTATTACATTCTAATTATTTTAATTTTAGTTTTATTTTTAATAAGTATCAATTTTCGCCCAATAAAGTTTTATATTATTGTTAAAAAATTTTTAGATTTTCTAAAAAATAGAGATAATAAGAATTACACTGATAAGAGTGAAGTTATTAGCGAGTATATACCACAAGAAGAAATTAAAAACCTAATACAAGAAGATTTACCATTTATTAAAGCTGAACGTAAGATTGATAAAAATATTAAGTTTAAACTACCAAGCTTAAATTTATTAAAGGCACCGACTAAAAAAGAAAGACAAAATTTTGAAAAAAAAGAAACTCAAGACTCTGAGTTTTTAGAAAAAATTTTATTAGATTTTGGTGTTAATGGTAATATTAAAAAAGTAAGTCATGGTCCTGTAGTTACTCTAAATGAATTTGAGCCAGCCGCGGGCGTAAAAGTTTCAAAAATAATTAATTTATCAGATGACATAGCAAGAAATACAAGTTCAGAGTCTGCAAGAATTTCCACAATACCTGGAAGCAACACCATTGGTATTGAGCTTCCAAACAATGTGAGAGAAAATGTTTATTTAAGTGAAATTTTAAATAGTTCTGATTTTAGAAAAAGAGAAATAAAACTTCCAATTGCTTTAGGTAAAAGTATTTCTGGTGTTCCAATCGTTGGTGACTTATCTTCTATGCCACATCTTCTGATAGCTGGCACTACAGGCTCAGGTAAATCAGTTTGTATTAATACAATAATTTTGTCTATTCTTTACAGACATACACCTGAAAAATGCAAATTTATTTTGATTGACCCAAAAATGCTAGAACTTTCTACATATGAAGGAATTCCTCATTTGCTTTGTCCAGTTATAACTGAGGCAAAAAAAGCGGCTTCAGTACTTGGGTGGGTAGTAAAAGAAATGGAAAGTAGATACAGATTAATGACTAAAGAAGGAGTTAGAAATATTGATGGTTATAATGCCAAACACAAACTACCAATGCCCTATATAGTTGTGGTGGTTGATGAAATGTCTGATTTAATGCTTGTAGCAGGCAAAGAAATTGAGAATTATATTCAAAAATTATCCCAAATGGCTAGAGCTGCCGGGATTCATATTATCATGGCTACACAGAGACCAAGTGTAGATGTTATTACTGGTACAATTAAAGCAAACTTTCCTACAAGAATTTCTTTTCAGGTTACATCAAAAATAGATAGTAGGACTATACTTGGAGAACAAGGAGCAGAACAATTATTGGGAAAGGGAGATATGCTTTATATGTCTTCGGCTAATAGAATAGTAAGAATACACGCACCTTTTGTATCAGATGATGAAATTGAAAAGATAAATAATTCCTTAACATCACAAGCAGAACCAGACTACGTAGACGAAATATTAAATTTTGCAGATGAGAAAGAAATTGGGGATAGTCAAAATCAAGGTGAAAAAGATGAGCTTTATGAACAAGCTTTAGAAATAATTAGATCTGAGGGTAAAGCATCAACGTCCTTTTTACAAAGAAAACTCCAAATCGGGTACAACAGAGCAGCAAGAATTATTGATATGATGGAAGCTGATGGAATAGTTAGTAAAGCTAATCATGTTGGTAAAAGAGATTTACTTTAATGTTACAATACTTTTTAATATTTTTTTTATTAGCTTCAACAAGTTATGCTAATACAGAGATAAAAAATAAAATAATCCAAAACTTAGAGAATACTAAAAATCTAGATTTTAAATTTGAACAAAATATAAATGGAAGAGTAGAAAATGGTAATTGTACAATTGAATACCCAAAAAAAATTTTTTGCGAATATGCAAGAAGTAATAATAAAATTTTAGTAGCAAACGGAAAATCTTTAGTAATAAAAACTATCACTAGCTATTATAGGTACTCACTTGACAAAACTCCTTTAAACCTAATCTTAGATAAAAATTATTTAATTGAAAAAATTAATGACTTAGAGGAAAGAGTCATAAATAACAATTTGATAAATTACACAATCCAAGAACAAGAAAATGAAATAAATATTTTTTTTGATAATAAAACTTTTGACTTAATTGGATGGCAAAATACCGATATGTATCAAAATTTTAACATTACCTTTCTTTCCTCAATAAGGAAAAATAGAGTAATTGCAAAAAATTTGTTTACACTTCCTTCTCAAAATTAAATTTTTAAAATTTCTGTTTTATAAATTTTCATACCTCTAGAAATATAATTATTTAAAGCATTTTTATGATCTAATGAGCACGTGTGAACCCAAACACGATCAACATTATTTTCAAAAGATTTTTTAATTGCTTCAGATAATAAAAAAGAACCTAATTTTTTATTTTGATATTCCTCTAATATTCCAAAATAAGCTATTTCAGTTTCATTTTTTTCTAGGTGAAAAATTAATTCAAAAAAACCAACTAAGTCATCCTTATTCTTTAAAACATATGTATTAACATTTTTAGAAGAAACATAATTAATCCATTTTTCTTCTGACCAAGTAAGTCTATCTACCCACTTATGTTTTTTGCCAATATTTTTATAAAAAAATTTATTTAGTTGAAAATTAATTGGATCGATTAAACTTAAAGAATAATCTTTAGTTGGTTTGTTTCCTTCGATTAGATCTTGAAGTGAATTAATTTCTAAATAATTTCTTTTAACTTGTCCTGTCACTCAACCATTTTCCCTACTCGTTCACCTCCAAATAAATGAAAATGTAAATGAGGTACTTCTTGGCCACCATGATCACTAATATTTGCTAAAGCTCTGTAACCTTTGCCAACTTCTGTTGAAATACCTAGCTTTTTAGCAACTATATTAATACCTTTCAACAAACCAACCATTTCTTCAGAAGAAGCATTTAAACTAAAATCATCCAAGTCAACAAATTTTCCTTTGGGAATAACTAGCGCATGAATTTTTTTTTGAGGATTAATGTCATAAAATGAAAAAACAAATTCGTCCTCATAAATTTTATTACAAGGTATTTCACCACGTAAAATTTTTGCAAAAATATTATTATCGTCGTAACTCATTTTTTTCTTTTTTCTAACTCTGACATCACATCCTCAATTTTTATATCATTAGCTTCAAGATACATAAGCAAATGATAAAAAACGTCTGCAGCTTCATGAATTTTATTAGAATTTTTTTCTACAGCTTCAATTAATTCGTCAACTTCTTCTAAAACTTTTGCTTTACTTAATGATTTATCTTTAAGCAGCTTATTAGTGTACGAAGCTTCAACAGGTGAAGATTTTCTTTCTCGTGCAAGTTTGATTAGGTTTTCTAATGTATTAAGCATATTAAATTCTAACAGGAATTCCTTTTGAATCCAAATATTCCTTAGCTTCTTTTACAGAATGTTTGCCGTAGTGAAATATTGATGCTGCTAAAACTGCACTTGCATTTCCTAATTTAATTCCATCTACTAAATGATCTAGATTTCCAACTCCACCTGAGGCAATAACTGGAATATTTACCATAGAAGATATCTTTGACATAAGCTTAATATCATAACCAACTTGAGTACCGTCTCGATCCATAGAAGTAACTAGTAGCTCACCTGCTCCACTGTCTTCCATTTTTTTCGCATATTCAATTGCATCAATTCCAGTATTGTTTCTTCCACCATGAGTAAAAATTTCCCATTTGTCATCTTTTTGTTTTGCATCGATTGCAACAACAATACATTGTGAACCAAACTTTTTTGAACTTTCTTCAACTACTTTTGAATTTTGAACTGCAGCTGTGTTAATAGATACTTTATCAGCCCCACAATTCAGTAATTTATTAATATCTTCAATACTTCTAACACCACCCCCAACTGTCAAAGGAACAAAGCATTTCCTCGAAGTTCTCTCCACTACATCATAAATGGTATTTCTATTTTCATTTGAAGCAGTAATATCTAGAAAACAAATTTCATCCGCGCCACCATCTGAATAAATTTTAGCTTGTTCAACAGGATCACCTGCGTCCTGCAGATCAACAAAGTTAATTCCTTTTACAACACGTCCATTTTTAACATCTAAACATGGTATAATTCTATTTTTAAGCATCTAATTCCTTGACTAATTCATCCAATTTAATATCTCCATCATAGATAGCTTTTCCAACTATAATACCCTCGATATTTTTATTATTTAATTTCTTAGCTTTTTTAATATCGTCAATGGAAGAAACTCCACCAGATATAATTACAGGACAAGTTGAGGTATCTGCAACTTTTGATGTCTCTTCGAAATTAGGACTTTGCTTCATCCCGTCTCTATTTATATCGGTATAAATCAATCTACTTGCACCATAATCATTCACTTCTTTTAAGTAATCTAGTGTTAGTTGATTAGAATTCTCTTTCCAACCAGAAACAGATAAATAACCATCTTTAGCATCCAAGCCTAAAGCGATTTTATTTGGAAATTTTTCACAAGCATCTTTTAAAAAAATTTTATCTTTTATAGCAGCACTTCCTAAAATAACTTTTTCAACACCAGCATCAGTATATTTTTTAATACTCTCAAAGTTTCTGATACCTCCACCAATTTCAATTTTAAGATCAAATTTTTTTATTATTTCTTGAATAATATTTAAATTCACTGTTTCACCAGTTAAAGCCCCATCTAAATCAACTATGTGTAAGTTTTTAAAACCATGATCTTTATATTTTCGAGCTTGTTCAACTGGGGACATTTCGTATTCAGTTTTATTTTCAAAATCACCTTTGACTAACCTTACACATTTTTTATCTTTTATATCTATTGCTGGAAATATTTTCATTTTTTATAAATTTATAAAATTATCAATTATTTTAAGTCCAGTTTTGTCACTTTTCTCTGGATGGAACTGTGTTCCAAAAATATTTTCTTTTTCAACAGAACAAACAATATTTGATGAATAATCGGTTATTGCTGAAATTGCATTTTTATCTTCTGGAATAAATTCATAACTGTGAACAAAATACATATGAGAATTATTTTCTATACCTTTAAAAATTTTACTTTCTTTAACAATGTTAATTTGGTTCCAACCAATGTGAGGAAGTTTATATTTTCCATTTTGATTATTTATTTTTGATACTTTTCCAGAAATCCAACCAAGCCCTTTCGTTTCTGTTTCCTCATATCCAATATCTGCAAACATTTGTAATCCAACACAAATTCCTAGGAGCGGCTTTTTATTTTTAATAGCAAACTCATTTAAAGTGTCTACCAGACCACTTATGTTATTAAGTGCATCAACACAACTTTTAAACGAACCCTGTCCTGGTAATACCACTTTATCTGACGATTTAATCTTATTTAAATCTGAAGTTACATCGAGATTTACTTTGTCTTTAGCAACTTCCTTAAAGGAGTTTATTACCGAGCTTATATTGCCCGAATTATAATCAACAATTGTGACGTTCATTAAACTTATAATGAGCCTTTAGTGGATGGTATGCTCTTCTTATTTCTTGGATCCATCTCTAAAGCATCTCTTAATGATCTTGCTAAACCTTTGTAACAAGACTCAATTATGTGGTGACTATTATCACCATAAATATTTTCAACGTGCATGGTAATACCTGAAGATTGAGAGAATGCCTGGAACCATTCTTTAAAAAGTTCTGTGTCCATCTCACCAAGTTTTTCAACTTTTAATTTTACTTTCCAAATTAAATAAGGTCTGTTTGAAACATCAATTGCAACTCTCGTTAATGTTTCATCCATTGGAATAACTCTATGAGCATATCTTTTTATTCCTACAAATTTTTTTGCAGCTTTTTTTAAAGCCTCTCCAATAGCAATACCTGTATCTTCGGTTGTGTGGTGGAGATCTATATGAGTATCTCCTTTTGCTTTAACTTTTAAATCTATTAAAGAATGCTTTGATAGTTGCTCAAGCATGTGATCTAGAAAACCAATACCGGTATCAATTTGATATTTACCCTTACCATCAATGTTTACTTCAACATTGATGCTGGTTTCTTTTGTTTTTCGAGATACTTTTCCTTTTCTAGCCATATATTTTTAATGGTATACATACATAATTCCACTATATCAATATCAGTCTGAACACTTGAAGTATCAAAAATAGTTACCATTTATTAATTATGACAACAATTGTATTAGTAAGAAAAAATAATGAAGTAGTCGTTGCTGGTGATGGTCAAGTCAGTATGGGAAATACTGTTGTTAAAAGTACCGCCTCAAAAGTAAGAAAAATCGAAAAAAGGGATGTTGTAGCGGGGTTTGCAGGATCGACTGCTGATGCATTAACTTTATTTGAGAGATTAGAAGGAAAATTAGAAAAACATGCAGGCAACTTATCGAGAGCCGCAGTAGAATTAGCGAAAGACTGGAGAACAGATAAATACTTAAGAAGATTAGAAGCGTTAATGGCTGTTGGAGATAAGAACAACAGTTATATTATTTCTGGTACTGGTGATGTCCTTGAACCTGAAGGAGATGTTATTGGTATAGGCTCAGGTGGAAATTATGCTCTAGCAGCTGGTAAAGTTTTAATGGAAGGTGATATGCCTGCTGAAGAAATTGCTAAAAAAGCAATTAAGGTTGCTGCTGATATATGTGTTTTTACAAATGATAATGTTAAAATAGAAAAAATATAATGGATAAATCAAACGTAACACAACTACACCCAAAGGATAAAAACCAAAAAGAAGAAACCTCTTTAGTTAGTTCTTTATCTCCTAGAGAGATTGTTTCAGAATTAGATAGATTTGTAGTTGGTCAAAATAAAGCCAAAAGAGCTGTCGCTGTTGCTTTAAGAAACAGGTGGAGAAGACAGGCTTTAAAAGGTGAAATGAAGAATGAAGTTTTGCCAAAAAATATTTTAATGATTGGCCCGACTGGTGTTGGTAAAACAGAGATTTCAAGAAGACTATCAAAATTAGCAGAGGCACCTTTCGTCAAAGTTGAAGCTACAAGATTCACAGAGGTTGGTTATGTTGGAAGAGATGTAGAGCAAATCGTGAGAGATTTGATTGAAATTGCCATTTCAATGGAAAAAGTGAAAAAAAGAAAAGAAGTTTTTGCGCAAGCTCAAAAAGCAGCTGAAGAAAAAGTTTTGGACGCTTTGGTTGGGAAAAAAGCAAGTTTAGCAACAAGAGAAAGCTTTAGGAAAAGATTAAGAAACGGTGATTTAGATGATAATGAAATCGAAATAGCCGTAAGTGACACTGGTTCTGGAGGTGCTTCTTTTGAAATCCCAGGCATGCCAGGTGCGAATGTTGGCATGATCAACATTGGTGAAATGATTGGCAAATCAATGGGAAATAAAGAAAAAAAGAAAAAAATGACAGTAAAAGAATCTCATGAAATTTTAATTAATGATGAGTCTGACAAACTTATTGAACAAGATAAAATTATTAAAGCTGCAAAACTTTCAACTGAAAATAATGGAATAGTGTTCTTAGATGAAATCGATAAAATTTCAGCAAGAACCGATAGGGTTGGAGGTGATGTTTCAAGAGAAGGTGTTCAGAGAGATTTATTGCCTTTAATTGAAGGAACAACGGTAAATACAAAACATGGTCCAATTAAAACTGATCATATTTTATTTATTGCCTCTGGAGCATTTCAACTTGCAAAGCCATCTGATTTACTTCCTGAATTACAAGGAAGATTACCAATTAGGGTTGAACTTGAAGCTTTGACCAGTGAAGATTTTAAAAGGATTTTAAGGGAACCAGACTTTAGTTTAATCAAACAATATGTAGCACTTTTAAAAACAGAAAACGTAGATTTAGAATTTTCAGATGATGGTATTGATGCAATTGCAAACATTGCATCTGAAGTAAATGCCACTGTTGAAAATATTGGAGCCAGAAGATTGCATACGATTATTGAGAAAATTTTGGATGAAATTAGCTTTACAGCCACAGATCGAGCTGGAGAAAAAATTGTTATTAATAAGGAATATATAAATAAAAACTTAGATAATTTGGTAAAAGATACAGATTTGTCAAAATTTATTTTATAATTTGAGGTATCCCAATTCGTTCATATCTCTTTCAAATTTTTTTTCGATTTTTTCTCTATTTTTATCATCCAAAATTATTCTCCAATCGTTTTTTGGACCTAAATTAAAAAAAACTTTTCTTTCACCAGTTCTTTCATCAACAATACCCTCATAAAAGGTTTCTTTTTTTTCTAAATTCTTCATTTGATGAAATTCTGTCGATTTAATTGCCTTATTCAGCTTTACCATGTCTAGTTCAATTTTCATTCCTATTTCATCTAAAAATTTAAAAATTTTTATAAGAGAAGACTTTTTTTTATTTACTAAATCTTCGTACTTAATTAATAAATATTTATTTTTAGATTTTAATTCTTTCCATGAATTATAATTAAAACTCCAAGATCCTAAAAAAGTACTACAATTTTTATTCGTCTTAATCATAAACCTTTTTTCATCAATTAAAGCATCTGTAGCCTCGTCAATACTTAAATTATAGTGATGAGCGAAAGATGTTACTACATTTCGTGGATCACGTATCACATATATAACACCAAGTGTATTTTTCAAATCAGTAAAATTACAATTGTTCATTCTACACAATGAACTGTGAGTTTTAAAAAATTTTGCTTTTTTGTTTTCATTAATTAAATTTTGAGCATTAATAAAATTTTTAAATACTTCTCCTTCGTCATCAACATTAACACCGAGACTCATAAAATGATGAACAGCAGGAAATTGAGAAATTTTATACAAGTTTTCAAACTTGAAATTACCATCAGCTGAATAAAAATATGCTGATAAAATAGATCTTAAAAGAGTATTTCCACTTTTGGGATATGAGGCTAACCATATTATCATTTCTTTTTATTTTTTTTTAAATATACATAAAATGCTCCACTACCACCATCCTCGATTTTTGCATCTTCTAATTTAATTATTAATCTCATAAGTTTTTTATTTCCCATAATAAATTCAGGTACTGAATATTTTAATATACTCAAATCTTTTGATACATAAGGATTTTTTTCATTTTCTGAATGTAATCCTTTACCAGTAATTATTATTAATTTT
>CABZSV010000019.1 GCA_902528575.1 uncultured Pelagibacteraceae bacterium
TTTTTTTTTCATTAAATTTATGATTTGAAATTAATTTTGATTTTATTTGATATTTATCTAAAAGGTTTTTTGAAACACGAGTATCTTCACATAAAATATAATGAGACTGCTGCAAAACTTCAATTGCTCTTAAAGTTATATCTTTTAGATTTCCTAATGGTGTTGATACCAAATAAAGACCATTTTCGTATTCTTTTAATTTAAATTGTGGTTTTATGATCATAATTTAGCTTAAAAAATATTATATTAGCATCAAAATGATCAAATTAATTAAAATTATTTATTTTATTATTTTAAGTTTTTACTTTCTGTTTTTTCCAAATGTTAATGCTAAAGAAAAAATCAAAATAGGATTATTGGTGCCTATGACAGGAGAAAATAAGGAGATTGGAGAGTCGATAATTAAAGCAGTTGGGTTAGCAGTCAAAGATATTGATAATGATCTGATAGAAATCTATCCAAGAGATACAGCAACTAAAGCAAACCAAGCTTTAAAATCAGCATTTGAATTAAGTGAAATGGGTATAAATGTTGTTATCGGTCCAGTATTTTATGAAAGTTTAACTTATTTAGATGAAATGAAAGAAATAACTTTTTTATCATTAACAAATAAAACTTTAGATCTTCCAAAAAATGTAATCTCTGCTGGAATTAATTCTACATCACAATTTAATACAATAAAAAAATTTTTAGACACTAATCAAATAAAAAAAACTATTTTTTTAACACCAATCCAAGATTATGAATTTGAAGTTAAAAGAGGAATGAAAAATTCAAAAATTAAAATTTACAAAGATTATGAATATAATACTGAACCAACAAAACTAACAAAACAAATAGAAGAAATTACAAAATACAGAATAAGAAAGCAAAATTTAGAGGATGAAATAAAAAGGATTAAAAATTCAAATGATCCAAATAAAGAAAAAAAAATAAAAAGACTTGAAAAAAGATACACTTTAGGTGGTTTAAATTTTGACGCTGTCGTAATTGCAGATTTTGATGAAAGTCTAAAAAGTGTATCTACATCACTTTTATATACCGACGTACTTCCAAAAAATAAATATTTTATAACTTTAAATCAATGGTTTGATGAAAGTTTGTTAAATGAAACTGATATCCAACCTTTATATTATCCATCAATAAATAAGGAAAATTTTGATAGCTACAAAATAAAGTACTTTAACGCATTTAATGAAGATCCTACGCATTTGTCTTTATTGAGTTACGATCTTGTTGGCTTGGTTTATTATTTATCAATAAACTCGGACGCAGAAAATTTAAATAAAATTTTTAAAAGAAAAAATTCATTCAAAGGAAAAATAGGAATTTTTGATATCAAAAATAATAAAATTAATCACAGACTTAATTTTTATAAAATTGAAGATAAAAAACTTATAGAAATTTTCTAATTTTTTTAAAAGCCTGGTATCTATGATCCATCTTATATTTTTGAGATGGCATCATTTCTCCAAAGGTTTTTCTTTTTTTAAAAGGAATAAAAATTGGATCGTAGCCAAATCCATTTTTTCCTTTAGGTTTTTCTGAAATATGACCCTCTACTTTTCCTAAGACACATGCAATTTTTTTATTTAAATATGAAATAGAAAGCGCACAAATAAATCTTGCTTTAATTTTTTTATTTTTCCAATTTTTATCTTTTTTATTAAGCTGTCTGTAAACTTTTCTTATAGCTTTACTAAAATCTCCATGCTTTCCACCCCACCTTGCAGAATAAATGCCGGGATTTTTATCTAAAAAATCAATCTCTAAACCCGAGTCATCAGCCAAACATATCAACCCTGTTTTTTTAGAAAAATATTTAGATTTGATTAATGAATTTTCTTTAAATGTTTTTCCATTTTCAACTGGACTCTTCAAATTAAATTTGGATGTAGAATGAATTTTAATACTTTTTGGCAATAAACTCTTGATTTCACGTAATTTACCCTTGTTGTTAGTACCTATTAATAATTTATTAATTTTTTGTTTATACATCTAGAAATTAAGAAAATGCTTACCATATAAGAGACTATGGAAAAAGAAAAAATCCAAAATAACACTTCTGCAGATCAAAACGAAGATACTGTAAAAGAAAATGAGAAACCTGAAGAAAATCTAGCCGAAGAAAATAAACAAGAAACAGACCAAGAACCTAAAGAGGAAATTAAAGAACCAACTCCTGAAGAAAAAATTGCTGAACTTGAAGATAAAATGGCAAGAACTTTAGCTGAGATGGAAAATCAAAGAAGAAGATTTGAAAAAGAAAAAGAGGATGCTTTTGAATATGGTGGTTATAGTTTTGCTAAAGAAGCATTAAATTTGATTGATAACTTGGATCGGTCAAAACATGTTCTTGAAAGCGACGATAAATTAAAAGAAACTGAAGCATTAAAAAAGACGCTAGAGCATTTAGATATTATTAAAAAAGATTTAATCTCAATATTTGAAAAAAATAACATTAAACCAATTGATAGCCTTAACAAAAAACTAGATCCAAACTTTCATCAAGCAATGATGGAAATTGAGGATGATACGAAAGAACCTGGAACAATAATTCAGGAAATTCAAAAAGGCTTTACTATAAAAGACAGATTACTTAGACCCTCATTGGTAGGAGTGTCAAAAAAAGTTACAATTAAAGAAGAAAAAACTGAGGAAAATCAGGAAAATCCAGAAAATAAATAATTATGAGATCAACTTGTAGTTTCACATTTAAACCCTATATGACGAAAGAGAGACATTAATATTATGAGTAAAATCATTGGAATAGACTTAGGAACAACAAATTCATGTGTTGCCATTATGGAAGGAACACAAGCTAAAGTTTTGGAAAATGCTGAAGGAGCAAGAACTACTCCATCAGTAGTAGCATTTACAGATGAAAACGAAAAATTAATTGGACAACCAGCTAAAAGGCAAGCTGTAACAAATCCAGAAAACACTATCTTTGCAGTTAAAAGATTAATTGGAAGAAATTTTGATGACCCGACAGTAAAAAAAGATGTAGATGCTGCACCTTTTAAAATAGTTAATTCTGAAAAAGGTGATGCTTGGATTGAAGCTAAAGGTGAGAAATATTCGCCTTCTCAAATATCTGCATTCATTTTACAAAAAATGAAAGAGACAGCAGAAAAATATTTAGGTCAAGCCGTAACGAAAGCTGTGATTACAGTACCTGCATACTTTAATGATGCACAAAGACAAGCAACGAAAGATGCAGGAAAAATTGCTGGATTAGAAGTTTTAAGAATTATCAATGAACCAACAGCAGCGTCTCTAGCTTACGGTTTAGATAAAAAACAAAATAAAAAAATTGCTGTATATGATTTGGGTGGAGGAACATTTGATGTTTCTATCTTGGAATTGGGTGATGGTGTATTTGAAGTTAAATCAACTAATGGTGATACTTTTTTAGGTGGTGAAGATTTTGATAATGCTGTTGTTGATTACTTAATTTCTGAGTTTAAGAAAGATAATGGAATTGATCTTAAGTCAGATAAACTTGCTTTACAAAGACTAAAAGAGGCTGCTGAAAAAGCAAAAATAGAGTTATCTTCTGCTGAACAAACGGATATTAATTTACCTTTCATTACTGCAGATAAGACAGGTCCAAAACATATTAATTTAAAAATGACTAGAGCAAAACTTGAGGCTCTAGTTGAAGACTTAATTGCTAGAACTATGCCTCCATGTAAGACTGCTTTGAAGGACGCAGGGATTACTGCTAGTGAAATTGATGAAGTAGTTATGGTAGGTGGTATGACTAGAATGCCAAAAGTATTAGAAGAAGTTAAAAACTTTTTTGGAAAAGATCCTAACAAAAGTGTAAATCCTGATGAAGTAGTTGCAATGGGTGCTGCTATTCAGGCTGGTGTATTACAAGGTGACGTTAAAGATGTACTTCTATTAGATGTAACTCCATTATCACTTGGTATCGAAACACTTGGAGGAGTTTCAACAAAATTAATTGATAAAAACACAACAATACCAACTAAAAAAAGTCAGGTATTTTCAACAGCTGAAGACAATCAGCCTGCTGTATCTATTAGAGTTCTACAAGGTGAAAGAGAGATGGCAGCTGACAATAAAGCTTTAGGTAATTTTGAATTAGTAGGAATTGCGCCCGCGCCAAGAGGAGTACCACAAATTGAAGTTACATTTGATATCGATGCTAATGGTATTGTAAATGTTTCTGCTAAAGACAAAGGAACTGGAAAAGAACAAAAAATTCAAATCCAAGCTTCTGGTGGATTAAGCGACGAAGAAATTGAAAAAATGGTTAAAGATGCAGAAGCTAATAAGGAGGCTGATAAAAAGAAGAGAGAGGCAGTAGATGTTAGAAACCAAGCTGATACTCTAATTCACTCTACTGAAAAGAATTTAAAAGAGCATGGATCAAAGATTTCTGATGCAGAGAAAAAAGCAATTGAAGACGCGTCATCTGCAGTAAAAGAGGCTTTAAAAGGTGAAGATATTGAAGATATTAAGAAAAAAACAGAAGCTTTAGTTCAAGCTTCAATGAAACTTGGAGAAGCAATCTATAAATCACAACAAAGCACAAAACCTGAATCTGGAAAAGATGATGGTGGAGATGATGCAGGTAAACAAGACGAGAATGTTGTTGATGCTGATTTCGAAGAAGTAAAAGACGAGAATAAAGAAAAAAGCGCTTAAACTGACATTTAATTGTCTGGGGTAATTTGATGGCTAAAAGAGACTATTACGATGTCCTAGGCGTTAATAAAAGCGCAAGCCCTGAAGAGTTAAAGTCTGCATACAGAAAATTAGCTGTTAAATATCACCCTGATAAAAATCCTGGGGACTCAAAAGCAGAAGAAAAATTTAAAGAAGCTAGTGAAGCCTACGGAATACTCTCAGACAAAGAGAAGAAGCAAAACTACGATAACTTTGGTCACGCAGCTTTCGAAAATGGTGGTGGCAGACCAGGTGGAGGTTTTGGTGGATTTAGTGGAGCAGATTTTTCAGACATTTTTGAGGATTTCTTTGGAGATTTTGGAGGAGGTGGACGATCAAGAAGTAGAAAATCAAATAACAGAGGTTCAGATTTAAGATATGATTTGTCTATTTCTCTGGAAGAAGCCTACCATGGAAAAAAACAAGACATTAAATTCTCTACATCAGAACAATGTAGAACTTGCAAAGGTAATGGATCTAAACCAGGTTATTCGCCTGATAGATGTTCATACTGTGGAGGTAATGGAAGAATAAGGTCTAATCAAGGATTCTTTACTGTTCAGCAAACTTGTCCTCAATGTAATGGAAATGGAGAGGAAATTACAAACCCTTGTAGTGATTGCAATGGTCAGGGTAAAAAACAAGCTTCCAAAAGAATATCTGTAACAATTCCAAAAGGTGTTGATGATGGAACAAGAATTAGATTAGCAGGAAAAGGTGAAGCAGGAACAAGGGGTGGAGCAACGGGTGATCTTTATCTGTTTATTAATGTAAATTCACATAATTTATTTAAAAGATCTGACGAAAATTTATTTTTTGAATTCCCTCTTTCCTTAGCTGATGCAGCTTTAGGAACAACTGTTGAAATTCCTACTATTGATGGTGGAAAAGCAAAAATAAAGATTCCTGATGGTACTCAAAATGGAAAACAATTTAGATTAAAAGGTAAAGGAATGCCATTTATAAGAAGAGGCGATTTTGGAGACTTATATGTTCAAGTTAAAACAGAGGTACCTGTATATTTAAATAAAAAACAAAAAGAATTATTAGAGCAATTTAGAGAAATTGAAAACGATAAGTCAAATCCGAGTATTAAAAAATTTTTTCAAAAAGCAAAAGATTTCTGGAAAAACTAAAAGACTAATCTTTTAAAAAAGGTTAATATTATCATAATGAAAAAAATTAATTTAGCTATTTCAGGTTGCATGGGCAGGATGGGTCAGCAATTAATTAAGTCGTCAAAGAAAAATAAAAATTTTAAACTAGTTACACTTACAGAAAATAGATTAATAAATAAAAAGTTTAATGGAGTTAGACCAGAGTTAAATTCTGAAAAAGCTTTTAGAAAAGCTGACATAATTATTGATTTTACTATTCCTAACTGCACTCATCAAATACTTAAAATAGCGTCAAAACTGAGGAAAAAAGTAGTAATTGGCACTACCGGATTTACTAGAAACCAAGAAAACCAAATTAAAAAATATTCAAAAAAAATACCTATTCTAAAAGCAGGTAACATGAGCTTAGGCGTAAATTTATTAATGTATTTAACCGAGATTGCATCAAAATCACTAAATGATGAATACTTAAGCAAAGTATTTGAGGTACATCACAGACATAAAAAAGACTACCCTTCTGGTACTGCCTTAATGCTTGGAAAAGGAATTGCAGATGGAAAAAATAAAAATTTATACAATTTAATTGGAAAAAAATTTTTAAATAAAAAATCTTTTCCTTACGGGAAAAAGATAAATTTTAACTCAATAAGAAAAGGTGAAATTATTGGTGAACACGAAGTAAAATTCTCAAATGGAAAAGAAATAATTACATTAAACCATGAAGCTTTTGATAGAGCGCTTTACTCAGATGGAGCTTTAACAGCTGCTAAATGGCTGATGAAAAAAAAACCTGGCTTATATTCTATGAGAGATTTGCTTAACTTTTCATAATGAATGAAAAACAGAAAGCAAAAATTATTATTAAAACTTTAAATAAAATTTATCCTAAAGCACCTGTCCCTTTAAAAAGTAAAAATACTTTTACACTATTAATTTCTGTATTGCTTTCTGCTCAGTGTACCGATGTAAACGTTAATAATGTTACAAAAGACATATATCCTAAATATTATAAACCTGAACACTTTGTAAAACTAGGAAGAAAAAAAATTGAAAAATTAATTAAAAAAATTGGTATTTTTAGAGTTAAAGCCAAAAGCATTTACCTAATGTCAAAGCAAGTATTAGAAAAGCACAAAGGTAAAGTGCCTCAAACTTTTGAAGAACTCGAAAAACTACCTGGTGTTGGTCACAAAACAGCAAGTGTAGTGATGTCTCAAGGTTTTGGATATCCAGCTTTTGCTGTTGATACTCATATTCACAGACTTGCACAAAGATGGGGTTTAACAAATGGAAAAAATGTAGTGCAAACTGAAAAAGATTTAAAACGAATATTTCCTAAAAAAACTTGGTCTAAACTTCACTTACAAATAATTTTTTATGGTAGAGAATATTGTAAAGCAAGAGATTGTTATGGTTTAACATGTAAAATATGTACTACTTGCTACCCAAATAGAAAAAAACCTGTTATTACCCAAAAAGCTTAATATGAAAATTTTAGGAATAGGGAATGCAATAGTAGATGTCATTTGTAAAGTAGATGACAATTTTATCACCAAAAATAATCTTACAAAGAGTACAATGAAATTATTCTTTGATGAAAATGAGTTCAAAAATTTATTAACAAATCTTAAAATCGAAAAAACTGTATCAGGAGGATCGGTTGCAAACTCTATAGTAGGATTGTCACAACTTGGCGATAAAGTTGGATTTATAGGTAAAGTTGCCGATGATGAATTTGGGAGTAAATACGAGGAAGGTTTAAAAAAAGAAAATGTAGAATACTTTTATTCTAAAAAAAAAGAAGAATTACCAACTGGAACATGTTTAATATTGGTAACACCAGATTCAGAAAGAACAATGTGTACTTTTTTAGGAACAGCAGGAAAAATAAATGAAAACGATGTTAGTTCCAGTGCAATTAAAAAAAGTGAAATAATATTTTTAGAAGGCTACTTATGGGATGAGGGAGAACCAAAGAAAGCATTCGATAAAGCAATAAATAATGCAAACAAAGTTGCTATGTCGCTCTCAGATATATTTTGCGTAGATAGACACAAACCCCATTTTTTAAACTTATTAAAAAACAAACTTGATATAACTTTTGCTAACGAACAAGAGATTACATCATTAATTGAAGCAAAAAATTTTGATGAAGTTATAAACTTTTCAAAACAACTCAATAAATTAATAATTGTGACTAGAGGAGAAAAAGGTGCAGTTGCGATTAATGGTAATAAAGTTTTTGAAAATGATATACAAAAAAATTTAAAAATTATTGATCTTACAGGCGCAGGCGATCTTTTTGCTGCCGGTTTTTTACATGGTTACATTAACAAATTATCTACAAAAGAGTGTCTTGAAAAAGGGACTGAAATGTCATCTAAAGTAATACAGCAAATTGGGGCAAGACTTTAAATTAAATTTTCTTTCTTTTAAAACTCCCTTTACCTTTTTTAGGCTTAACTATTTTTGGTTTGTACTTTTTAGTAAATAAGTCTTTAGCCATAGGGTTCTTCTTATTTGATTTGATAGCCATTTTTTTCACTAATTATGAAATCTTTATCATTAAATGTGTTTAAAATTTTTTTTCTTAATCGATAAATGTGAGTTTCAACAGTATGAGTTTCTATGTCAGACTGATAACTCCAAACCTTATCTTGAAGTTCATCAATGCTAACGGGTTTGTCTGATTTAGATAAATATGAAATCGTATTAATTTCTTTTTCAGTCAACTTAAGCTTATTATTTTTCATTAACATTTCTCGAGAATTAAGATCAATGATATAATTATTTACTTTTACCTTAGACTGGCTACTGAATTGTAATTTTAAAAATTCAATATTTATCTTTTCAAGTAGCTTAAAAATATTAATTGGTCCATTATCTAAAACAAATTGATTATTAATAGCTAAATATTTTTTATTTGAAATTACTAAATAATTATTAAGATTTTTTACGGACTCACTTAAATAATTTTCATTATCTACATAAATGATCCTAAAATTTAAATCTAAACCAAGTTCTTTCAGAATTTGATATAATTCATTAAACTTATATATTATTAAATTTTGACCACTCACAGAAAGAGAATATGACAATTTTGGTAAAAAATAAACACACTCTTCAAATAGATGAATTTAAATTTAAGTGTTGTATTGGAAAAAATGGTTCTACAAAAAACAAGAAAGAAGGAGATAAAAAAACACCAAAGGGTACCTTTGAAATTGAAAATCTTTATTTTCGACAAGATAGGATAGAAAAACCATTTACTTTATTAAAATGTATATCAATTAAAAAAAATTTGGGATGGTGTAACGATATTCGTTTTCCAAGAAAATATAACAAACTTTTCAAAATAGAAAAAAGGGTCAAACATGAAAAGTTAAAAAGAAAAGATTATAAATATGATTTACTTATTCCAATTAAATATAACTTTAAAAAACCTATCACTGGCCTTGGTAGTTGTATTTTCATCCATCTAACTAAAAATTACAAGGCGACGGCAGGATGTATTGCTTTAAAAAAAAAAGACTTTTTGATTATGCTTAAATTAATAAGAAAAAATTCAAAAATAAAAATCTTTTAAGATCTTTGACCAAAAATACTAGATCCAACTCTAACATATGTTGATAAATATTTGATAGCAGTCAAATAATCTGAGGACATACCCATACTTAATTCTTTAAACCCAAGATCTTTATTTAATTTATTCATCTTATCAAAATAACTTTCTGGATTTAAATTTAATGGAGGAATGCACATTAAACCAATTAAATCCAAACCAATTTCTTTAGAATAGGAAGCTAGTTGACTAACTTGGCTTATACTTACTCCTGATTTTTGTTCCTCATTGCCAATATTAACCTGCAAAAATATTTTAATTTTTTTATTTATTTTCTTTTGTTCATCTGCAATTTTCTTGGCTAATTTTTCACTATCTACAGAATGAATGTAATCAAAAATTTGAACTGCATATTTTACTTTATTGGTTTGCAATTTTCCAATCATGTGTAATTTTAAGTTTGGATTTGTTTTTTTTACCTCGGTCCATTTTTCTATAGCTTCTTGAACTTTATTTTCACCAAAATCTATATGTCCATATTGTATAAGTGGTAGTATTTTATCAGAAGAGAAAGTCTTAGACACTGCAATAATTTTAGGATTATTATTAATATTTAATTTATTGAGATGAATTTTAATATTATTTTCAATATCTAATAAATTTTTTACAGTATTATGCATATAAATATGATGAAATATTACTTTATTAATAAATTTGATACAAATACTATCGATAAACAAGATAAACTAACAACAATTATTTACAGAAACTATTCGACAAAAACACTAGATGAAAAACTTATTATAAAAATTAAAAAACATTGTAAAAAAAGATCAATTAAATTTTATTTATCAAATAATATAAGGTTAGCAATTAAATTAGATTTAGACGGCGTATACATTCCGGCTTTTAACAAAAGCTTTAAACATTTAGCTTTCTCGTTTAAAAAAACTTTTAAAATTATTGGATCAGCTCATAATTTAAAAGAAATTAGAACAAAAGAAAATCAAAAGGTTGAAAAAATTTTTTTATCCTCTTTATTTAAAAAAAATAAAAATTTTTTAGGAATAAATAAATTTAAATTACTCTCAAATCTTACAAAAACAGAAATTGTAGTTCTTGGTGGTATTTCGAACAAAAATAAAAAAAAACTTTATCTTTTAAAACTGACTGAATTTGCTGGAATATCTTATTTTCAGTAAAAAAAAAGGCCCCTAAAAAGGGGCCCTTTTAAAATTTATTCTAAACTAAATTAGAATGAGAACGCAACATTAAGGTCATATCCCTCAGTGTCGAACGTTGTGTCAGTGCTTCCAGCTGCATTTTCCATTTCGTTCATTGCAACTGAAATTGATACACCACCCATTGTGTATGAAGCTGAGAAACCTTTAGCTTCTTGGTCTGTAGTTGAAGAACCAAGATCAACTTCGTGTACACCGTATGAGATTGATAAATCATCTGTTACAGCGTATGAAATTGACATAGCTGTTGACTCATCATCTTGAGTAGATGTTTGACCAGCTACTTCTGATGATTGGTAACCAACAGAAACAGGTCCGTTAGTGTACTTAATCCAAAGAGTAGACTCATCATTAGTTATAGTTGTACTTTCAACGATTTCACCAAAAGCGTAACCGATAGATAGACCTTCAACCATTTCTGGAGCGATTTGAACACCAAAGTCGCTGTATGAAGATATAGTACCATGATCGCTTTCAGACTCGCTTGCACCACCTTGTAGGTATGCAGCGTGTACGCTTACACCACTAAAAGTTGGAGAGTCGTATCTCCACAACTTATCACCACTTACACCATTGATGAATGTTGCTTCTCTACCAGCACTAGCAGTTGTAGCTGAAGATACTGTAGAATAAGCCCATACTTCTTCGTAAGCTGTTGGAGTCATATCATCCCAACCACTCATTACTGAGTCACCACCATGTTTGTGGTAAGTTAGTGTTCCCCATTCACCAGCGATAGCTGTGCTTTGGTTGTCAACACCACCTTCTAACTCAATCTTTTGAGTAATAGTTAATCCACTGTCAGTTTCACCTGATAATGTGAAATTAATACTGTCACCCATGTAGTAGCTAGATGCTCTTGTTTCGTTAGCTGAAGAAACACCAACTGACGCTCCTCCAGACATTGTGATCTCTGCATTAGCAGCAGAAAACGCAACTAGTGAACCAGCTAAAGCTGATAAACCAATTTTTTTCATATTGTTCATATTAATTACTCCTTATTAGTTTTATTATTAATAATAAACATGGTGTATTTATCACTTTATTATCCTCAAAATTGCTTATTTTATTTAAAAAACGTTAAATTTATAAAAATGTTGCATTTTTGCAACATTATTTTCCTTTAAATTAGATAACTTTTATAACTAGTAGAATTTATTATATACAGTATAGCTTTTTAAATAAATTATTCTTTATGAAAGCCCAAATAAACAAATTTTTAATTAATTGTTCGATTTTATTATTTTTACTAAATTCTTGTTCTAGTTTGCCTGGTGGTGACGCAAGAAAAAATCCACCAGATCCAAAAGAGAGAGTTGCTAAAAATCTAGAAGAGGGAAAAGGATTTAGATTGTCTAATGCCACCAAAGCCTTAGGCGGTACTAATTTCGAATTTGCTAGCTCAAATGAATTATGGAGAGCATCACTAGATACTATTGATTTTATGCCATTAACTTCCGCTAATTATAGTGGTGGAATTATAATTACTGATTGGTATTCGGACAATTCTAATAACAATCAATCAATAAAAATAATTATAAGATTTTTATCTAACGAAATTAGATCAGATGCACTTGATATAAAAATTTTTTATAAAAATTGTTCTACTGCTACAAACTGCATAGTCAGTGAAAAAGAAACTGCATTAATAAATGAATTAAGAAAAGAAATTCTCAAGAAAGCAACATTGTACAAAAAAGATTTTATTAAAAAAAATTTTAAAAAGTACGACTACCCTGAAAATAGTAGAAATTAATAATATTTAGTTTTGTGGAAAGGTATAACTTTAAATTAACCGAACAAAAATGGCAAAAGTTTTGGGAAGAAAATAAAACATTTAAAGCTAGTCCAGATAAAAATAAAAAAAAATTTTATTGCTTAGAAATGTTTCCATACCCCTCTGGAAAAATTCATATGGGTCATGTAAGAAACTATACAATTGGCGATGTTTTAGCTCGTTTTAAATCTCTTCAAGGTTATAATGTACTTCACCCAATGGGGTGGGACTCTTTTGGAATGCCAGCTGAAAATGCAGCTAGGCAAAATAATTTAGATCCTAAAAGCTGGACTGAAACTAATATTGCAAACATGAAGTCCCAATTAAAAAAATTAGGACTATCAATTGATTGGGATAGAGAAATATCTACATGTTCGTCTGATTATTACAAACATCAGCAAAAGTTTTTCTTGGAATTATATGACAAAGGTTTGGTATATCGTAAAGAACAGTATGTAAATTGGGATCCAATTGACAAAACTGTATTAGCAAATGAACAAGTCATAGACGGTAGAGGATGGAGATCGGGTGCAAAAATAGAAAGAAAAAAATTAAATCAATGGTTTTTTAAAATTACAAAATTTTCTAACGAATTGATGAATAACTTAGACGACTTAAAACAGTGGCCTAATAAAGTAAAAGTCATGCAAAAAAACTGGATTGGAAAATCCTTTGGTTCTGAAGTAAATTTTAAAATTGAGTCTGACAAGAATATAAAAGAAATAAAATGTTATACCACAAGACCAGATACATTATTTGGTATGTCTTTTTTAGCTCTCTCAATTGATCATCCAATTTCAAAATTTTATGAAAGTAACAGTGAATTTATCAAATTCAAAAAGGAATGCTCTAAAACAGGTACAACAGAGGAATCAATAGCAAACGCGGAAAAAATTGGTTTTAAGACTGATCTAATAGCAATAAATCCTCTAAATAATCAAATAAAAGTTCCAGTTTTTTTTGCCAACTTTGTGTTGATGGATTATGGATTAGGAGCAGTATTTGGATGTCCAGCCCATGACCAAAG
Organism: uncultured Pelagibacteraceae bacterium; assembly: GCA_902528575.1. Taxonomy (GTDB): domain Bacteria; phylum Pseudomonadota; class Alphaproteobacteria; order Pelagibacterales; family Pelagibacteraceae; genus Pelagibacter. The sequence continues at coordinate 13,424 of CABZSV010000019.1, forward strand.
AGATTTAGATTTTGCAATAAAATATAATT
>CABZSV010000020.1 GCA_902528575.1 uncultured Pelagibacteraceae bacterium
GTTGCTTCTCAATATGATCATGTAAAACAATATCCTCATTTAGGATCTTTTATTTGGGCATATTTTTGGGAAAATTCTTTAGGTAATAAAGAGTATTTTGGTCGATTATTTCATGTCTATATTTATATATTTTCATTATTTTTGATAGTTTCTTCTTTAGACAATTTAACTGAATTAAAAAAAAATAATAATAGTTTTTTTACTTTTATTTTTTTCTTATGATTTAGAATTAAATGGTTATCAAGAATATTTTATTTTTGCACTTTTAATTATAGCTGCAAGATTTTTCTTAAAACTAATAAATAATAACTCAAAAAAAAAAGATTTTTATTATTTTTATTTGTTTTTGATTTCTTTAATTTCAATTTGTTATATTAAAAATGAGGGTATTTTTTATTCTATTTTTTTTTGTATTTTATTTGTTTTTTTTAAAAAAAATCCAATACTCAAAAAATTATAACTATTTTAGTAGTTGGTTTCGTTATTATCTTGCAGCTTTATATTTCGAAAACAGTTTACAATTTAGATAGCAGTTTTCAATTTTCTTTATCAGATTCTTTTTTTAAAAATCAAAATATTCATGATTTATCGGAAATCTTTTACAGAATAGGAATGATAATTGTGTATTCTATACACGCACTATTAAAATACCCAATTATATTATTAAGTTTTTTTGGTATAATTTTATCTTTATATTATTATCATTCTAACAATGAGAATTTACCATTGCTTATTTTCTTTTTATTAAATCTTATTTTTATTTGCTCAATATATCTTGTTACACCTTTTCCTTTTGAGTGGCATTTACAAACAAGTATTAAAAGATTGTATTTACAAACATCTGGTTTATATCTTTTTTTAATAATTAATATTGTTAATAAAAAAAAAATTAAAATTTAATTTTATGAAAATTAGTATAATAATACCTTGCTATAACGAAGCTTTAACAATAGAAAAAATAGTTGAAAAGATTTTAAATACTGTCGAATACGATAAAGAAATAATAGTTATAGATGATGGCTCGAGTGATGGATCATTAGACATTTTAAAAAATAAATTAGATAAAAAAATAGATAAAATCCTAATTAACGATAAAAATTATGGAAAAGGTTATTCAATTAGAAAAGGTATAAGTTTTTCCAGTGGCGATATTATAATTATCCAAGATGCAGATCTTGAATATGATCCCTCTGAATATGCTAAATTAGTTGAACCAATTAAAAATGGATTTGCTGATGTAGTTTATGGTTCAAGATTTTTAGGTTCGGATGAAAAAAGAGTACATTTATATTGGCATAGAGTAGGGAATTTTCTTTTAACACAACTTTCAAATATGTTTTCAAATATAAATTTAACTGATATGGAGACCTGTTATAAGGCGTTTAAGTCTTCAATCATTAAAAAAATCGATTTAAAAGAAAATAGATTTGGTTTTGAACCAGAAATTACAGCTAAAATTGCTAAAGAAAAAATTAGAATTTTTGAGGTGGGAATTAAATATTTTGGCAGATCTTATGATGAAGGAAAAAAAATAAATTGGAAAGATGGCTTTAGTGCAATCAGATGTATCTTTTACTACAATTTTTTTAAATAATTTTTTTAAAACTCAGAATTAATAGTAAATATAAAGAATTTATTACATGGTAAAAATTCATTTTTGAAGAACCATAATCTCTAATTTTTAATTTTATAGGAATTTCTATAATTTTTAAACCTAGTTTTTCATAATAATAAAGACTTTCTATCAAATAAAAATATTCATTATTTTTTGGAAGATTAAAATATTTTTTTTTTATTCTCTTTAAATTATATAAACGTAAACCACCAGATGAGTCTAAAGTGGTATTTAGAAATATCTTAACTAAAAAAAACCTAATAGTTGTTATTGCAATTCTAAGAAAAGACCAGCCATATAATGAATTTTTTTTTAAAAATCTATTTGTATTTACTATATGAATATTATTTGGATTTTTTTTTATAATTTTTAACATTTTTAAAATTAAACTTGGGTTATGAGCTCCGTCTGCATCAATTGTAACACAAAAATCAAAATTTTTTTTTATAGCCCATTTTATCCCATCTCGATGAGCAGATCCTATACCTCTTTTTTTTCTAAATATATAATTTACAAATTTTTTTTTTGCCAAATTTAAAATTTCCTCTTGGGTACCGTCATTCGAATTATCATCGACAAATAATATATTTAAAAAAGAATTTAAATTTTTTATTTTAGAAAAAATTTTTTTAATATTATCCTTTTCATTTAAGGTTGGAATAATAATTAATGTTTTCAATTTTAAAATATAGTTAATTTTGGAAGTGGAAAAATAAACCGAGTATTTTTTTGTTTCATTAACTTTTTTTCTTTTGCCAGAATAAAATTTTTAAAATGCCAAGGAAAAACCAAGAAATAATCAGGTTTCATTTGTTTAGCTTTTTTTTCTGATATTATATCAATTCCTGTTCCTGGAGTCTGTTTCCCAAATTTAAAAGAATTTACTTCTGCGATATATTTAATTAAGGAATTATTAATTTTACAATAATTTAATAATATATTGCCTTTAGTTGATGCTCCATATCCAAGGACTAATTTATTCGCATTTTTAAACTTTTTCAATAAGTTGATCAATTTTTTTTTCTCAATTTTTATTTTGTTGAAAAACTTTATAAAAGTTAAAGATCTATCCAGTTGATCTTTTTTTTCGTTTTTTAAAATTTTATTAATTTTTGATTTTATTTCTTTGTGTCTAGAATTTTTTTTTGCAAGAGTTATTGCAATACTACCTCCATTTATATCATTCAACTTAATATCAATAATTTTTAATCCAACCTTATCAAATAAATATTTTAAAGAAGTGAGTGTATAATATTCAAGGTGTTCATGACATATTGTATCGTAAGAATTTTTCCTTAACATTGTTTTTAAATAACTTTGTTCTGTATGCCAAACTCCATTTTCATTTAAACTTAGATAAATATCCTTAATAAATTTTTCAGGATCAGGCAAATCATATAGCATTGACATGCATGTAATTAAGTCTGCCTTTTTGTTTGATTTTTTTATAAAACTTTTGTAGGTGAAAAAATTTTCTATTTTAAAGATATTTTTGTCATAAAATTTTTTGAATTTTTTTATTGTTGGATCAATACCATATTTAATAAAATTTTTTTCCTTAAAAAAACTTAAAAATGTTCCATCATTTGAACCAATATCTAAGATAACATTTTTTTTATTTTTATTACCAATAAATTTTTTTAAAAAATTAGATTTTTGCTTCATATGATTAACCATTGATTTATTTAAACCTGTCCTGTAACCATAATTTTCTCCATACATTTTCTTTAAACTAAAATTTCTATCTAACTGAACAAGTTTACAATTTTTACAAATTACCAAAGTTAAATTTCCAGTATCCACTTTTTCATTTTTTTTGGGAAAAATGCCACTCAATGGAATATTGCCTAATGAAAACAACTTTTTAAGATTTTTTTTTTTACAAGATCTGCATTTTTGAATTTTGCTTATCATAATTATTTTTTTCAAATTCAATCATTTTTTTTATCATTTTTTTAATATTGTTTTTAGGTTTCCATCCTATTAATTTTTGAGCTTTCGAGGAATCTCCTAATAAATAAGTTACATCATGCGGTCTAAACAATGATTTTTTAACAATGATAACTGATTTTTTTTTTTCTGTAATTGCTCTTTCCGATAAACCTGAGCCTACCCAATTAATTTTTAAATTAAGATATTTGCAAGTCATATTAATAAATTCTTTAATCGAATAAGCTTTTCCAGTTGCAATTACAAAGTCATTCGATTTTTTCAAACATAAAATTTTATACATCATATCGACATAATCTTCTGCGTCTCCCCAATCTCTTTTTGAATAAATATTTCCCAAATAAACAGGCTGTCCAGTATTTAAAAAATTAATTAAACCTTTTATAATTTTTTTTGTAACAAACTGTTCTCCTCTGAGGGGACCTTCATGATTAAACAGGATACCGTTACTTGCAAAAATTCCATATCCACTTCTATATAATCTTGTATAGTAAAATGCAGATAATTTTGAAATTGCATAAGGAGAAACAGGATTAAATTTGGACTCCTCATTAAGAATTTTTTTATTTAAATGCTTAATATCTCCATACATTTCTGATGTTGATGCCTGATAAAATTTTGTTTTCGGACTATTTAATCTAATTGACTCTAAAATATTAATAACTGAAGCGTTATTTATTTTATCTGTATATTCAGGATTATTAAATGAATATGTAACAAAAGATTGAGCTGCTAAATTAAAAAACATTTTAGGTTTTAATTTTTTTATTAAATAGTCTATTTGTTTAAATTCCGATAAATCTAAATGTATAAATTTAATTTTTTTAGTAATACCCAAGACATCCAATCTTACAAAAGGATCGTTAGAATTCCTTCTTACAATACCATAAACATTAAATTTTTTTTTTATAAGTAGCTTAGCTAAATAAGCACCATCTTGACCAGATACTCCTGTGATAATAACATTATTATTCATTAGATTTATAATTTATTTAGTATATTTAACTCAATTATAGATATATCAGCTAATTTACAATAAAAAATTTTAGATAACTATAAGAGATTTAATATATTTACAGTATATCTTTTAATGATTTTAAAATTAAAATAAAAATTAACTTAAATGTTTAAAAAAATATTTATAACAGGTGGAGCTGGATTTATAGGTTCACATATTTCAGAGTATTTCTTTTTTAAATATCCAAATGCTAAAATTATTATCCTAGATAAATTAACTTATGCTGGAAATACAAAATTTCTAAAAAAAATAATTAAATCAAAGAGAGTAACTTTTATCAAAAATGACATTATTGATTATAAATCTTATGAAAAATATTTAAAATATGTTGATTTAGCAATAAATGTAGCGGCAGAGAGTCATGTTGATAATTCTTTTAAATCACCATTGTCATTTACTTTAACTAACACCTACGGCAGTCATACATTTCTTTTAAATTGTATTAATAAAAAAGTAAAAAAAATAATTCATATCAGTTCAGATGAAGTTTATGGAGAAATTTTAAAAGGAAAAAACACAGAAACTAATTTTGTTAATCCTACAAATCCATATTCTGCATCTAAAGCTGCTGCTGATATAATTATTAACAGTTATAAATTTAGCTATAAAAAAGAGATTATTATTATAAGACCAAATAATATTTATGGAATAAGACAATATCCAGAAAAATTAATACCTAGTTGTATTACAAAATTACTTGATAATAAAAAAATAATTATACATGGAAGAGGTGAAAATATCCGACATTATTTATCAGTTAAAGACTTTGTTAATGCTGTAAATTTAATTGCTGTAAAAAAAGACAAAGGAATTTATAATATTGCAAGTAAAACATATTTTAAAAATATCCACTTAGCTAAATTAATTTGCAAAATAATGAACAAAAATCCAAAAAGATTTATAAAGTTTTCAAAGGACCGACCTTATAATGATAAAAGATACTCTGTTTCTTGTGCAAAAGTAAAAAAACTAGGTTGGAAAGAAAATTATTATCTAATAAAAGATCTACCTGATATAATTAATTGGTATAAAAAAAACAAGTCTATATTTAAAAAATTAATATGAAAAAAAAATACAAATTCAAAAGTAAAATAGAAAAATCTTACAAAGATAAAAGAGGATTTATAAATATATTAACTCATAAAAATTTTTCTAGTTGTATGGAGGTATTTTCAAAAAAAAAATCAATAAGAGCTAATCACTATCATAAAAAAGATACTCATTATATCTATGTGTTAAGTGGCAAAATTTTATTTTTTTATAGAGATCGAAAAAAAAATGCCAAGTTAAATTACGGGATTATGAAGAAGGGAGATCTTTTTTATACAAAAAATAACCAAGATCATATGGCATACTTTTTAACGGACACTCATTTTTTAGCTTATAGTTCAGAAAAAAGAACACGATTCAATTATGAAAAAGATTTAATTAGAATAAATATGCACAAAGAAAAAAAAGTAAAAGAGCTTATTAAAAAATATTCTTAATAGTAGATGGAAAATGTATCTGTAAGAAAAATAAAAAATTGCAGATTGTGCCACTCAAAAAATTTAAAAAATTTATTTAACTTAAAATCTACACCTCCAGCAAATTCTTATGTAAAGAAGAGTGATTTAAATAAAAACCTTAAAATATTTAAATTGTCATTAAATCTATGTAAAAATTGTGGACACATGCAGCTTGGTCACTTAGTAGATAGAAGAAAGATTTTCTCAAACTATCTTTATAAAACAAATACCGGCAAACAAAATCTAATTCATTTTGAAAAATATGCAAAAAAAATTCAAAAGTATTATTTAAAAAAAAATAAAAAATATAAAATACTAGATATAGCCTCAAACGATGGAACATTTTTAAGTTTTTTCAATAAAAAGAAATTTTTAAGGATTGGAATAGATCCAGCAAAAAATTTAAAAAAATTAGTTGAAAAAAAGGGAATCAAACAAATTGCATCCTTTTTCACCGAGAAAAATAGTATTAAAATTCTCAGGAAATATGGAAAATTTGAAATAATTACTGCTAATCATGTTTGTGCTCATTTAGAAAATTTATATGATTTTTTTTATGGTGTTGAAAAATTATTGACTAGAGATGGAATTTTTATTTTCGAGGTTGGATATAGACTAAATGTAATTAAAAAAAAAACTTTTGATACAATATACCATGAACACATTGATTATCACTGCTTAAAACCAGTCGTTAAATTTGCAAAAAATTTTAATTTAGAACTTTTCGACTTTGATTTAGTAGAGGCTCAGGGAGGTTCTATTAGGTTCTATTTATGTAGAAAAAACGAAAAAAAAATTAAAATAAACAAAATTAATAAACAAATTAAAATTGAAAAAAAATATAAATTATTTTTAAATAAGACTTATTATTTATATTTTAAAAATATTATGAAAATTAAAAATAATTTAAAAAAAATTCTATTAAAATATAAAAAAAAGAATACAGAAATAGCAGGTTACGGTGCACCTGCTAAAGCAACAACATTTACTTACTTTTTTGAATTAGATAAAAATATAATTAAATATATTTTTGATGATAGTAAAATTAAACAAGGTAAATTTACTCCAGGTAAAAAAATACCAATAATAAATCCAAAATACTTTAATTTATATAGACCAGATATAGTAATTGTTTTAGCTTGGAATTATTACAAAGATATTATTAAAAAGAATAAAAATTTGGATTATAAACCTAAATTTTTAATTCCTTTTCCAAAAGTCAAGATACTTTGAAATGACAATCAGAGTAGGTTTAATTGGTTTTGGATTGATAGGCAAAAGATATTATAAGCACCTTAAAGAAGATAAATCATTCAAAATTGTTAAGATTTTAAAAAAAAGTAAGCAAAAAAATAAAATTTTTACAATAAATAAATTAGATTTTTTTAAAATTCAATTTGACTTAATAATTATTGCTGCGCCAACCGAAAGACATTATGATTTAATCAAACATTCATCAAAAAAAAATTGTCATCTTATTGTCGAAAAGCCATTGATAAAAAAAGAGAGTGAACTAAGGCTATTAAAAGAAAAAATTTTAAAAAATTTTAAAAAAAAATTTATTGTCCATAATTCTGAATTAAATAATCTCAAATATATTAACTTAAAAAAGAAATTAATTTCCAAAAAAATAAAGAAAATTAAATTTAATTATCAACAAAAAAGTGTATTCATGGGTAAAAAAAATTATCCCTTTTTCGAATGGTTACCTCATCCAATTTCTGTAATGATTGACCTACTTGGAAATCCAAAAAATTTCAGAATTGAAAATCATTTTTTAAAAATTAGGAAAAACGAATTGTTTCAAGATTTAAAGATCACATTTAAATATCAAAAAACAATTGTGGATTTAAATTTTAGTAATTATAAAATTAATAAAGAAAAAAATATTATTTTTTCTCTTAAAAATAAGAGTTTATCATTTATGCGAGACAAAAAAATATCAACCATTAAGTATATGCTTAATATTATTAAAAATAAAAAAGTTAATAAAAATGATATAAAACTTAGCATAAACACAATGCAGCTAATTTTTAAAATAAATAAAAAATTAAATTTATAATAATTTGTTTAATATTTATGACTAATAAAAATTTATATTATTTTACAATTATAATTTCAATTTTTTCTATATTTTTTTTCATTTATATTTTTTCATTACAAAATATAATTAATTTATGGACATACTCAGAAGTTCATTTGAACTACTCACAAGGATTTATTAGAAGAGGATTTATTGGTGAAGTTTTATTTTTTTTAAATAGTTTTGGAATAAAAAGTAATATTTCATTTTCAACTATTTTCTTTTTTTTTTATATTTCTAATGCATTATTATTTTTTAAAATTTTATGCAAATTAACAAAAAATATTTGGTATCAAATATATTTTATATTTAACCCAGCATTTATATTTTTTAGTTTTTATGATTTGGGTGGGTATGCTAGATCGGAAGTTTTTGGTATTTTTTTAGCTTTGATACATACTCTAATTTATCAAAAAATATATCTTGGGAATTTAAATTTAAAAAAGTATTTTTTATTTTATTACTTTATTCTTTATCCATCAATAATAATAAGTTTTTTGATACATGAAATTAATATTTTTTTTATTATTTTTCATATTTTTTTAACTTTGAAAGTTTTAAAAATTTTCAAGCAAGTAAAAATTAAAATACTTATTCAATTTTCGTTACCATTATTTATTTTAGCTTATTTTTTATACATATCTTTAACTCAAACCGTCACCCCTGAAATGCTTAAAAATATTTACAGCAGCTTGCCAGATACTAACAATATATCTCTTTGGATATGGGAAGCTTTACTAACTCCAATTTCAGATAGATCTGAATTTTCCTATATGACAAAACCATTTTCAAATGTTTTGTATTACAGTTTTATATTTCTTTTTTATTTAATTCCTGTTTTGTATTTTTTAAATATAATTACGAAAAAACAGCATAAACATTATCTTTATTTAATCCTAGTTATAACTCCATTCTTCTTTTTATTCTTTATAGCAAGAGATTGGGGAAGATGGATCCATATAATTTTTATGTTAATTTTTTGTTACCATAGTTTAGAGCTGCAAAATGATGAAAAAAAATTAAATTTTAAAAGAATACTAATTTATCTAATAACTGTTTTTTTATTTTTTCAAATTTTTTTTACGAGAATCCCCCATTGTTGCAATATTGTTGAAAAAAATATTAATTTAATTGGTGGTTTTGGTAGTAAAATAATAGTTTTGAATAAGCTAATATTTAAAAAAATTGACGTAGAAAAAAGATTTAAAAAATTTTAATTTTATGCTTTTAAATTATTTTAATACAAAATTTTTCTTTTTTATTTTATCATTAACTATATTTCTTATACATCAATTCATTTTTCAAAGACTTTTAATTTTCGACAACCATCTTGCAGGAGAAGATTTTTATTATTTCGTCCCTAACTTGGTCTTTGGAAAACTTTGGTTTATTAAGAATGGAATAATACCTCCAGATTTTGCAGCACATAAGTGTGGAATAATACCTTTTTTTGCCGATCCAAATTCTGTTTATTATTCTTTAATACAAGTTTTATTTATATTTTTTAGCCCAAGTAGCTCTATAAAAATATTTTTTTTTATTTTGTCTTTTTTGTCTTTTATTGGAACCTTTTTGTTATTTAAAAGAAGTTTTAAGTTTTCTAAATATATTTCGTTAATTTGCTCTTCAATCTTTTTGTTTGCTGGTAATAACGTTTATCCTATGTTGGCCGGACATGTAAATCTTGTTCTTTTCATGTTGGTGCCTATTAATTGTTATTTAATTATAGAGTCTTTGCAAAATAAAAACTCTAATTTAAAATATATATGTTTAATTTTATCATCAATAATTTTTTCTAGTTATATCTATGGTGGAGCGGCTGCAATTTTTCCATTTATAGTGGTAACATCTTTTATAATTATTTTAATTTTTTCTATAGAAAGTAAAAATAATTTAATTTTTAAAAATTACTTTCTTTCTTTGTTTATAGGGTTAATTATATCAGCTTCTAAAATAAGTTATACATTGCATTTACTTGAAAATTTTCCAAGAAAACTAGATAGCACAATTTTAACTAATTTTTTAAATTTTCTTTATACATTTGTAACATCATTCTTCTTAGTTCCTGATCCTTTTTTTTATGAAAGACAACAATTCAATATAAAAAAAACATATATGCATCTTCATGGATTAGAATTTGGTCTCTCTGTAATTCCATTATTAATGTTTTTTCTGCTTATATTTAATTATAAAAAAATTAAAAAAATAGAATTTAATTTTAATAAAATTTTACTTATTATTTTATTAATATTTCCTATTTTCTATATTTTTAAATTTGGATTTATAACTGAGATATTAGAAAAAATGCCAATCGTCTCAAGTATTTGGGAGAGAAATAGATTTTTTTATATATACACAATTCCAATAATTATATTATGTGCATACAGCTTTAAAATAACGGAATTTTTGAATAATAAAAAAATTACTATATTATTAATTGTGTTAATACCAATTGTTCAAACTTTTACTTACCACTTAGCAAGAGATTATTTTTTTCCTGAAAAATCATTCAAAAATAAAGCTATTTATTCAATGAAGTCTGTTAGTGAATTTTCTAAAAATATTAAAAAAGAAAATATAAATTCATATGGTATTAAAAATATAGATTACTTCATTGATCAAAATCGACTAGATAAGAATGAAGGTTTTTTAACATCTACTTGTAAACTTTTTTGCTACAGTACTGCTTATGGCTATCATGCAGAAAAGCTACCAATTAATTTTATTTCTAGAGCAAAAGATTATCAAGATAAAATAAAGGTTTTAGAAGATGGCCTCTATAATGTATTTAACCCTTCATGCTTATTATTTCCTGAAGAGAATTCTTGTAAAATTGGAGATAGAATTAAAAAAAACGAGAATGAGTTAATTAATAATCTACTTAATTACGAGCCAATAAAATTTAAAAAACCTATTATTCAAGAGATCTCAAATTTTTTAAGTAAATACTCAATAATATTCTTACTATTTTTGCTTTTCTTTTATTTATTAAATTATATTAGATCATTATTTTATAGATTTTCTTAAAGAGTCAGAGATAATATTCCAGTCATATTTTTGATCAAATAAATTTCTAGAAGAAAATGATTTCATTATAAATTTATTTTTATCATTAAATATTCTAATTATATAATCTGCAATCAAGGATGGCTTTTTATTTTTTTTAAATCTAAAACCATTTACATTATTTCTAATTGCTCCAGAAATTCCACCTACGTCGTTAGTAATAGAATACAACCCAAATGCAGAAGCTTCTATATTCACTAGACCATAAGCCTCTGCTTTTGAAAATAACAAGTTAAAATGCATTTTTTTAAGAAGATTTATATATATCTTTAAATCATTTTTATCATTTTTATCTAAAAATCTTATAACCTTTAAATTTTTAAGATTATTTAAATTTTTTACACTTTGAATACCAACGACGTATAGTTTTGCTTTAATGCCTTTTTTATTTATTTCATTAACAACCTCGATGGCCTTTGCTATTCCTTTTCTCTCCCAATGAACACCAGATGTTATGAGGTTACAAATTTTAAAATTTTTTTTTTTTATAATTTCAAAAACTTTGTTTTTGCTTGGGATTGGATTTAAATTTGCGCCAAAAGGAATAAATTTAAATTTTTTTTTACTTATTTTATAAAATTTAGATGCATCTTTAATCGCATATTGACTTGTAAGAAATATTTTTTTACTTTTTTTTAATGCTCGAAGCTCACAGTAATTTCCTTCTTTTAAAGTACTTTTAGAAATTTTTAAATGAGAATAATAATTTTTGTATAAAGTAGAAAATAAGAAGTCAGTATATATGAATATAGGTTTGACTAAATTTAGATAACTTAGCAAATATGGTTCAGAAGTAACGACAGCATCATATTGAATATTTGATATTTTTTTTTCGATTTGTTTAGCAAAGTCTTTTGATACCAATATTGGTCTGTCAATATCAAACTTAATATTTAATTTTGACAATAAAAATCTCTTAAGCAAATAGAATATTCTTATTCTATTACTTAATGGACCAACTGTAATGATTTTATAATTTTTACTCAAAGATTTTAGTATAAAATAGCTTAGACCAGACCATGACTTTAGGTCGTAAGGATTAAGTCTCGTTAAATATAATATTTTTTTTTTCACTAGATAATATTTTTTGTTATGTTTTAAATATCAATAAAAAATAGGTTATTATGGTAACAGATATTAGTAAAATAGATGATACCGAGGTAAAAAAATTTAAAATAATTGGTATAAAAATTAATACTTGAATTATATAGACAGTCTGATTCTGATTAAATTTTTTCAATAACACATGATGAATATGATTTCTATCAGGGTAAAATGGATGGGATTTATTAATAATTCTTTTAACAGCCAATCTCAAAAGATCAAAACCTGGCACACACATTATAATAAAAATATCATCTGCGTAAATGAGTGCATCGGTATTGTAAATTTTAATAATTATGACACTTATACTAAATGAAATTATAGAAGTTCCATTATTACCTAAAAAACAAAGATTTAAATAATTTAAAATTAAAAAAAAGGTAATTGGTATAATAAGATAAATAAAAATAATATTATTTGTTATAAAAAAAAGAACTAAAAATATCTGCAAAGTATATAAACCACATTGCAAGTTTATTCCATCAAACATATTAAAAGCATTTATGAAAAGCATGAAACATAGAACTGTAAATGGTATAGAAAACCATCCAAGAAAGATTTTGTTTTTAGCAAATGAAAATTCTAAATTATTAATTAATAAACTTTGATCCAAAATTAAATAAGTTAATATAATAAATATTTGTAAAATTAATTTTAAATTAGGACCTAGAATTTTTATGTCATCATAAAGATAGAAGAAAAAGACTATAGTCAAAAATATAAAAAAATATTTATTTTCAAACAAATAAGAGTCTTGAAATTCTACTATTGAAAAATTTTGAATGGAAAATAAAAAAAGTATTGAAAAATAGAAAATAAATCCACCAAGAATAGGAGTAGCTTTTTCATGAAACTTCCTTTTCTCGTCTGGATGATCATAAATATTAATAATTTTTGAAATTTTTTTGAAATTTATAAATATTAATGAGTTGATAAAAAATAATAGTATAAACGCTATTTTTGCTGACATATTAATATAAAACTAAATGGTAAGAATAATAGTATACTAAAATAATTATTGAAGAAATTTCCTGAAGTTAAAAGTGGAAAAAACAAAGAAAAATAAAGAC
>CABZSV010000021.1 GCA_902528575.1 uncultured Pelagibacteraceae bacterium
ACTTTAGATGAGCAAGGAAATAAGAAAATAGAAAAATATACTTCTACAGCTGGAAGATTTTTGTTAGCAAATTTATTACCTAAGAATAGCAATATTAAGTTCTCTTTAGTAGATAGATTATTACCTAAAAAAGTAGTTTCAGAAATAATTGATGTTGTATTTAGATTTTGTGGTCAAAAAACAACTGTAATTTTCTGTGACAAGCTTAAAGATTTAGGATTTAAACACGCATTTAAAGCAGGAATTTCGTTTGGAAAAGATGACCTTGTAATCCCTGAAAATAAAACTCAATTAATTGATGATACTAAGAAATTAATTGCAGATTATGAAACTCAATATGCTGAAGGTTTGATTACAAGAGGTGAAAAATACAACAAAGTTGTTGATGCTTGGTCCAAGTGTACAGATAAAGTTGCTGGAGAAATGATGAAAGGAATTTCAGCTACAGAAAAAACTGATGAAGGATTAAAAATTAATTCTGTATTTATGATGGCTGACAGTGGCGCTAGAGGATCTGCTGCTCAAATGAAACAATTAGCTGGTATGAGAGGTTTGATTGCTAAGCCGTCAGGGGAAATTATCGAAAGTCCAATTATTTCAAACTTTAAGGAGGGATTAACTGCTTTAGAGTACTTTAATTCAACCCACGGAGCTAGAAAAGGATTAGCAGATACAGCGCTTAAAACAGCTAGTTCTGGATATTTAACAAGAAGACTATGTGATGTTGCACAAGACTTAACAATAACTAAAGTTAATTGCGATGATCCAGGATTTATTGAACTTTCTGAAATTTTAGAGGGTGGTAATGTGGTTGTTAGTTTATCTGAGAGAGCATTAGGAAGAGTAACAGCTGCTGATGTTAAAAACCCTTTATCAGGTGAAGTAATTATTAAAAAATCTGAAATGATTGATGAGGCAGGCTGTGATAAAATTGATGCCGCAGGAGTAAAATCAATTAAAGTTTATTCAGTAATGACATGTAGTTCAAAAGAGGGTGTTTGTGCTACTTGTTATGGACGAGATTTATCAAGAGGTAAGATGGTTCACGTTGGTGAAGCTATTGGAATGATATCTGCTCAATCAATTGGAGAACCAGGAACACAGCTGACAATGAGAACGTTCCACGTTGGAGGAACAGCTTCAGTTAAACAAGACTCTCAAATAGTTACTAAAAGTGAGGGAACATTAAAAATTATTAACTCAAATATTTTAGAGGACTCTAAAAAGAATTTGATTGTTATGGGAAGAAATACTCAACTTTCTATAGAGGATGACAAAGGAGTTCAGATAGCAGTTTATAAAGTTGCATATGGATCAAAACTATTTTTCAACAATGGTGATAAAGTAAAAGCAAATACCAAAATATGTGAATGGGATCCTTACACAACACCAGTTATAGCAGAAAAAAGTGGTACAGCTAGTTATGTAGATTTAATTGATGGTGTATCAATTCAAGAAACTACTGACGATGCAACAGGAATTTCTTCTAAATCAGTAATTGATTGGAGAGGTCAATCAAAAAGTACTGACTTAAAACCTAGAGTTACTTTAAGAGATGAAAAAGGAAATGTGATTAAAAAAGCTGATGATAATGAAGCTAGATATTATTTAGTACCCGATTCGATTTTATCAATTAAAGATGGTCAAAAAGTTTATGCAGGTGACGTTATTGCAAGATTACCTAAGGAAACTACAAAAACAAAAGATATTACTGGAGGCCTTCCAAGAGTTGCTGAATTATTTGAAGCTAGAAAGGCCAAGGATAGTGCGATCATTGCTGAAAATGATGGTAGTGTTGTTTTTGGTAAAGAGGTAAGAGGTAAACAGAGAGTATCTATTGTACCTGAAGATGGATCAGAACCTTCAAACTATCTAATTCCAAAAGGTAAACATATCAATTTCAACCCTGGTGAAAAAATTCAAAAAGGAGAATATCTTTTAGATGGCCAACCATTGCCACATGATATTTTAAGAATTTTAGGAATTAAAGAATTAACAGAATATTTTGTTAATCAAGTTCAAGAAGTCTATAGATTACAAGGTGTAATAATAAACGATAAGCATATCGAAACTATTTTAAGACAAATGCTTAAAAAGGTTGAAGTTAAAGTATCAGGTGACTCGAGTTATTTACCTGGTGAAGTAGTTGACAGAATTAAGTTTGATAATACCAATGAAAAATTAGTTGCAGAGGGCAAAACACCAGCTGTTGGTGAGAGAGTTCTAATGGGTATCACTAAAGCTTCACTTCAAACTGAATCGTTTATTTCAGCAGCTTCGTTTCAAGAAACTACAAGAGTGCTAACAGATGCTGCAATTAAAGGAAAAGTTGATCCATTAAATGGTCTAAAAGAGAACGTAATTGTTGGAAGATTAGTTCCAGCAGGCACTGGTAATATTAAAAATAGATGGAACAATAAAGCTTTAGAAGATGATAATGATTTCTTAGCAGAGCAGGAAAAAATAGAAGCTTCAGAACCTGAAGAAACACAAGCAAATCAATAAAAAAATCGCCTAAAAATTGCAGTTTTAGTTTGACAAAGCACTATTAATAAGTAATTTGGCGATATTTTTGGTTGGAATGTAGTACTTCTAACAGTACTAAACGCTGCCACAAAATAACCTGTCAGTTATTTTCATCTAAAAATAAATTAATTAATTTTAAAATATTTATGCCAACTATTAATCAGTTGTTAAGAAAAAAAAGAGTTAAACCAGCAGCAAGGAACAAAGTTCCTGCTTTACAAAAACAACCTTTAAAGAGAGGCGTTTGCGTAAAAGTTTATACAACAACTCCTAAGAAACCAAACTCTGCATTAAGAAAAGTTGCTAGAGTAAGATTATCAAATGGATTTGAAGTTACAGCTTATATTCCTGGTGAAGGTCATAACCTTCAAGAACACTCGGTAGTACTGATTAGAGGTGGTAGGGTAAAAGATTTACCAGGTGTTCGTTATCATATTCTAAGAGGTAATCTAGATACCCAAGGTGTTGCAAATAGAAAACAAAGAAGATCTTTATACGGAACAAAAAAAGGTAAATAATGTCTAGAAAAAAAACTCAACCGAAAAAAAATGTAGTTCCAGATCCAAAATTTAAATCAACTATTATTCCTAAATTAATCAACAATATCATGTATGACGGCAAAAGAGGTATTGCTGCCAAAATAGTTTATGACGCAATAGACAAAATTAAAACAAAAACTAAAGATGAACCAATTAATATTTTCAATGAAGCAATTAATAACATCAAACCAACTGTAGAAGTTAGATCTAGAAGAGTTGGTGGTGCAACTTATCAAGTTCCTGTTGAGGTAAAAAGTAAAAGAGCACAAGCTTTAGCTATTAGATGGTTAGTTGAGTCAGCAAGAAAAAGAAAAGATAAACACATGGCAGATAAAATTTTTAATGAGCTTTATGATGCTTATGAAAAAAAAGGTGCTGCCGTTAAAAAAAGAGAGGATGTACACAAAATGGCAGAGTCCAATAAGGCCTTTGCTCATTTTAGGTGGTAATAAGATATGGCTAGAACTCATTCATTAGATAAATATAGAAACATTGGGATCATGGCCCATATAGATGCTGGTAAAACAACTACTACAGAAAGAATTTTATATTACACAGGTAAAAGTCATAAAATAGGTGAAGTACACGATGGTGCAGCAACCATGGATTGG
Source organism: uncultured Pelagibacteraceae bacterium (assembly GCA_902528575.1). Classification (GTDB taxonomy): domain Bacteria; phylum Pseudomonadota; class Alphaproteobacteria; order Pelagibacterales; family Pelagibacteraceae; genus Pelagibacter. Next base: position 3,677 of record CABZSV010000021.1, read on the forward strand.
ATGGAGCAAGAACAAGAAAGAGGTATTACAATTACTTCTGCAGCAACTACTTGTTTTTGGAATGATCACAGAGTTAACATTATAGATACCCCAGGTCACGTAGACTTTACTATTGAAGTAGAGAGATCTTTAAAAGTTTTAGATGGTGCAGTAGCTGTTTTTGATGGTGTAGCAGGTGTAGAACCACAATCAGAAACAGTGTGGAGACAAGCTGATAAATACAAAGTTCCAAGAATTTGTTTTGTAAATAAGCTTGATAGAACAGGTGCTGATTTTTTTAGATGTGTAGATATGATTAGAGATAGATTGGGTGCTAAGCCATTAGTATTACAAGTTCCTATTGGAATTGAAGCTTCTCTAACAGGAGTTGTTGATTTAGTTAAAATGAAAGCTCAAGTTTGGAAAAATGAGGCTTTAGGTGCAGAATGGGAATATAAAGATATTCCTGATGATCTTAAAGAAATAACTGAAAAGTACAGAACAGAATTAATCGAAACTGCTGTAGAGCAAGATGAAAAGTTAATGGAATCTTACTTAAATGGAGACGAAATTAAGGAAGAAGATTTGGTTAAATGCATAAGAAAAGGAACATTGAATTTTAGTTTTGTTCCTGTTTTAACTGGATCTGCCTTCAAAAATAAAGGTGTTCAGCCTTTACTAGATGCAGTTGTGAACTACTTACCAAGTCCAGTTGATATTGGTTCAATTAAAGGAACAAAAGTTGGATCAGAAGATGAAATAGAAATGAAATTTGACGATGGTTCCTCTTTTTCCGGTTTAGCATTTAAAGTTGCAAACGATCCTTTTGTAGGCTCTTTAACATTCGTTAGAATTTATTCTGGTACAATTAAGTCTGGAACTGCCGTATACAACTCTTCATCTGATAAGGAAGAAAGAGTTGGTCGTATGCTTTTAATGCATGCTAATTCAAGAGAAGATATTAAAGAGGCTAATGCAGGTGATATTGTTTCACTAGCAGGATTAAAAAACACTATGACTGGTCACACTTTATGTGACAAAGAAAATCCAGTTTTATTAGAGCCAATGGAATTCCCAGAACCAGTAATTGAAATTGCTGTAGAGCCAAAAACAAAAGGTGACCAAGAAAAAATGGGTGAAGCATTAGCAAGATTAGCTAAAGAGGATCCATCATTTAGAGTTTCTTCAGACGAAGAATCAGGTCAAACAATCATTAAAGGTATGGGTGAACTTCACTTAGATATTATTGTCGATCGAATGAAAAGGGAATTTAAAGTTGAAGCAAACGTAGGTGCTCCACAAGTTGCTTACAGAGAGACTATAGAAAAATCTGCTGAGTATGAATACATACATAAAAAACAAAGTGGTGGTGCTGGTCAGTTTGCTAAGGTTAAATTATTTGTTGAACCTCAAGAACCAGGAAAAGGAAGAGAAGTTGAAAGCGCTATTAAAGGTGGAGCTATTCCAAAAGAATTCATTCCTGGTGTTGAAAAAGGTATTGAAACTGTCTCTGATAGTGGAATTTTGGCTGGTTTCCCAATGATAGATTACAAAGTAACTATTGTTGATGGTTTACATCACGATGTTGACTCAAGTGTTTTAGCTTTTGAACTTGCAAGTAGGGCTTGTTTTAAAGAAGCTTGTACTCAAGGAGGATTAAAACTTCTAGAACCGATTATGAGAGTAGAAGTCGTTACACCTGAAGATTATATGGGAGATGTTATTGGTGATTTAAACAGTAGAAGAGGGCAAATTAGCACTCAAGAACAAAGAGGAAATGCAACAGTAATTACAGCTATGGTTCCTCTAGCCAATATGTTCGGTTACATAAATAATCTTAGATCAATGTCACAAGGAAGAGCACAATATTCAATGTTCTTTGACCATTATTCTAAAGTTCCTCAAAATGTTCAAGACGAAGTAACTAAAAAGGTAGCGGGATAATGGAAAAGCAAAACATAAGGATAAAACTAAGAGCGTACGATAATAAGGTTCTAGACGCTTCTACAGAAGAAATTGTAAATACAGTTAAAAGAACTGGAGCTACAATTAAAGGTCCTATTCCATTACCGACAAGAATTGAAAGATACACTGTATTAAGATCACCTCATATAGATAAGAAAAGTAGAGAACAGTTTGAATCAAGAACACACAAAAGATTAATAGATATCATTGAACCAACACCACAAACCGTAGAAGCATTAATGAAACTTGATTTAGCTTCTGGTGTAGATGTGGAGATAAAAATTTAATTATGAGCGAGATAGCTTTATTAGGAAAAAAAATAGGAATGACGAGAGAATTCTATAAATCTGGTCAGTTAGTTCCCGTGACTGTGCTTAAGGTTGAAAAAGCTAGAGTTATTCAGGTTATTGAAGAGGAAAAAAGAGGATACAAAGCTGTTCAGCTTGGATATGGAAAAATTAAAAATTCAAAATTAACAAAAGCAATGAAAGGCGTTTTTTCAAAAAAAAATACAGAAGCTAAGAAAAAATTAAAAGAATTTAAAGTACATGATACATCTGTTTACAAAGAAGGAAACGAGTTTGGTTTAGAAATATTCAAAGATATTAAATTTGTAGACACAAGATCAAAGACAATTGGTAAAGGTTTTGCAGGTGCTATGAAAAGACATAATTTCGGTGGTTTAAGAGCCAGTCACGGTGTTTCGATATCACACAGAGCACATGGTTCAACTGGGCATAGTCAAGATCCAGGAAAAGTTTTTAAAGGAAAAAAAATGGCTGGTCATATGGGCGACAAACTAAGAACAATGCAAAATATTGAAATAATAAAAACTGATTTGGAAAACGAACTTCTTTACTTAAAAGGATCAATTCCTGGTTCAAAAAATTCTGAAGTAATGGTTAAAAAATCTGTAAAAAATATAAGCAAAATGACAATTGGTGAGAAACAAGCAGCTGCTGTAGAGGCTAAAAAAACACCTGAGAAAAAGAAAAAATAATGAAATTAGATAAAATTAGCATAGACGGGAAAAAAGATAGTATTGAAGTTTTGGATAAGATTTTTTCTGCAAAAATTAACCATAAATTAGTTAGCGCTGTTCTATACAAAACAAATGCTAATTACAAAGGAAGACACGCCAAAACTAAACAACAAAATGAAGTAAAAGGACCAACTTCAAAAATATATGCTCAAAAAGGAACTGGTGGCGCAAGACATGCTAGTAGAAAAGCTCCTATATTTGTTGGTGGTGGTATTGCTCATGGCCCAAAAGGTGAATTGGCTTATAAAAAAAGAAAACTAAACAAAACTGAGAAAAAACAAAGCGTAGCTTCATTAATTACTGAAAAAAATAATAATAAAAATTTATTAATCTTAAATGATTTTAGTTCTGAAATTAAAAAAACAAAAGAAATGAACTCTATTATTAATAAACTTGAAATTACAAATTCACTAATAATTTTAGATAAAAATTCTAAAGAAAAGATTGAAAAATCAGTGAGAAATATTCCAAATGTTAAAGTTACTGATGTAAATCATTTTAGTGCTTACGATATTATTAAATTTAAAAAAGTTGTTTTTACAGAAAGTTCAGTGAAAGAATTAGAAAAGAGATATTCATAAAATGGAAAAAATACACTTATTCGACAAAATTCTATCACCTGTGGTCACTGAGAAATCAACTAACTTGTCTGAACTGAATAAAATTGTATTTAAAGTTCCAGATGGTGCAAATAAGAAAAATTTAAAAAAGAATATTGAAAAAATATTTAAAGTTAATGTGACTAAAATAAATATTATAAATAAACAAAACAGAACAAAAGTTACCAGAGGCAAAAAAGTAAAAGTATCTGGATATAAAAAAGCAATAATTACTTTAAAAAAAGGTCAAAGTATTGATCTAACAACAGGAATTTAATAAATGGCATTAAAAACTTTTAAACCATATACAAAATCTACAAGAGGAACCATTTTAGTTGATAGAACTGGTTTATGGAAAGGTAAACCATTTAAAACCCTAGTTTCTCCTAAAAATGCAATGAAAGGTAGAAATAATAATGGTCATATTACCTCTATTAATAGAGCTGGTGGACATAAAAAAATGTACAGACATGTGGATTTTTATAGAAAAAAATTCGATATGGAAGCCACAGTTGAACGAATTGAATATGATCCTAATAGATCATGCTACATCATGTTAGTTAAATTTGAGGATGGTACTCACTCATATCTCTTGGCACCACAAAAAATTAAAGTTGGAGATAAAGTTGAAAGCGGTTCTAAAAAAGACATTAAAGTAGGCAATTGTATGCCCTTACAAGATATACCAGTGGGTATCAATATACATAATGTTGAAATACAACCAGGTGGTGGTGGAAAAATCGCTAGAGCAGCTGGTTCATCAGTTACTATTAGTGGTCTAGATGGAAACTATAGTTTAATAAAATTAGCCTCAGGTGAAGTCAGAAAAATAGATTCAAGAGCTTTAGCTACAATTGGAATTTTAAGTAATCCGGATCAAAAAAATATTAAAATTGGAAAAGCAGGTAGATCAAGATGGTTGGGTAGAAGACCTCATACTAGAGGTGTTGTTAAAAACCCAGTTGATCACCCACATGGAGGTGGTGAAGGAAAATCTGCTGGAGGAAGACATCCAGTTTCACCTACAGGACAATCTGCCAAAGGTTTAAAGACTCGAGATAATAAGAGAACAGATAAATTTATAGTAAAGAGAAGAAATAAGAGGAAGGATACTAAGTAATGTCTAGAGCAGTGTGGAAAGGACCGTTTGTAGAGGAAAGCTTGATGAAGAAAGTAGACAAGTATAAAGACGATCCAAAAAAAATTCCTATTAAAACTTGGTCAAGAAAATCTACAATTTTACCTGATTTTGTAGGGGTAAGCTTCCAAATTTATAATGGAAAAAAATTTATACCAATAACTGTTTCAGAAGATATGGTTGGACATAAATTGGGTGAGTTTGCACCAACAAGAACATTTTTTGGTCATACACCAGCTGATAAGAAAGCTAAACCAGCAACAGCAGAGAAGAAATAATTATGAGTAAAAAAAAGAAAATTGATAAAAATAACGATAAAACAGTAAAGTCTGTTAACAACGGTATAAGATCAAGTGTTAGAAAGTTAAATCCAATACTAAAAAGTATTGTTGGCAAAAAAGTTGATGTTGCAATTAGGGATTTACAATTTTCAGAAAAGAGAGTCACTAGAGATGTTAGAAAAACTATAAGTTCAGCAGTAGCCAATGCTGAAAATAATTTTCAATACGATATTGATAAATTAATAGTTAAAGAAGCATATTGTGGAAAAAAAATAGTTATGAAAAGATTTAGACCAAGAGCCAAAGGAAGAGCTGCACCAATATTAAAACCTTGGTCAACTGTTACAATAATTTTATCAGAAGCAAAACAAATGGAGAAGCATGGGTCAAAAAGTTAATCCGGTAGGTTTTAGATTAGGTGTCAACAGAGGATGGGACTCTGTATGGTATGCTAAGAAAAAAGAATTTGGAAATTACCTAATCGAAGATTTTAAAATTAGGGAATATATTAAGAAAAATGTAATCAACTCTGGTGTATCCAAGGTAATGATCGAAAGAACATCTAATAAATGCTATGTTACAATCTACACTTCTAGACCTGGATTTGTTATTGGAAAAAAAGGAAGTGATATAGACAAAATTAAAAATAATCTCTCAAGATTAACTAAAAATGAAGTAAATCTAAATATTAAAGAAGTTAAAAAACCTGAAACTAATGCTTATTTAGTAGCTGAAAACATAGCTCAGCAGCTTGTTAAAAGAATTTCTTATAGAAGAGCCATGAAAAGAGCAATGCAATCATGTATTAGATTGGGTGCCAAAGGAATAAAAGTTTCAGTTAGCGGAAGACTTGGTGGAAATGAAATAGCAAGAACAGAGTGGTTAAGAGATGGAAGTATACCATCACATACATTAAGAGCTGATATAGATTATGCAGAGGCAGAAGCTCTTACAACTTACGGAATTATTGGAATTAAAGTTTGGATTTATAAAGGTGAAGTATTTGCTAGAGAATTTAGTCAAGAGACTAACAAGGTAACACCAAAGGAAGGGAAACAATAATGCTTCAACCAGTAAGAACAAAGTGGAGAAAAGCGCACAAAGGTAGAATTCATGGTAATGCTACAAGAGCAAGTAATATTAATTATGGTGCTTACGCATTAAAAGCTTTACAACCTGAAAGAGTTACTGGAAAACAGATTGAAGCTGCAAGAGTCGCTTTAACAAGACATATGAAAAGACAAGGAAGAGTTTGGACAAGAATATTTCCAAATATACCAGTTTCAAAAAAACCAATTGAAGTAAGAATGGGTAAAGGAAAGGGTTCACCTGAGTACTTCGCATGTAGAGTAAAACCTGGAAGAATATTATTTGAAGTTGATGGTGTTTCGGAACAAATTGCAAAAGAAGCTTTATACAAAGCATCAGCAAAATTACCTATAAAGACTAAAACAATTAAGAGATTTGCATAATGAAAAAACAAGAAATTAAAAAATTATCAAAGGACGAAATTGTGAAGAATATTGATAAACTTAAAAAAGATCTTTTTAATTTCAGATTTCAAAAAATGAATTCACAAGTAACAAACCCAGCTAAAATTGGGGAAACTAGAAAAACAATAGCAAGATTAAAAACAATTTTAAAAGGAAAAGCAAATGCCTAAGAAAATACTTACAGGTGTAGTTATAAGCGATAAACCAAATAAAACAGTTACAGTTATGGTAGAACGTAAATATTCTCACCCAGTTCTAAAAAAAGTAATCAGAGTTAGAAAAAACTATAATGCTCACGATGAAAATAATAAGTTCAAAACTGGTGACAAAGTTTCAATTATTGAGAGCAAACCTTTTTCTAAAAATAAAAAATTTCAAGTTATGGAGAATACAAAGTAATGATTGGCGTTCAAACAGAATTACAAGTTGCTGATAATACAGGCGCAAAAAGAATTGAGTGTATCAAAGTTCTAGGTGGATCAAAAAGAAGATACGCTAGTATTGGTGATACAATTGTGATTGCAGTTAAAGAGGCTATACCTAAAGGAAAAGTTAAAAAAGGGTCTGTCCATAAAGCTGTTGTTGTAAGGGTTAAAAAAGGAATTCATAGAAATGATGGTTCTAAAGTAAGATTTGATAATAATGCTGCTGTGTTAGTTGATGACAAAGGAGAGCCAGTAGGAACAAGAATTTTTGGACCAGTTACAAGAGAATTAAGAAGTAGAGGTCAAATGAAAATTATTTCTTTGGCACCGGAGGTTTTATAATGATTAAAAAAGGTTTGAAAGTAAGAGTCTTAACTGGAAAAGATAAAAAAAAAGAGGGTGAGATTATTGAAATAGATAGAGCTAATAACAGAGCTAAAGTTAAAGAAATAAATATGGTTAAAAAACACGTTAAAACAACAAAAGAGAAAAAAGGTGGAATTTTTCCAAAGGAAAGCTTTATTCATATTTCTAATTTAAAACTAATTGATGAAAAAGTGGCTAAGAAAAAAGAGGCTAAAAAATAATGACACCAAGATTAAAAGAAATGTTCAATAAAGAAATTCAGCCTGCATTAAAAGATCAGTTTGGTTTTAAAAATATTTATATGGCTCCAAGAGTTGAGAAAATTGTTTTAAATATGGGTCTTGGTTTAGATGCTACAGACTCTAAGATTTTAAAATCATGCGAAGAAGATATGGCTAAAATTACTGGACAAAAACCAGTTACAACTAAATTTAAAAAATCAGTAGCAAATTTTAAAACCAGAAAAGGATCAAATGCTGGTTTAAAAGTAACACTAAGAAAAAATAGAATGTATGAATTCTTAGATAGACTAGTGAATATTGCATTGCCAAGAATTAAAGATTTTAGAGGTTTGTCACCAAAAGGCTTTGACAAATTTGGTAATTATACATTTGGAATTAAGGAGCATATAATTTTTCCAGAAGTAAGCTTTGATAGAGCAGACAAAGTTAGAGGTTTAGATATAGTAATAGTTATTAAAGCAATAAATAAAGAGCATAGTTTTGCTTTATTAGAGAAAATGAATTTTCCATTTATTAAAAAAGGAGATAATTAATATGGCAAAGTTAAGCGCTGTTAATAAAAATAAAAAAAGAATTAAGCTTTCAGATAGGCTTTATAAGAAAAGACAAGCATTAAAGAAGATTGTAATGGACAAAAAGATTCCATTAGAAGAAAGATTTAAAGCGCAACAAAAATTATCTAAACTGCCAAGAAACTCAGCTAAAACAAGAGTTATGAATAGATGCGAGATTACTGGAAGACCTCATGGTGTTTACAGAAAATTAAAGATTTCAAGAATTGCATTAAGACAATTAGGATTACAAGGAAAGATACCTGGCTTAGTTAAATCTAGCTGGTAGAAAGGAAAATTATGAGTTTAAGTGACCCAATAGGAGATATGATTGCAAGAGTGAAAAATGCTCAAGCTAGAAATCATAAAAAAGTAGAGTTACCTTCATCTAATTTTAAAACAAAAATTGCAGATATACTTAAAAATGAAGGTTTCATTAAAGATTTTAAAGTAAGTTCTGAAGAAAAGAAACCAATGCTATCATTAGAACTTAAGTACCATTCAGGTAATCCAGTAATTAGTGCTTTTGAAAGAGTTTCAAAACCTGGGAGAAGAATTTTTTCATCTGCCGATAGCTTGCCTAAAATAAATAATGGTTTAGGAATTGCTATTGTTTCAACTCCAAAAGGAGTAATGACTGATATAGATGCAAGAAAACAAAAAGTTGGTGGCGAAATAATTTGTAAGGTATTTTAATGTCTAAAATTGGTAAAATAAATATATCGATCCCTGAAAAAGTAAAAGTTGCTTTAGCTGGAAATATTATAAATATAGAAGGACCTCTAGGAAAAAAATCAATCAATGTTGATTTAGATATGTTTAATTTAGACATAATTGAAGGAAAAGAAATTTCTATTAAACCAAAGAAAGTAGATCAAAACTCAAAAAGACTTTGGGGCATGAATAGAAGTTTAATTAATAATGCTGTTATTGGATCTAGCACAGGATATGAAAAAACTTTAGAATTAGTTGGCGTTGGTTATAGAGCAGCGTTAAAAGGGAATCAGTTAAATTTACAGTTAGGTTATAGCCATGATATTAATTTTGATATACCAGAAGGCATCAAAATTGCCGTTGAAAAACAAACAACATTAAAAATTACAGGATCTGATAAGCAGTTAGTCGGTGAGGTTGCATCTAAAATCAAAACATTAAGAAAAATCGAACCATATAAAGGTAAGGGTGTTCGAGAAAAAGGACAGTATGTTCTTAAAAAAGAGGGTAAGAAAAAATAATGAAATTAAACACTAGTAACAGAAAAAGATTTAGAGTTAGCAATAAAGTTAAAAAAGTTGCTTCAAAAGATAGATTTAGATTAAGTATTTCTAGATCATCAAAAAATATTTCAGCTCAAATAATTGATGATATAAAAAATGTAACTTTATTATCAGCTTCATCTGTAGAAAAAGATCTTAAATCATCTGAAAAAGTTAATAAAACAGACTTATCTAAGTTGGTTGCTCAAAAATTAGCAAAAAAAGCTCAAGAGAAAAAAATTACTAAAATTTACTTTGATAGAGGTT
>CABZSV010000022.1 GCA_902528575.1 uncultured Pelagibacteraceae bacterium
AATTACTTACTATCTCAACTTCGTTTGAAAGTTTCTCTAGAGTAAAAGATTTAATTAATAAAGATGAAATGATCTATGGTACTATTGGTATTCATCCTCATGAAAGCTCTACAGATATTATTACTTCAAAGCAGATTATTGAAAGTCTAAATGAAAACTCAAAAATTATTGGAATTGGAGAAACTGGGTTAGATTTTTATTATAATAATAGTGAAAAAGACAAGCAGATAAAAAGTTTTAAAGAACATATAGATGCATCCATAAAAACCAATATTCCATTGATTGTTCATTCAAGAGATGCAGAAGAAGAAACTTTTGAGATTTTAAGCCAATATAAAAATGAAAACCTTAAAATTTTGATGCATTGTTTTACTGGGTCTAAAGAATTCTCAGAAAAACTAATGACTTTAAATTCATTCTTTTCAGCAAGCGGTATCATTACTTTTAAAAACTCATTGGATTTACAAGATACGTTCAAAGCTATTCCAATGGATAATATTCTAATTGAGACTGATAGTCCTTTTTTAGCACCCGTTCCTAAAAGAGGAAAAAAAAATGAACCATCATTCATTGATTTTACTGCTGCAAAATTAGCTGAAATTAAAAATATATCCAAAGAGGATCTTATAAAAAAAACTACAGATAACTTTAATAAACTATTTTTTAATAGAAATTAATGAAATTTATTATTTTAGGCTGTGGTAGTTCAATGGGTGTACCAAGACCAGATGGTTTTTTTGGAAACTGCGATCCTAAAAATAAAAAGAATTATAGGACAAGATGTTCAGCTTTAATAAAAACCACAGAAGAAAATATTCTCATTGATACATCACCTGACTTACGACAACAACTTTTAAGACATAAAATAAAAAAAATTAATAAGGTGTTATATTCTCATATGCATGGCGATCAAACTCATGGAATAAATGATTTAAGATCTTTTTATATTAACAGCAGAAAACAACTTGATGTTTATGCTGATAAATATACTTATAAATATCTTAATTCTACATTTTCTTATATTTTTAAGAGCTATTCAAAGGAATACCCAGCAACGTTAAAACTTAACAAACTACCAAAAAAAATATTCACAAAAAATAATAATAGAAAAATTAGTATTCAATCAATCATGGTTGAGCATGGCAAAGTAAAATCAAACTGCTTTATAATTAATAAAAAATTAGCTTATATAAGTGATGTAAGTAAAATTTATAACAATGATCATAAATATTTTAAAAATCTGCAATATTTAATCATTGATTGCTTATGGTACAATTTTCATCCATCTCACTTTAATTTAGAAACTTCACTAGCTGTAATTAAAAAATTCAAACCCAAAAAAGCTATTCTCACAAACTTGTCACCAGTACTAGATTATAAAGTTCTTAAAAAAATAATACCAAAAAATGTTGTTCCAGCACATGATGGATTAACAATAAACTTATAAGATATTTTCTATAGCTTTAATTATTTTTTTTGAAGTTGGTTTTGTAAATGACGCGAATGTGTCTTGAACTTTACCATCTTTGTTAATCAAGATTTTATGAAAATTCCACTTTGGTTCCGCTGATTTACCATGATTTTCTTTTGCCCATTTAAAAAGTTCATGAGCATTTTTACCTTTAACCTCAGTTAATGTTGTCAGAGGGAAAGAAATATTAAAATTTACTTCACAAAATTCTTTAATATCTGCATTGTTATTTTTTTCTTGATTAAACGAATTAGATGGAACACCCAGAACAATCAAACCTTTTTCCTTATATAAATCCCACAATTCCTGTAATTCATCATATTGTTTTGTAAATCCACAATAACTAGCTGTATTTACAACTAAAATAATTTTATTTTTATAATTTTCAAAATTTATTGTTTCACCAGTTATACTTTCTATACTGAAATCATAAAACTTTTTTTCATAATTCGCTGTTGCTGAGGATTTAAATATAAACATAAGTATAGGAAATAGAAAAATTACTTTTCTCATTTATTAGGTTTATTTGGTGTAAGTAATATTAAAAAATAACCGAATAAAGTTGATAACAACGATCCAGTTAATACCCCAATTTTTACACCATCCATATATTGCATGTTTTCAGCAAAAGCTAAATTTCCAACAAATAAACTCATTGTGAAACCAATTCCAGTAAGAACTCCTACACCATAAAAATTGTACCAACTTGTATCGTTTGGCATTTGAGCTACTTTAATTTTTATAGATACATAAGAAAACAGAAAAACACCTAATTGTTTGCCAAGGAATAACCCTAATACGATACCTAGAGGAACTTTATCAAGTAAAGAAGCGAATGATAAACCTTCCAGAGATACTCCTGCGTTTGCAAATGCAAATAATGGCATTATTCCGAAAGCAACATACGGACTAATTGCATGTTCTATTTTTATTAATAAAGAAAAATCTTTTTCTTTTTTTCTATGTGGAATTGTCATAGCTAACAAAACCCCCGCAATAGTAGCATGGATCCCTGAATTATGAGTGAAATCCCAAAGAAAGAGACCAACAACTAAATAAGGTAAGAATTTTTTAACATTGAATTTGTTAATCAATAACAAAACAATAAAAGCTAATAACATTAAAGTTAAATATTTAATGCTCAAATCTCCGGAGTAGAATAGGGCGATAATTACTATTGCTCCTAAATCATCAATTATAGCTAAAGCGGTTAGAAATACTTTTAATGATAAAGGAACTCTTTTACCTAATAAAGACAAAACTCCTAAAGAAAAAGCAATGTCTGTAGCTGATGGTATTGCCCATCCATTTAAAGTTTCACTATCACCTAAATTTATAAAAACATAAAACAGTGCAGGAACCAACATTCCACCTACTGCAGCTATTATTGGTAATAAAGCTTGTTTAATATTAGAAAGTTCACCTTGTAAAAATTCTCTTTTAATTTCTAAAGTAACAAAGAAAAAAAAGATTGCCATCAAGGCATCATTGATCCAATGCAATACTGATAATTTTAATCCAAAATTATTAATACCTATGAACAAATACTTATTTAAAGTAGAAAAATATAAATCCGCTAGCCCAGAATTGCTTATAAATAATGCAATTATTGCAGCAAACAACAATACAAGTCCACTTGCAGCTTCTAATTTAAAAAACCATCTAAAAGGCTTAGATATATAATTAATCATAAAAAATTAAGTTAGGTCTATAATAAATAGTTTTATATCTTGCAATGTTTCAAAAAGGTTAAATAGTATAATTTCTAATCCTGGAAAAACATTAATTAATGGAGTTTTTAGAGTATCTAGCAAGATAATTAATGCTACAAAAGATATAATAAATACTATTAAATAAGAAAAAAACTTACTTACCTTATTCTCTGTTTTTTTAAGTATAGCTGTATTTTTTTGTTTTTCTAAATTTTTTTCCTTTTTTTTTTTATTTATTTCAGTTTTAATTATTTCTTCTTGTTGTTGTTTCTCTTCTATTTTGTCCTCTTTAATTTCAGCTTTTGTTTCAATGTCTTCACTGATAATTTCCTGTTTTAACTCTAGTATTTCATTATTTTTTTCTTGGATATTATAAAACCAAACATGATTACATGATCCACATTGCAAATCCCTACCTTCATCTGGTATTAAAGAAATATCAATTTTGAATTTCTTGTTGCAATTTGGACAAGTAATTATCATGCTTCGTTATATATCAGATTTTATTCAAATTTCTTTTAATTTTGGCGTCTTTATACATTGAAATTATCAATAACTGCTGTATTAGTACTCGGATCGGAGTGTAGCGCAGCCTGGTAGCGCATCTGGTTTGGGACCAGAGGGTCGCAGGTTCGAATCCTGCCACTCCGACCATCAGTTATGAAAAAAGCTATTATTTATATTCCTAATAAAAATCCAATGCAATCTGGCTTAGCTAAAAACAATAAATGGATATTGGAGTATAAAACTGAAGATCCTACAAAGAATCCTTTGATGGGTTGGGAAAGTTCTTCTGATACTTATACAGAACTAAAGTTAGAATTTTCTTCTAAAGAGCTTGCAATCAATTATGCAAAAAAAAAGAAAATTGATTTTGAATTAATTGAACCAAGAAAAAGAAAAACTGTAAAAAAATCTTACGCTGATAATTTTCTTAAATAAAAAATGTTTAGATTTTTCACAGAAAAGAATTGGTTTTTTTGGTCTTGGATTGGTTCCTTTATTATTCTTTCATCACTTTGGGTTCAAGTTGAAATAGATGTCAAAATAAATGAATGGTTTGGTGAATTTTATGACATGATTCAGAAGGCTCTTGCAGAGCCAAATGCAGTTTCTATTGAAGAATATTTTGCAAGCCTATTTTCATTTATTTCCTTAGCAGCAATGTATATTGCTGTTTATGTAGCTATTAGTTTCTTTACAGCTCATTATTTGTTTAGATGGAGGACATCGATGGTTGAGTGGTATCACTCTGTATATGACAAAGCACGTAAAATTGAGGGTGCATCACAAAGGGTTCAAGAAGATACAATTAAATTTACCAGAATAATGGAGGGATTAGGCACAAGTTTAATAGAGTCTATAATGATTTTGATACAATTTATTCCCATATTATTTGGTTTAAGTGTTGGAATCCCAATTTTCTTTTTTGGAGATTGGGAATATGGACTAATAGTAGGAGCATTGATTTGGACTATTGGGGGAACTATTTTTTTAATTGTACTGGGCTTAATATTAAGACTAGTTGGTATCGAATATGATTTACAAAAACAAGAAGCTGCATATAGAAAAATTTTAGTTATTGCAGAGGATGATGGAAATGTGAGACCAAAAACAATAGATGAATTATTTGATGATGTTCGTAAAATTCATTTTTTAAGTTATTTAAGATATCTATATTTTAATATTGGGCGAATTGCTTATTTACAAGCAAATGTTTTATCTGCATATGTTTTTTTAGCTCCAGCTATAGTTGCAGGTGTTGTTACTTTAGGTGTTATGCAGCAAATTATAAGAGCATTTGGAAGAGTTGAGGGATCTATGCAATATTTGTTAAAAGCTTGGCCAACCATAATAGAACTTGCTAGTGTTTATAAACGTTTAAGAGAATTTGAGTCTAAAATAAATCAAGAAGATTTAGTTGATGAAAAAATTTAATGGCAATTGATAAAAATTTAATTGATCAATTTATTAAAGTTACCACAAAAGCAGCTTTATCTTCTTCATATTTAGTTGGTAAAAAAGATAAAATTGCAGCTGATAAAGCTGCAGTAGACTCCATGAGATCGGAATTAAATAAAATGAGCATTCGAGGCGAAATAGTTATAGGTGAAGGCGAATTAGATGAAGCACCTATGCTTTATATTGGTGAGAAAGTTGGCAATAAAAATGGACCTGAACTAGATATAGCTGTTGATCCTTTAGAAGGTACAAATTTTGCCGCTAACAACTTGCCTGGTGCGTTATCTGTTATTGCTATCGCTGAAAAAAAAAATTTATTTAAAGCCCCTGAAACCTATATGGAAAAAATTTCAACTAAAGTAAAAGAAAAAAATGTTGTTGATTTAGATTATACGATTAAGCAAAATATTTCTAACTTAAGTGATTATTTAAATAAAGAACCAGAAAATTTAACTGCATGTATTTTGGATAGGCCAAGACATAATGAAATTATAGAAGAGTTAAAAAAATTGAAAGTTAATTTAAAATTAATAACTGATGGTGATGTTTCTGGAGCTTTGCTAGTTACAGAAGATAAATATAATGTTGATATTTTTTTGGGTATCGGAGGTGGTCCGGAGGGGGTTATTGCTGCAGCTGCTTTAGATGCACATAATTGTAATTTTCAAGGAAGATTTTTGTTTGAATCTGACGAGGATAAATCAAGAGCAATTAAAATGGGCATAAATGATTTAAAGAGAAAATATGATTTAAATGAAATAGTGTCTGGAGATTCAATTTTTTGTGCTACCGGAATAACAAATGGTGATTTGGTTTCAGGTATTAAAATTGATGATAATAAATTTGTCTCAGAAACTTTGGTAACACATAAGTCATCTGGTTTAAAAAAAGTAATAAAATTAAAACAAAATATTTAATGATAAGCTTGATTAATTATCTAATTTACAATAAAAAGCAGCTTCTGGTCCCTTCGTCTATCGGTTAGGACACGTGGTTTTCATCCTCGAAAGAGGGGTTCGATTCCCCTAGGGACCGCCATAAAATGTTTTACTTTGTATATCTGATAAAATCACATGGATCCAAAAAAAATAAAACTTATGTGGGTTATTCTAAAGATTTAACAAAAAGATTATCATTACATAATTCTAACAAGGGTGCAAAAGCTACGAAGGGATATAAATGGAAATTAGTATATAAAAAAAAATTTACTAATAGATCAGAAGCTATGTCTTTTGAGTATAAATTAAAAAAAAATCAATCATTAAGAAAAAAAATAATTCTTAACTCATATAAATCTTATTAGATTTTTTTAATTGTTTTAATGATCTTCTCTGAAAATTCCAAATTTGTTATATTTTTTTTACTTTGTATAAATTCTTTTATCTCTAAAATTAAAGGTTTTTGGTCACTTAATTTAATTGTCTTAGATTTACCTTTGAAGATATACTTTGATTGGTTAAAAATATTTTTTGTAAATTTATCAATTTTAGGAAAATTTACATAGTTATCATAAATTTTAAGTGGTTGCTTTGAATTCATCTCATCAAAAAGAAGCATTTTTTTACTACCAATTATAATGATTTTTCTTATTTTTTCTGGGTTTAACCAACTTACATTAATATCAATTTTTATATTTGAAGATCTTAAATTTAAAAATGAGATATCATAGTTTTTTTTTCCTAATATGTCGTGATTAATTGAATTTTGCAGCACCAACTTCTTTTTAAAAAGGAAAAAAAGAATACTTAAATCATGTGTAGCCAGATCATAGGCAGCAGATACTTTATTTCTTATAGGTCCAAAATTTTGTCTTTGCAAATTAACATATCTAATTTTACCTAGTATTTTTTTATTAATTATTTTTTTTAAATATCTTATATAATTATTATAAATGTATATGTAGCCAAAAGTTAATTTTGAATTATTTTTTTTTGTGAGTTTTTTAATTTCTTTATAATGATTTAAATTAGTTAAACCTGGTTTTTCAACTAGTATATTTTTGTTATATCTAATGAAAGACTTTAATAAATTAAAATTATTTTTTGGTGGTGTAGCTAAAAAAATGTTTTTTATATTCTCATTTTTTTTAATTTGATTTAAACTCAGATAATGTACTTTATTTTTAAATTTTTTTTTTAAAAGATTTATTTTTTTTTTTTCTACATCGTAAATAAATATTTTATCAAAAATATTCATGGAAACTATTGTTTTAGTAACAATAGTACCCCAGTATCCTAAACCAATTATAGCTATTATATTTTTTTTCATATATATGTATTTAATAAACTTTATCTATTTATTATATATATATACAAACACAATATCTAAGATGATAAACATTCAAAGAAATTTTTTTATTGAAAATATTCTATTTGAAGCAAATTTATTTGATAAAAATATTCCATATAGCGATTATATCAATACCTCAATTAAAGATGATATAATAATACTTTTTTTAGATATTGATAGAATTAAAAAAAAAAATGAAATAATAAAAGACTTAGTTAGTTATAAAAATAAGTCTAATAAAATCATATTTATACCTATTTCAAAAAAATTTAAAAAACTAAATAACTTGATAGATACAATTGAAAAAATAAAATTACCGAATTTAGTAATTCTAAATATAAATAAACTAGGCGTTAAAAAAATCATAGACATTAAAAGAGAGAGAATATTTAAATCTTATCTTTCATTAGAAATTACTATAATTATATCTAAAATTATCAAAAATATTTTAAATTTATTTAATAATAAAGACATAAGGCTTTTATCAATTGATTTAGATAACACTTGTTGGACTGGTGTAATAGGAGAAGATGGTATAGATAAAATCTTTTTAGACAAGTATCAAAAAAAATCATTAAAAAATATTCATGAACTTGTAAAAAAGACAGGTTTATTACTATCTATACATTCAAAAAATAATTATAAACTAGCTACTAAAGGCATTAAAAAATATTTTGCAAGATATAACAATTTAATCTCAAAATCTTTTAAATATATTAATTGGGATTCTAAAGCTATATCAATTAAACAAATTTCAAAACTCGTAAATTTTTCAAAAAAAAATATAGTATATTTAGATGATAATATTGCTGAAATTAAACAAATAAATAAATTTTTACCAAAAAATAATTGTTTTTGGGTTAAGAATTCATATTTTTTTCATTTATACACAAAGTGTATTTATCTTTCAAATATCAAAAAAGAAAAAAATTTAAATAGGTTTAGAGATATTAAAGGCAATATATCACGAAGTGAAATTACAAATAAAAAGGGAATATTAGATTATATGAAAACTTCGAGGGTCAAAGTATTGTGCTCTAAAAATAAGGTTGATTTAAAAAGATTTAGCGAGATGTCAAATAAAACAAATCAATTTAACTCAAATTATAAGAGATATGATCTTAAAAAACTTAAAGCTATTAAAAAAAATAGAGAATTTAAGTTAATTACATTTTCAGTTTCTGATAAATATTCTGACTCTGGTATAATTTGCTCTATAGAGTTACAATTACAAAAAAATTATCATCAAATTAACGAATTTTTAATTTCATGTAGAGCATTAGGTAGAGACCTAGAGTATGTTTTTTTAAATCAATTAATAAAAAATTATTCAATAATTAATCTTAAAATACCTTACGTAATTACTGATAGAAATACTCCATTTATTAAATTTATAGAAAAAATTAAATTAAAAAAGGAGAAAAAAAACTATTGGATAAGTCTTTCTAAAATAAATAAAGTCTCAAATAAATATGAAAAACATATCAAAATCAAAATTAATTAATAAAATTAGTAAAATTTTAGGAATTAAAAACGAAAAAAATCTAATTAAAGTTAAAAAAAAAGATTTTAGTAAATGGGATTCCTTAACCCATTTGCAAATAATATTTTTATTAGAAAAAAATATTAAAAAAAAAATTTCTTTATTGAAATTAAATAAAATTTCAACTGGAAAAGAAATAATCAAAATTATTAATGAAAATTAACGGAAAATATGTTTATTTGAAGGGTTTATCAATCAAAGATAGTTATTTTATTTACAATCTTCGTAATAAAAAAAAAATTAGTCTATACTTACATAGTCCTCCTAAAAAAATTAATGATCAAAAAAATTGGATTAAAGATAACATAAAAAAAAAAGAAACACTTGATTTTGTAATAATTTGTAAAAAAACTCAAAAAAAAATTGGTACAATTGGGTTTGATAAAATAAATAAACTAAGTGCAGAGTGGGGTAGATGGATATCTTTAGGTAGTACTTTTCAAAATATAGAAGCAATAATAATTTTATTAAATTATGGTTTTAATAATCTTAAGTTAAAAAAAATATACTCTTTAACTAACAAAAATAATAATAAGGTTATTAATTTTCATAGAAAAACAACAGCGAAATATGATGGCATAAAAAAATCTTTGTTTTTAATTAATAAAAAAAAAGTTGATGCAGTAAAATATACGTTTACAAAAAAAAAATTTAGAGAATTTGAAAAAAAATTCAATTTTATTTCTGAATCAATTCTACAATGAAACCATTTTTCATTTTTAAAAAAGCAACTTTTTTATTTTTAAATGCTTTGGCAGGAATAGGATTTACAATAATTTTAAATTTTTTTTTTAATTTTTTTAACGATTTTTCTAAATTACTAACTTTATATGCAAAATGATAAGCAAATATTTTTTTTTTAAATATATTAATTAAACCAATGTTTTTACGATCTGGTTTAACTAGTTCAATTATATGATTATCTGAATTTTTTAAAAATTGTATTTGAACTTTCAATAAATTATCTCTTACTAAATTTCCTTTTTTTTTATAATTCAAGATTTTGAAGGATTCTATAGAATTTTTTAAATTATCGGTTAGATAGCCTACGTGATGGAATTTCATTTTTTATAAATTGCATTTAATTAAATAATTTTCATTAAAAAACAAAATTGTTTTATAATTTAATTAATTTGATACAAGAAATATCATTAATGAGCAAAAAAATATTTGTAGTATTACCTAATAAGGACCAATTTATCAAAAATTACGCAGGTTCTGCTTCTATTTGGGTAAAAGATTTTTTTAAAAAAACAGAGTTTAAAAAAAATATTCATATTTTTGGATCTACAGAGCAAATAAAAAATGTTTTTATAAAGAAGAATTATACAAATATAGTAATACCAAAAATTAAATTATTTAGTAAAACTAATGCCTATGTAAATAAATTATTAGAATACTGCAACAAACTTAAACCAAAAATTATAGAAATACATAACCGGCCTTCATATTTAATTAAAATCAAAAATAAATTTTCCGAAAGTAATTTTATTTTAGTTTTTCATAATGATCCATTAAATCTAAAAGGTTCTAAAAGTATTGAAGAGAGAAAATTTTTATTAAACACATGTTACAAAATATATTTTGTTAGTACGTGGGTTGAAGATAAATTTTTTGATGGTATTGATAAAAATTTTTATACCAACTTTAAAACAATATATCCTAGCGTTAATAGTTTAAAAAAGTTTCCAAAAAAAGAAAAAATCATAATATTTTCTGGTAAATTAAATTCTGCTAAAGGCTTTGATTTATTTTCAAGAGCAATAATACGCATACTTAGCAAATACAAAAATTGGAAAAGTTTCGTCATAGGCGATGAACCTAGAGAGAAGTTTTCATTCAAACATAATAGATTAATTTATACAGGTTGGATACCACATCAGGATGTTTTAAAATTATATAGTATATCCTCAATAACAGTAGCTCCATCTAAA
>CABZSV010000023.1 GCA_902528575.1 uncultured Pelagibacteraceae bacterium
ACAAAGCAAAAGATTTAATTCAAAAAAACCAAAGCAATTTAATATTTATAAAAACAAGGCTCTTTTTAAACATTCTTTAGAAAAAGCAGTGAAATCAAAGCTGTTTAAAAAAATTATATTGGTCGTAAATAATAAAAAAAGTATTAAAGAAAAATTTCCCAAAAATGTATTAATTATAAAAGGTGGAAAAGAAAGGTCCGATTCTTCGTTGATAGCCTTAAAATATATAAAAAAATTTAAACCTAATAATGTTTTAATACACGATGCTGCTAGACCAAATTTCACAATCAAGCTTTTAAAAACACTGCTTAAATCACTTAAAAACAATAAAGCAGTAATACCTTCCATAAATTCAAAAGACTCCATTAAATACAAAGTAAAAAAACAACTGTTTAACTTAAATCGGAATAATTCAATTTTAACTCAAACTCCTCAAGGATTTAAATTTAAAGATTTATACATTCTTTCAAAAAAACAAAAAAATAAAATTACTGATGAAGCAACATTATTTATTGAAAAAAATTTAAAAATCAAATTTATTAAAGGAGAAAATTTAAATAATAAAATTACATTTAAAGAAGATATCGAAACTAATAAAACCTATTTTGGTATCGGTTTTGATATTCATAGATTAATAAAAGGCAAAAAACTTTTTTTAGGTGGAATAAAAATCCCTTATCACTCAGGACTTAAAGGGCATTCTGATGGAGATGTGATTATTCATTCAATAATAGATTCTCTCCTTGGAGCCATGAGAAAAAAAGATATTGGTACTTTTTTTCCAGATAATCAAAAAAAATATAAAAATATTAGATCCCCTAAAATGCTTAAACCAATTGTTGAAATATTAAATAACAATGACTTTTATATAAATAATTTAGATGTAAATTTAATATGTGAACAGCCAAAAGTTTCAAAATATCGTAATAAAATAATCAAATCTCTATCTAATTTATTAAATATTGACAAAGAATTAATTAACCTAAAAGGTAAAACAGTAGAAAAACTTGGATTAATTGGAAAGGAAAAAGCAATAGCTTGTGAAGTTATTTGCTCAATTACACAATGAAAAAAATAAATGTTTTGTTATGTACTTTCTTTGGATATGGATATTTAACCAAAATTCCTGGTACTGTAACCTCTGCTGTAACAGTTGTTTTTATTTATATTGCTTATGAAATTTTGGGCTACACAGATCTTAAATTTTCAATTATTTTTTTTATACTTTTATTCTTTTATTCATTTTATGCAGTAAAAGATACAGAATCTGAATTTACAAATAAAGATCCAAGACAAATAGTAATCGATGAAGTTTTGGGACAATCCATGCCTTTAATTTTACTGTTATATTTAAATCAAACTAATCAAATAAGTATTTCCATTGAAATTTATTATATTTTATCTTTTGTTTTTTTTAGATTTTTTGACATCCTTAAACCTTTTCCAGTAAGTTATTTTGATAAAAATCATAAAAACTATTTTGGGATAATTATGGACGATATAATGGCAGGGTTGTATTCAATGATATTGATATATTTAATAAGTTTAAAATTCTAATGAATATTCAATTACTTCATAAAAAATTAATTAAAAAAAAATTAACTATATCTGTAGCTGAGTCTTGTACGGGTGGATTACTGGCTCATAATTTGACTAAATTTGCCAATTCATCAAAATATTTTCAAATGGGTCTAACCACTTACTCTAATCAAGCTAAAGTGAAAATATTAAAAGTTAATAAAAATACTATAAAAAAACATGGTGCGGTAAGCCATGAATGTTGTAAGGCAATGGTTCAAAATTTATCTAAAATTTCAAAGAGTAAAATCAACGTTTCTATAACAGGAATTGCTGGACCAGGAGGTGGATCAAAAGAAAAACCAGTTGGCCTTGTTTATATAGGCATCAAAAAAGGTAAAACTTTGCTTATTAAAGAAATCAAATTTAAATCAAGAAATCGTAATTCAATTCAAAAATCAACAGTTAGTAATGTAATTAAGATAGTCAGTAAAATTATTTAATACTTTCAGCTCTTTTTTGAAACGCATCTGCTATCTTTTCCAAGCCAAATTGAAAGGATTTAGTCATTAAAATATTTAAAAACTTATTTTCGATTTCAAAATCAATATCAAACATAACCTCAGTTTTATAACCATCATTATCATTGCCTACTTCAATAAATTTCCAATTATTTTCTAAATGATTTAATGGTCCCCCTAAATTAACAACATGGATGTGATCATTTTTTTTATTTAATTTAACATCACTTTTAAATGTATCTTTAAACGGACCCTTACCTATTGTAAGATCCGCTATTATGTTTATAGAATCTCCGTTGTCACTTCTCTCGTAGACTTTTGAATTATCACAGAAAGGAATAAATTCTGGGTATTTTTCAATATCTAAAACAAACTCAATTAGTTTATCTTTTCTGTTCTCAATTAATCTCTTAACTGATGCTTTTGGCATTAATTATTTTTTAATCTGTTTTGCTGAAGTTTCGCAAAATCTTCATCAGCATGATATGAAGATCTAGTTAATGGAGATGAAGATACTAATAAAAATCCTTTAGCTTTAGCAATCGTTCCTAAATCTTCAAATTCTTTTGGTGTGTAGTATCTATCTAATGGATAATGTTTAGTTGATGGTTGTAAATATTGACCTATAGTTATGAAATCAACATCTGCAGCTCTTAAATCATCCATGACTTGTAAAATTTCATCTCTTGTCTCACCTAAACCAACCATTATTCCAGATTTTGTAAAAATATTTTTGTTAACTTTTTTTGCATTTTTCAAAAGTTCTAAAGATGCAAAATATCTAGATCCAGGTCGAACTTTTAAATAAAGACTAGGCACAGTTTCAATATTATGATTAAAAACATCTGGTTTAGCGTCTAATACTTTTTTATATGCATCACCTTTTCTTAAAAAATCAGGTGTTAAAACCTCAATAGTAGTATTTGGGTTTGATTTTCTTGTTTGATTAATCACTTCAAAAAAATGTTCTGATCCACCATCATCTAAATCATCTCTATCCACTGAAGTAATTACAACATGTTTTAAGTTTAATTTTTTTACTGCTTGTGCAATCTTAACAGGTTCAAGTTCATCTAATTTTCGTGGTACACCAGTTTTAACATCACAAAAAGCACAGGCTCTTGTACAAGTGTCACCCATAATCATAAAAGTTGCATGTCGATTGCTCCAACATTCAGTTATATTAGGGCAGTTTGCTTCCTGACAAACAGTTACAAGATTGTTATTATTTACTATTGTTTTCGTTAAAAAGAATTCCTTACTATTTGTAAGTTTAGATCTAATCCATTCAGGTTTTTTTTTAATTGGATTAACCGGTTTGTTTTCTTTTTCTGGATGTCTACTTTTCATCTTTTTTAATTATATAAATAGTCTCTTTTTTTTTACCAAACAAAAATCGTTCTCTAATTAAAGTCTCAATATAATCAAGATCTAAATTAGTACTTAGAAGTGAATTTTTATGATCCATATCTTCTATTTTACTAGTTAGTGTTAATTCTTCTTTTTTCAAGCTAGACAAAAGTTCCTTTTTTTCTATATAAGAAAAAAGACCTCTTTCTCCAGATACTAAGTTGAAGCTAAAATAAAAAATAAGAAAAACTGATATTAATAAAAAATAATTTCTTTTTATTAATCGAAGCATTAATTGATATTATTCATCCTCGCTTTTTTTCCAAGTTCTTCTTCAATACGGATTAATTGATTATATTTTGCAACCCTTTCAGATCTAGCTAAAGATCCGGTTTTAATTTGATTTGAATTAGTGCCTACTGCTAAATCAGCAATAAACGTATCCTCACTATCACCTGATCGGTGAGATATAATTGTTTTATATCCAATGGTTTGAGCAAATTTAATTACATCTAAGGTTTCTGAAACGGTACCAATTTGATTTAGCTTTATTAGGATAGAATTAGAGGAAATATTTAAGAAACCTTTCTTTAATCTTTCAAGATTTGTTACATACAAATCATCTCCTACAATCTGAACTTTTTTTATTGATTTCATTAATTTATTCCATGCCAACCAATCATTTTCAGCAAATGGATCCTCAATAGACTTAATTTTATATTTTTTAATAATTTTTTGATATTCTTTAATAGATTTATCTACTGAAATATAACTTTTTGAATGAATAGAATATTTGTTCTTTTTATATAATTCATTAGCAGCTACATCTAGACAAATAGAAACGTCTTTCCCATTAATAAATCCTGATTTTTTAATTGCACTCACAATTAAATCTAAGGCTTGATTATTACTACTGATCATAGGAGCAAAACCACCTTCATCACCTACTGATGTTGATAAGCCTTTGTCTTTAATTGATTTACTTAAGTTTTTAATAACAACAAAACAAATCCGTATCGCCTCAGAAAAACTTTTTGCTCGATCAGGTCTGATCATAAATTCTTGAATTCTAAGACCATTATTTGCATGCGCTCCACCATTAATAATGTTCATTAATGGATAAGGTAATTGAAAATTATTTTTTTGAAAAAAAGTTTTATACAAAGGTAATTTTTTTGCTTTTGCAGACAATTTTTTTACAGCCATTGAAACAGCCAACATCGCATTGGCTCCTAAGTTTGTTTTTTGTCTTGTGCCATCCAAGTTAATTAACAAAGCATCAATTCTTTCTTGATTATGGATACTTTGTCCTTTTAAATTTTTTGAAATCTTTGTGTTAACTAAGTTAACTGCATTTAAAACACTTTTTCCTAAATACCGTTTATTATTTTTATCTCTTTTTTCAAAAGCTTCAAAAGTTCCTGTGGAAGCACCTGAAGGACAAATAGCGGATGCACTATTATTTTTAATATAAACCTCTGCCTCTACTGTTGGATTTCCTCTGCTGTCAAAAACTTGACGTGCTTTTACTTTTAAAATTTTGCTCACTATTTTTTAATTAGATTATCTATATCGTGTAATTGTTTTAATAGATTCTCTAATTTATTCAATGGTACCATATTTGGTCCATCAGATGGAGCATTGTCTGGATCTTGATGTGTTTCGATAAATACACCAGCAACTCCAACTGCAACAGCTGCTCTTGCTAAATATTCAACAAATTCTCTTTGACCACCAGAAGATTCTCCTTGTCCGCCTGGTTGTTGAACAGAGTGAGTGGCATCAAAAATTACTGGATAACCATTCTTTGCCATTATAGGTAATGATCTCATGTCAGAAACTAAAGTGTTGTATCCAAAACTTGCACCTCTTTCAGTTACTAATATTTTATCATTTCCAGACTCTGAAATTTTTTTTGTAACATTCAACATATCCCACGGTGCTAAGAACTGACCTTTTTTAACATTAATAATTTTATTTGTTTTAGCTGCAGCAACTAACAGGTCTGTTTGTCGACATAAAAAAGCTGGGATTTGTAAAACATCAACATGTTTTGAAACAATTTCACATTGTTCAGCATTATGGATGTCTGTTAAAATAGGAACATTCAATTCCTTTTTAATTTTATCAAATACGGGAAGTGATGCATCCAATCCTGCTCCCCTTTTACCTTTTAAACTAGTTCTGTTCGCTTTATCAAATGAAGTTTTGTAAATAAATCCAAGATCAAATTTTAGAGCCATTTCCTTAATTTTTCCAGCCATATCCATTGCATGCTGCTCTGTTTCTAGCTGACATGGACCTGCAATAATACAAATCTTGTTATTGTTAGAAATTTCTATATTTTCACAGTTTACTTTAATCTCACTCATCTATGATTTTTTGCTGCTTTGATAAAAGAAGAGAATAAAGGATGTGGGTTCAAAGGTCTAGATTTAAATTCAGGATGAAACTGAACTCCTATAAACCAAGGATGATTTTTAAGTTCAATTATCTCTGGAAGCTTATGATCTGGGGATAAACCCGAAAATATTAATCCTTTCTTCTCAAATTTTTCTTTATATGAAATATCCACTTCATATCTATGTCTATGTCTCTCTTTGATTAATCTAGATTTATAAATATCTCTAATTTTAGATTTATCTTTTAAGATAGCATTATAAGAACCAAGTCTCATGGTGCCCCCTAAATCTTTATCTGTTCCTTTAACTTTTCTGCCACTTTTCTCCCATTCATGCATTAAGCCAATAATATGAACACCGACTTTGTCAAATTCAGAAGAGGTTGCTTTTTTTATTTTTAATTGATTTCTAGCAAATTCAATTATTGCCATTTGCATACCATAACAAATTCCAAGGAAAGGAATTTTATTTACTCTTGCATACCTTATTGCTTCAATTTTACCCTCAGTTCCTCTTTTGCCAAATCCACCTGGAATTAAAATTCCTGAAACATTTTTAAGTTTATTTTTTATTTCTGAAACTTTTAATTTCTCAGAATCTATTCTAATCAAATTTACTTTAAGATTATTTGATATTCCTCCATGAGTAAGTGCTTCATCTAAAGATTTATAAGCATCTTTTAATTCAACGTATTTACCAATAATTGCAATGTTAACATGTCTTTTGGTATTAAGAGTGATTTTAGTTATTCTCTTCCATGGTGTTAAATTATTTGATTTTTTAGATTTTATTTTGAAATAATTTAAAACCTGAACATCTAATTTTTCTTTAGCAAAACTAATTGGTGCCTCGTAAATAGTTTTAACATCAACAGTTTCAATTACATTTTTAATATCAACATTACAAAACAAAGATATTTTTTTTCTATGCTCTAAAGGAATAGGTCTTTCTGATCTACAAATTATAATATCAGGTTGAATACCAATGCTTCTTAATTCTTTAACTGAGTGTTGAGTTGGTTTAGTTTTTATTTCATCTGATGCTTTTAAATAAGGAACTAAAGTTAAATGAATAAATAATGCATTCTTTTTACCAATATCATTGGAAAATTGTCTTATTGCTTCTACAAATGGTAAGCTTTCTATATCTCCTACTATTCCTCCAATTTCACAAATTACAAAATCTTCTTTAGAAGTGTCGTGTTTTATAAATTCTTTAATTCTATCTGTGATATGAGGAATTACTTGAACTGTTTTACCTAAATACTGACCTTTCCTTTCTTTTCTAAGAACATCGCTATAGATTTTTCCTGTTGTAATGTTATCGGTTTTCTTTGCAGTTACTCCTGAAAATCTTTCATAGTGACCTAAATCTAAATCTGTTTCAGCTCCATCGTCTGTTACAAAAACTTCGCCATGTTGAAATGGACTCATTGTTCCTGGATCCACATTTAAATAAGGATCTAATTTTCTTAAACGAACTTTGTAACCTCTTGATTGTAATAAATAAGCAAGTGATGCAGAAGAGAGACCTTTACCTAGGGAAGAAACCACGCCGCCAGTGACAAATATATATCGCGCCATGGAAGTATCTTATAGCGAATAAAAAATGAATTGAAAAGGATTAATTAATTATTTTCTGGAATTGAAGGTGTGTCTTCAGTTTTTTCCTCGACTGTATCCAATACCGACCCCGTAGGAGTAAGTTCTGCTCTAGAAATTATTGTTAGAGCTAGACTGCAAATAATAAAAAGTGTTGCTACGATTGCAGTGGCTTTTGTCATGAAGCTACCTGCTGATCTAGATAACATAAAATTTTCTTGGGAAACTCCGATACCAAGAGCGCCTCCTTCTGATTTTTGCAATAAAACCAAAAGCACTAAAATTACCGCAAGGATGATGTTGATTACTAATAATAAAGTTTCCATGTGGGTCTAATTAATGGTTTTTTGAATTATATCAATAAATTTTTTTGGAATTTGTGATGCGCCTCCTATCAAAAAACCATCAATGTTGGTAATTTTTTTTAATATAATTACGTTATTAGTATTTACAGATCCGCCATATAAAATTTTAGGATATTTTTTTACAAATCTACTTTTAATAAATGAAATAGTTTTGTTTAAATCAGCTTCTTTTGGAATTACACCTGTGCCAATAGACCATACTGGTTCATAGGCTATAATAATTTTGGATTTATTTTTTATCGATTTTAATCCTCTTTCAATTTGTCTTTTTAAAATTTGATTAGTTTTTTTTTGTGTTCTTTCCTTCAAGGTTTCACCAATACAAAATATAATTTTGAGACCTGATTTAATTGCACTTTTAATTTTTAAATTAATTAAATTATCTGTCTCACCTAATTGTCTGTTTTCTGAGTGTCCCAAAATAACATACTTTGCTCCAACATTTTTAAGCATAGTAGAATTTACTTGGCCAGTGTGCGCACCGTAGTCATAGCTGTGATGACAGTTTTGGGCGCCAACCTCTATTTTTGTTTTTTTCAGTCTTCTAGATAATGGACGAATTAATGTATTTGGTGGGCAATAAACTATTTTTAACTTATTTTTTTTATTATTTTTTGAAAACTTTATTACTTTATCAAGTGAATTTAGAGTTCTTAAATCACCAAACATTTTCCAATTAGCTACAAAATACATATATTTATTTGTCATAATTGACTTTTTAATCTATAGATTTGTTTTTTACAGATCAATAAATTTATAACGCTATGATTGAAAAATTAAAAAACTTAAGCTGGAAACAATTTGGTGGATTGGTGTTAATTGTCATAATCATCATCGCTTTTGGCTTTGGTGGTTTTGGTGGAGGATTTAGTACAAATAATCAAAACAATATTGCAAAAATAAATAAAACAAATGTAACAACCCAAGATTTTATTGACTATGTGAACCAAAGTGGAATTTCACAAGAAGCTATTCGAGATAATTTAGAGAACAATATTATTGAAGAATTATTATCAGGATTAATTTCAACTACATTGATTGATTTAGAAATTGAAGACTTTAATCTTTCAATTAATGAAATAACCATACTTAAAAACATTAAAGAAAATAAAAATTTCCATGATGAAAACGGTACTTTTCAAAGAATTAAATATGAAAAGTTTTTACTCTCCAACAACTTGTCAGCTACAATGTTTGAATTGCAATTAAAAAATAGAGAATTACAGAAACATTTATTTGATTTTGTTGGTGCTGGAACAATAACACCAAATTTTTTGATAGAAAAAAAGTTTGAAGAAAATAATAAATCCTTAGATATCGAGTATTTTGACATGGAAAATCTATATAAAACAAAAGATGATTACACAGCAAATGAAATTGAAGTATTTCTTGATGAAAACAAAGATCAATTAAAAAGAGAATATATAGATTTTAAGTATGTGATTTTAAATCCAAAAAATCTGATTGGTATCGAAGAATTTAATCAAGAGTTTTTTGATGAAATTGACTCAATTGAAAACAAAATTTCTCAAGGAAGTACATTTGACACTATATTAGAAGATATAAATCTTGACATTATTAAAGTAAATGAGTTTGCACCTAGCTCTAGTAAGCAGATTAATGAAGATCTAATTTATTCTAAGAAAGAATCTAAAATAGATTTGATAGAAAATGGTGATAACTTTTTACTTTATAATATTGATAATCAATATGATCGAGCTCCAGATTTAAATGATGAAATCATTAAAGGAGAAATAGTTGAGTTAATATATCAAAAAGGTAAATTTGATTATAATAGAGAAATTATAGAAGAAATTCAAAAAAAGAAATTTGATAATTCAAAATTTGAAAAACTGGCAGGATCAAATAAGAAATATTCTTCTATTAATTCTATAGAGGATGACAAGCTCATTGATATTAATTCAGTAAAAATGCTTTATGCGTTACCTTTAAACTCTTTTGCTTTAGTAAATAAAAAAGATAAAATTTATTTAGTAAAAATTACTGGATCAAATAAAAATTCATTTAAAAAAACTGATGAAAAATATCTTAAATTTGTAAATAACCAAAATACAAATAATAGAAAAAGTATCTTACAATCATATGATCAATTACTTAATGATAAATATCAAGTTCAATTAAATCAAAAAACTATTGATAGAGTTAAAAATTATTTCAAATGATTATTAATCGAAGCTTCAAAGATTTTAAGTTTCGACATAGAAGCAAAAAAAATCAAATCATCTTTACTAAAAAGAAAGTAAAAAATGATGAAGAAGTATTAAACTTAATAGACAATTTCCTAGATGAAAAAAATAGTTTTATATTTGAGTCTGTAGAGAAAGGTAAAATCAAAGGTAGATATACAATATTTGGTAAAAATCCTGATAAAATTTGGGAATTTAATAATAATAATTCTTTTCTAATTCAAAAAAATAAAAA
>CABZSV010000024.1 GCA_902528575.1 uncultured Pelagibacteraceae bacterium
CTCCTATCGATCTTCAAATGGATTGGATAGTAAGCAAGAAGAAATACGATTTCATAGGAAAAAGATCTCTTTATAGATCTGATACAATGAGAGAAGATAGAAAGCAATTAGTAGGTTTATTAACTGATGATCCAAATATTGTTTTAGAAGAAGGAGCACAAATAGTTTCTGAATTAAATCAAAGTCCAGTAGAAATGCTTGGACATGTAACTTCAAGTTATTTCAGTCCAAACCTAAAGAAATCAATAGCACTTGCAGTAGTTAGAGGTGGAAAAGATATGATGGGAAAAAAACTTTTTGTGCCCATGGAAAATAAAAATATTAATGTCACTGTTGCGAATCCAGTATTTTATGATGAAAAAAATGAGAGGTTAAATGCTTAACTATAATTCAGTTATTAAAAATGAAATTAAGCAAGAAAGTATTTCTGTAAAGGAAATCTCTCCAGTAACAAAAATTAATTTGAGAGGTAAAAAAAGAGAATTTTTAACAAATGTTGGTAAAAATCTTAATATGATCTTGCCTACTGAGGCAAACACTTCAACAACGAGTGATAAATTAACAGCAGTATGGCTTAGTCCAGACGAATGGATGATAATCTCAAATGAGCTGGCAAGTAAAGAAACTAATAAATCCGATCTATATGAAATGTTATTTAATAGTATTTCAAAAACAAATTTAGGTGCTGTTATAGATGTAACAGATCAATTTGTTCAATTAGAACTTAAAGGTGAAAATGTCTATGAAATCTTTTCAGCAGGATCTCCCTTTAATTTTAATGAATTTAAAGAAAAAAAAGGATCAACAACTCAGACTGTTTTAAATCATGTAGATGTAATTCTGCACCATAAAGATGAAAATATTTTAAATCTGTTTGTTAGAAGATCTTTTGCTGAACATCTTTGTTCTTGGATTGAAGACTGTGCTTCAAGATTATAAACTTATTTTTTTCTTCTAAAGTCCCATGGCATTTCAAATTTACCTTGCCAAAGGCCTTTTTTTTCATTTTTAGCATTAATTTCGTTTGATATATATTTTTTTGAGTATTTTCTATAAGCTACTGCATAACCGTTTGAAACTAGCCAAGAATTCAGATTTAAATTTCTTTTATAACATTCTCCAATAAATCTTTTGTATCTATCAACATCCAAAATTTTACAAGTTATTACTTTGTTATTTATTTTATTTTGTAATTTTTGAGTTGAAATTTTTCCACATGGATAATCTTTAGTAAAAGTAAAAAAAATTATTGTTAAATATGGTTTTTTACACATTTGCTTGAATTCAGGTGCATCAATTCCGTATAATCTTATCTTTTTTGAATTTATTTTTATTGTATCACCATCAATAATTTGAGCATTTCCAGAAATTTCTTTAATCTCTTCAGACCTAACATCGTTATATGTGAGAATAAAAAAAATCGAACAAATTATAATTAAAATTATCGCTTTTCTTTTTGTAAAAAACATATTTAAAAAATATTAAATATTAGCTAATTTATGTTTAATATAATATTTGACATAAAAAAGTAACATCAATGATATCAACCATTGAAAGATGGCCCAAATATAAAAAAAAGTTTTAAAATCTGCATTTAAATACTTTGCAATGTAAAAGGATAAAACTGGTACTATAACATTTCTTGCAATATTATTAACCATGGCTTTTTCAGATTTTTTTAAAGCCATAAAAAATCCATTTGATAAGAAAAATATTGGATAAGCAGGTAAAATAAATGCAGAAATCTTAAGGTACATTGAGCCGTACATAATTACATCTGGGTTTGAAGAAAAGAATTTAGGAACAATGTCAGCACTTATAAAAATAACTACACCAGCAATTAACATTATAAATAGACCGTATTTTATTGAGGTGAAATAGGATTGCTCTACTCTATCGTAATATTTTGCCCCAATATTTTGCGCTATTATAGAAATTATTGCTGTATTAATTCCTAATATTGGTAACAAAACTACTTGCTCAATTCTTGTGGCAGATCCATACCCTGCTACAGCATATTCACCAAATAATCCAACATATGTAAAAACAACCGTTGCGGCAATAGAATATCCTAATATGGCAATTGTAATTGGCATTGATTGAAAAAAAATATTTTTTAAGAAAAAAAATTTAGGTTTGAAATGGTCTAAAGTTATTTGTTTAATTCTTTGATTATTTAATATTTTTATCAAAATAACCAATAAAGATACAAATTGAGCAATTAAAGTTGCTATCCCAATACCAGTTATTCCTAATGGTGGTATAAATAAAAAACCAAAAATAAAAATTGGATTTAAAATAATGTTTAAGAAAAAAGAAAATATCAGAACATTTCTGTAAGTTTTAGTATCTCCTTCTGCGTGTAAGAATGAATTTAATGCTACTACTAAAATAAATAATATCGTACCTAAAAAAATTACATTTATATATTCGAGTCCAAGAATTGTCACTTCTTGAGAGGAATTCATTAATAAGAATATCTTTTCACCAAAAGCAAACCCTAAAATAGATACAACTATCGAGATTATAATCGAATAAATGATTACATTTCCAAAATAACTTAAAACATTTTTTTCGTTTTTTTCTCCGATACTACTGCCAATCAATGATGTTCCTGCTACGGTGACTCCAATGGATGTCGCAATAATCAAAAAATATATCGGAAAAGACTTACTCAAAGCAGATAAGGCTTCTGGCGATATTTTTCCTGCATAAAAAGTATCTACGATTGTATAAAGTGTTTGGAATAAGGTTCCTACACTTGCTGGTACAGCAAGTTTTCTTACTAACAACGAAACTTCATCTTTTAATAAATTCATTAATTTAAGATATGTTAATACTCTTTTTGGAAGATATGTCTTTTTCCTACTTCTTTAGCAAGATTAATTTGTTTTTGTCTCATCCTAAATCTTGATTTTTGATGATCTGTAAGATTGTCGTGACAATTTGGACATGAAACACCCTCTTCAAATTTTTTTGATTTTTTATCCTTACGAGATACAGGCTTCCTACAACCGCTACACATTGAATAAGAACCAACTTTTAGACCATGTTTTAAACTAATCCTGTTATCAAAAACAAAGCATTCACCTTTCCATAAACTTTTTTTCTTATTTATTTTTTTAAGATAATTTAAAATTCCACCATTTAACTGATAAATGTTATTAAACCCTTTATTCTCCAAATATACAGATGCCTTTTCACAACGAATTCCACCAGTACAAAACATAGCTATAGGTTGATTTTTTTTTAATTTTTTTAGATATTTTGGAAAATCTCTAAAGTTATCAACATCAGGATTGATCGCTCCTTTAAAGGTTCCAACATCATACTCAAATGGTTTTCTCGCATCTATAAGAACAGTATCCTTTTCTTTAATCAGCTTATTCCATTTGATCGGATCTACATGACTATCCTTTTTCTTTATTCTTTTGTTTAAAATTAAATTCATAGGAACAACCTCGTTTTTGATTTTCACTTTAGGTTTATGAAATGGTTGGAATAAGCTTTTAGACTTATTGCTGCTGTTAAATTCTTTAAATTTAAAAGCTCTTTTTAAATTGTTAATTGTGAATTTTATGTC
The DNA here is from genome assembly GCA_902528575.1 of uncultured Pelagibacteraceae bacterium. GTDB lineage: Bacteria > Pseudomonadota > Alphaproteobacteria > Pelagibacterales > Pelagibacteraceae > Pelagibacter. The sequence goes on from CABZSV010000024.1 coordinate 3,584, forward strand.
TGCAGCTTTACCAGAAATAGTTCCATTTACACCTTCTTTGGAAATAATTATAGTACCTCTAATGTTTTTCTTTTTTAAAGTTTCTAATAAAACTTTTTGATTTTTCTTTAGATAAGAAATTTTGACAAATTTATAAAAACCAACTACTTCAAACATTATAATTTTCTACAAACAGTCATACCATCACCAAGAGGAATTATTAACTTTTCAACCCTTGTATCTTTTGAGATATGACTATTAAACTCTTTAATATTTTTAGTAAATTTATCATTATTGTTTTCATTCACAACTTCTCCATACCATAAAACATTATCAATGATTATTAGACCATTTTTGTTCAATAATTGTAAAGAACGTTCATAGTATTTAATATAATTCATTTTATCAGCATCAATAAAAACTAAATCAAACTTTTCATTTTTAATTTCATCTAAACTTTCTAAAGCAGGTTTAATTAATGTTTTTATTTTATGATCTTGATTAGCTTTTTTAAAAAAATCTATTGCAACTTTATTAGTTTCTTCATTTTTATCTAAAGCAATTATTTTGCCATCATCTGATAATGCCAAAGCCATAGATAACGTACTTAATCCTGTAAATGTACCTATCTCTAAAATTTTTTTGATATTTGAAATTTTTATAATTAAATGCAGAAATTGACTTTGTGAAATTGAGATTTGCATTCTTTTGATATCACCAAGAGAAGTGTTGTAATCAATTATTTCTTTTTGGACTGGATGTAAATTAAATCCATGACTTAACATATACTCTTGGAGTTCTTTAGTTATATTTAGGTCAGAACCCATAAATTCTAAAGTTTTTTCTTTAAAATCTCATTAACTAATTGAGGATTTGCTTTTCCACCAGAAACTTTCATTACTTGACCTACAAAGAAACCAAATAATTTAACTTTACCTGATTTATATTCGGTAGCTTTGTCTCTGTTATCATCAATAACCTTATCTATCAGCGCCTCAAGTGCTTTGGGATCACTCTCTTGTTTTAAACCTTTTTCTTCAACAATTTTCTGAGGATCTTTGTCGCCTTCCATCATTTGTTCGAAAACTGTTTTTGCAATTTTTCCAGAAATTGTTCCATCTTTAATTAAATTGATTAATTTTGATAAATTGCCAGCACTTATAGGGCTTTCGGTTATTTCTAAATTTTTTTCATTTAACGCTGCAAATAATTCACCAATTATCCAATTTGTTGCAAGTTTAACATCAGATTTCTTAATTACATTTTCAAAGTAATTTGATGTTTCTATATCAGAAACCAAAATGTTTGCTTCATAAGGTGATAATTTAAATTTTTCTATAAATCTTTTTTTCTTTTCATCTGGTAACTCTGGAATTTCTGATTTTAAATTTTCAATAAAATCATCTGAAACTTCTAATGGCAATAAGTCAGGATCTGGAAAATATCTATAATCATGAGCATCCTCTTTTGATCTCATTGATCTAGTTTCATTCTTTTTTGTATCAAAAAGTCTTGTTTCTTGATCAATTGTTTGACCATCCTCAATTAAATCAACCTGTCTGTTTGCTTCGTATTCAATTGCCATTTGCATAAACTTTATTGAGTTAACATTTTTAATCTCACATCTAGTTCCAAACTCTTTTGTGCCTTTTTTTCTAACAGATACATTAACATCGGCTCTTAAAGATCCTTCCTGCATGTTTCCATCGCAAGTTCCTAAATACCTCATTATAGATCTCAATTTTTTAATATATGCATTCACTTCATCTGGAGATCTCAAATCTGGTTTGCTAACAATTTCCATTAAAGCTACACCTGATCTATTTAAATCTACAAAAGTATTTTTGGGATCTAGATCATGGATACTTTTACCTGCATCTTGTTCCAAGTGTAATCTTTCTATACCCACCTCTTTTTGACCATCGGGCATATCGAGTATTACTTTGCCCTCACCTACTATTGGATCTTTAAATTGTGAGATTTGATACCCTTGAGGTAAGTCAGCGTAAAAATAGTTTTTTCTATCAAAGACAGATCTTTTGTTAATTTTTGCTTTTAGACCAATTCCTGTTTTTATAGCTTGTTTTACACAAAATTCATTTATTACTGGCAACATTCCAGGAAATGCTGCATCAACTAAACTTACTTGAGTATTTGGCTCAGCTCCAAATTTGGTTGCTGATGTTGAAAATAATTTCGACTGCGATGTAACTTGTGCATGCACTTCTAAACCAATAACAACTTCATATTGATTATCATGTCTATTAATTAGATATTCGGATTTGTTCTTACTCACTTAACCCACCAATCAGTAATATTGTTTTTAAAATTAATTTTTTCTTCCATAGCATATGCAATGTTTAAAATATTTTGTTCATCAAAAGCTTTACCAATTATCTGTAATCCTAATGGATACCCTTTAGCATCATGGCCTGCAGGTATAGAAATTCCTGGTAAACCTGCTAAATTTACAGGAACAGTAAAAATATCGTTTAAATACATTGAAACTGGGTCATTTGTTTTTTCACCAATTTTAAAAGCTGAACTTGGAGTGGATGGGGTTAGAATTGCATCTACTTTTTTATAAGCTTCATCAAAATCATTTTTAATAAGTTTTCTTACCTTTTGAGCTTTAAGATAATAAGCATCATAATATCCTGAAGATAAAACATAAGTTCCAATCATTATTCTTCTTTGAACTTCAGCACCAAATCCTTCAGATCTGGTTTTTTCATACATGTCTATAAGATTTTCTCCTTCAGCTCTAAAACCATATTTAACACCATCGTATCTAGCCAAATTAGATGAGGCCTCTGCTGGTGCTACTATGTAATAAGTTGGTAATGCATAATTAGTATGAGGTAGAGATATATCGATAATCTCAGCACCACAATCTTTTGCATATTCAATACCTTTTTTCCATAGGTCTTCTATTTCTTTAGGCATGCCATCTACTCTATATTCTTTGGGTATTCCTATTTTTTTACCTTTAATATCTTTTGTTAATTCTTTACTGTACTCGTTTCTTTTAAAGTCTATTGATGTAGAGTCTTTTTCATCATAAGTGCTAATAACTTCCTGCAACAATGCACAATCTTTAACATTTTGAGCCATTGGACCAGCTTGATCTAGGGAAGATGCAAATGCTACAATTCCGTATCTAGAGCAACTACCATAAGTTGGTTTTAATCCAACAGTACCGGTAAAAGAAGCAGGTTGTCTTATAGATCCGCCAGTATCTGTTCCAATAGTTATTGGTGTTAATTGAGCTGCTACAGCAGAAGACGATCCACCAGACGATCCTCCTGGGACTAAATTTTTATCAATTGGGTTTTGTACATTACCAAAAAAACTAGTTTCATTAGATGAACCCATTGCAAATTCATCACAATTTAATTTTCCCATTAGGATAGCTCCTTCATTCCAAATGTTTTGTGTGACTGTTGACTCGTAAGTTGGAACAAAGTTATTTAAAATCTTACTACCTGCCGTAGTTCTTAAATCTCTTGTACAAAATAAATCTTTTACAGCCATTGGGATGCCAGGCAATTTAAGATCGAGATTAGGTTTTTCATCAAACTTTTTTGCTTTATTTAAAACATTTGCATAATCTTCAGTTATATATGCATTTAATTCTTTTGATTTTTCTGATCTTTCAACAAATGCTTTAGTAACTTCATTTGAGGAAAGTTTTTTACTTTTTATATTTTCCACTAACTCAGATAATGATTGTTTAGTTATATCTGACATTATTCAATTACCTTTGGTACTACAAAATAATCTTCATTTTTCTTAGGAGAATTTTTTATCACTTGATCTCTTAAGTTTTTACTTTTTACTTCATCTGATCTTAGTTTTAGAGTTGTTTCAGCAACAGAAGTTAATGGTTCAACATTGTCAGTTTTTAATTCGTTAAGTTTTTCAATAAAATCGAAAATTGAATTTAAATCTCCCGCAAGTTTCTCCGCTTTTTTCTCATCTACAGAAATTCTTGATAGTTTAGATATGTGCTTTATTGTTTTAAGATCGATGCTCATATGGTATTTAAATATGTCGCAAACTATCACTTAAGTTTAAAATATACAATATGATCACTATTGAAGAATTCAAAAAAAAACAGTCTGAAACCTCTAGATTGATTGGTTTAGATCTTGGTTCAAAAAGAATCGGTGTATCAATTTGTGATGAAAAACAGTCAATAGCCACACCTTTTAAAACTATCAATAAAACCAATAATGATGATCTAATCAACGAATTAAAAAAAATAATAGAGGAAAACAATATTAAAGGAATTATCATTGGATATCCAATTAACATGGATGGTTCATTAGGTCCTTCAGCTCAATCAGTAAGTGATGTATCTAAAAATATAGACCAAAATATTGATGTAGATGTTTGCTTATGGGATGAAAGACTTTCAACTGTTGGCGCATTTAATCTATCCAGTCAGCTTGATGTTAATGTTTCTAAGCGTGAAAAAAACATAGATCAAAATGCAGCTGCATTTATTCTTCAAGGAGCTATAGATTATTTAAACAATTAATCCTTGCCATTTAGGGGCTTTATAGCTATAGAGTTAATTTTAATGGCAATTAAAACCAATAAAGCTATTAAAATTTCACAAAAACATCTGTTAGGTATCCAAGATTTATCAGTTAATGATATTAATTATATCCTGGATGAGTCAGAAGCTTTCATAAAATTAAACCAGAGTAAAAATAAAAAAATTGATGTATTAAGAGGCAAAACACAAATAAACTTATTCTTTGAGCCATCAACTAGAACACAAAGCTCATTTGAACTTGCTGGAAAAAGACTTGGAGCTGACGTCATGTCAATGAATATGGGTAACTCAGCCATTAAAAAAGGTGAAACTTTGATTGATACAGCCATGACCTTAAATGCCATGCATCCTGATATAATTGTGATCAGACATCAAGACTCCGGTGCTTGCAATCTGTTATCTCAAAAAGTTAATTGTGTCGTTCTAAACGCTGGTGATGGAAGACGTGAGCATCCTACTCAAGCGTTATTAGATGCATTAACAATTAGAAATCGAAAAAAAAAAATTCAAGGATTAAAAATAGCTATATGCGGAGACATACTTCACTCTAGAGTTGCTAGATCGAATATTTATCTCCTTACAATGTTAGGAGCAGAAGTTAATATAGTTGCACCATCCAACCTTATGCCAAAGGAAATTGAAAAGTTTGGTGTTAACACTTTTACTGATATGAAAAAGGGTCTCAAAGATTGTGATATTGTAATGATGCTTAGATTACAAAATGAAAGAATGACCAGTTCATATCTTTCATCTAATAGAGAATACTATGAATATTATGGATTAACACCAGATAAACTTGATCATGCAAAGTCAGATGCTTTAATTATGCACCCTGGTCCAATGAATAGAGGAATTGAAATTGATACAAGATTAGCTGACGACATTAATAAGAGTGTAATTAAAGAACAAGTTGAATTAGGTGTTGCTGTAAGAATGGCATGTTTAAAAATATTTTGTGAATAAATGAAAAAACAATACTTTATAAATGCAAACATTATAGATCCTCATAATTCCATAAACGAAAATGGTGGATTAATAATTGGAGAAGACGGAAAGATAGAAGCAATAGGAAAAAAGGTAAATACAAACAATTTACCAACTAGAGAAAAACCTACTGACTTAAAGGGTAAATATATATTTCCTGGTATAGTAGATATGAGAGTTTTTGTAGGCGAGCCAGGATATGAATATAAAGAAAATTTTAGGACTTTAAGTAATGCAGCATTGTCTGGTGGAGTAACTTCCGTCGTAACAATGCCTAATACAGATCCAATTATAGATAATGTATCAATTGTAGATTTTTTAAAAAGAAGAGGACGTGATAAATCTAAAATAAATATCTTTCCTTGCGCTTCATTAACTCAAAACACTGATGGCACCAATATGACTGAATTTGGGTTACTAGCTAAAAAAGGAATTATTGCTTTTACTGACGGAGTAAAAACAATTCAAAATACTAGACTTATGTCTAGAATTATGAATTCAGCTAAAGATTTGGGATGTCTTATAATGCAACATGCTGAAGATTACGATTTAGCTAAAAATGGAATGATTAATTCTGGTATTATTGCAACAAAACTAGGCTTATCAAGCATACCAGATATTGCCTCACCTTCACGATCTGGATCAGTAGCAAGAATTATTTTCGAAGAATCTTTTGCAGCATCAGTAATTTCTTTTAAATATTTTTTTGAAAAACTATCAACTTCCCATTCCATTTTAAAATTTTGATCAGGATCAACAGATCCATTTTTTGAAGGAAGATCTCTAATATGACCATAGCTAGCTAAAACGGTATAGTTATCACCTAAATATTTATTTATCGTTTTCGCTTTAGCAGGGCTTTCAACTATGACTAGATTCATAAAATAACAAACTACTCAAATGAGTTTGATAGTCAAATTAATAAATTTTTGTCTTAGTTTCTTCTTTATTTTTCAAGCGTTTAATATTTTCTCTGTGTGTAAAAAATATTAAAATAAACATCATTACGTAAAAAAATACATTTTCCAAACCCTCTAAAATTAAAATATAAACAGGTATAGAAAG
>CABZSV010000025.1 GCA_902528575.1 uncultured Pelagibacteraceae bacterium
ATAATTATTTAAAAACAAACTTAGATAATTTTTCTAATATAGAGGAAAAAATTAAAAATCTTGAAGATTTTGATATTAGACCAGATGTTGTTGGTATTACTAATGATACCAATAAAATCTTTTTCATTGAAAGCAAAATAGTTTCTTTAGGTATAAAAGAAGTAGGACAATTATGGGCATATTCTGTAGTTGCAAATCCTGAAATGTCATTTTTGATTAGCACAAAAGAAATCTCCTCTTCATTGTTAAATATTATTTCAAATAACAAAAGTTTTTTAAATTTTGCAAACAATAAAAAAATTCAAATTGGAATGTTAAATAAAAATGGAAATGTAGATATACACAATGGCGAATAACGAATTAGAAAAAAAAATAGTTGAATGGGCAAAAAGATTTGTCAAAAAATTTGATGACTATGATTTAATAGAAATCATAGAGAAAAAAAATCTATCTAAATATAACAGTGAAGCATTAAAAAAAGTTCCTGAATATAGTAATTGGGATTTTATTCCAGACTTTGCAATAATTTTAAAGAAAAAAAAAGTTGATAAAAATGAGAAAGAATTTGAAATAATTCTAATAAATAGAGAAAATAAATCTTTAGGTTTAAGATCAATTGGTGAAATTATGAGTTACAATAAAATATCTGATCCAATGTTTTCATTTTTAATTTCAGAAAAAGGTCACTCAAATGAAATAAGTTATTTTATGATTAATGAAGAATTAAGAGATAAGTTGATTAAATATAATGATAATTCTTTAATTCTTTTTTCTTTTGAAGAAGATACTTCTAAAGTAAAAGATAATTCTGTTATACCATCAGATTTGAAAGATTTATTAAGTGAATAAAAATATTAAACAATATTTTGATAAAATAAGTAAAAAATGTAAAATTAAGAATTCTGAGAAGTTTGATGTCTTGATAGTTGACCCACCATGGAATCAAGGAAAGACAGGTTATAGAGGAGTAAGACCCAATCAAACAAAAAAATTAGATTATCCAACTTTAAGCAAAGAAGAAATTATGAAACTTCCAATTAATGAATGGTCAAAAAATAATTGTTTTATTTGGTTATGGGTAACAAATAGCAAAGATAAAAAAACAAAGGAACCAATAATAAAAACAGGTTTTGATTTACTCGCAGAATGGGGATTTAATTTTTATACCATGATCACATGGGATAAAAAAACTGGACCTTGCCCATTTGGTCCTTATCAAATTACAACAGAACATTTATTATTTGGTTATAAAGGGACAGCAAAATTTGAAAAAGAATGTTTAGGAAAAATGAAAACATGTTTTGCCGCAAGTTCATCTGCGCATTCTGTTAAACCTGATGAATTTTATCAATTAATTCATAAATATTTTAAAGGCAAAAAACTTGATATTTTTGCAAGACAAAAAAGAATTGGATTTAAAGGTTGGGGAAATGAGTATGGAAAATTAGAGGTAAATGTTAAAAAAAAACCAATTAAAAATAAAAATTCAAAACAATTAAATTTTAAAATGTAAATGAGTAATAATTTTACAGATTTAAGATTACCTTTGGGAAAAGTCTTAGAAAATAAAATTACTAAATTTTTTCAGGATTTGGATCTAATTGTAATACCTACAGAAAAATTTAAACAATCCTTAACAAAAGAACAACCAGATGTTTGGCAATCAGATTTTTTGAAGAAAAACAAAACAATTTTAATGCTAAGATATTTACCAGATTTAATTGTCTTAGATAAAAGTAATAAAATTGAAAGTTTTTTTTTAGATACAAAAGTAATGTTTACTCCTGTTTATTTAAAAACTTTACCAGATTTAATTAATAAAACTTTAAATGAAAACATTACTTTAGATAATTTGGGTTTAATTGAGAGAGAGGCATATATAACGTACATGCTCTATCAAAAAGCAGGAATTAAAGTAGCAGTACTTGCATTATGTACTTATAACCCAGAATTGATTTTTTGTGATTATATACAAAATATCAAAACATTATTTACAGAAAAACAAAATCGAAATTATTTTTCTTCAGGTTCAACAACACCAAGGGTTAACATCGACTTAAGAAAAATGTCATCATTTAAAGATTTTTTATCAAAAGAATTAAAAATAAATAATTTCAATAAATTTCATGAACTCTATAAAGATTTAGAAAAAAATTTTAACTTTATAGGACTCCCAAGAACCATAAGGTCAGAAACAGCAAATGAAGTTAAAGTTTATGTAGAAAAAAAATGTAATAGAAAATTAATCTTTAAGAATTTATTTTAATTATCTTTTCCAATATATGCATATAAATTCATGTACCTTGTTAAATCTAAAAACATATGGGTACCCTAAGGTCTTCATATTATTATAATCTATTTGTCTGTCCCAAATTACATATTCTTCTAATTCAAATCCTATTTCCTTCATTATTCTTGTTTGGTCTTCATGAAGAGGGAAAAATTTATCTTTTTTTCTAATATCCATTACCACTGAAATACATCTTTTATTAAATTTAAGAGCATCATAAACTTTGGAGAATACATCTTTTAAAGAATTTAAAAAATTTTCATAATCCTCAATATTGCCCAAATCTTTCTTTGATTTTGAGTAAGTTCTTATTTCTTTATGATCTGCAGTTCTTTTTTGATTTAATATATTCCAATATGGTGGCGATGTAATTGCAAGATCAACACTTTCTTTTTTTACATATTTTAAAAGATTATTTGCATCATCGCATATTACATTTGGTTCAAAGACTTTCTTTTCATTAAACAAATCTTTTTGATATTTTTTAATTCTCTTTTTTGCAATTGAAACATATGATTTATTTAAGTCCAAACCTACAGATTTTACACCAGAGTTCATTGATCCCAATAAAGTTGAACCGATTCCCATGAAGGGATCTAATATTAATTCACCATTTTTTTTTGTGTAAAGATTTATTAATTTTTGAGGCAATTTTTGAGGAAATAAAGCAGGGTGTTTAGTTTGTAATTCTTCTTTAGTTTTCTTAATTCCTCTCCAAATAGAAAATGATTCCTGTAACCACTCACTACCTGTAAGATTATTCATTTTTTCTGCCATTTACTAGAATCTTATATCAGAAATTATAGGTAGAAAGTAAAATTTAATTAATATTTGATGTTTTTACATCACAGAAATAATCATCTAAAAATTTATTATTTTTGTAATCATATTTTGACATAGACATGAGTGGACTCCTTCCTTCAAATTCATTTACTTCAAATATTAAGTCGTAATTATTGAATCTTGCAGCAAAGGAATTTTTTTTTATTATCAAATTTTTATTTGGTATTTCTATAAAACTATTTTTTTTAGGGTCAAAGTATTGAAATGTTGTTACATCAAATTTAAATTTAGAAATTTCAGGATCTTTTTTAAGTAAATTTTTCATATTTATACAAAATATATTTATTCCTTGGTCTGCAACTACTGAATTAGTAAAAAAGAAAAAAATAATAAAAAAGCGCATTATTTTACTTACTATATATAATGGGCACTAATTAGTTTTAATTATGTCTAGATATAGTCTTTCTTTGTGTTATACGCGCAGATGCAAGTATAACGCTCTTAATTTAATTAATCGCTATTCCAAGTGAATAAATCAGCATCAAAAGGTATGTTTCTAAATTTAAGTAAGATTTTATATTTATCTAATCTCTCTTCCTTCTTAAATTTCATTAAGTAGTTGAGTATTTGATCATAAGTCAAACCCTTTAAGTATTTCTTTTTAACATCAACATACTCTTCATAATCCATACCACATATAGAAAATTTTTTTTTTGGGTCTATATGTTCAGCATAACTTATTGAGTCTTCAGTCTCGCTAAGGACATCATAAAAACGAGCGATTTGATTATCCCTTTCAAAGAGAATATCTCTCCTGAAATCAAATAGTTCTTGTTGTTGCATATTATGGAGTTATTAAAGTTTTGAAAATTAACTTTAACAATTTTTATATTATTGAATAATAGTGGCAAAAATTTGTAGATTTGTTAGTATTAAATTAGTCCTGATTTAAAAAAACTTTACTTGCTAGGACTATAAACAAAACGCTAAAGGAGAAAAATGAAACTAAAAATACAATCACTAAAAAACTATTTTAAATCAAAAAAAGATAGAGGTTTAAAACCAATATTTTTTGAAAAAATAGGGGATTCAAACACATCTCGAGAGCAAAAGTTAAAAAATTTGATCAAAGTACTTGAGTCTCAAGGTTTTAAAATAAAAAATAAGAAGTAAAAGTTATTTCACTGTTTTCAAACTTCATTGAATCTTCATTGAACCTTCATTGAACTTTATTTTCGAAAAATAAGTATGGATAAGGGAAACCTTTAACAAGGGGCGTTCTGTTGCCAGGTGCCCCAGACCCCGTTTGCTTAATTAACTAAGTTAATTAGGCAGCAAGTGCGTAACTTTCGTTAGCAATTATAAATTAGCCCGTTACGGTGGAACAATCCCGAACGAAAGAATAGCCTTTAGTCACCCGTCGAATCTAGTTCACCCCCATAAGTTGTAATGGTGGAGGTGGTGGGTACTGCCCCCACGTCCGCAATGGTTATTACGAAATTCGTTTATCGTCGTAGTTGGAAAACCAACATTATTAATATAAAAGTAATTACAACAGATTCAATAACAATCATGAAATTAACTAAAGAACAACAAGAAGAAATTAAAAATCAACAATCTCAAAGCAATCAAACAAAAAGAGTTACTGCTCCTGAGCTTGAAAAAATCCTATATGAAGCAATTCCAGCTTTAGATCATGGTTTTGTAAGAGTTGTTGATTATATGGGTGATGACACATCCATAGTTCAATCAGCTAGGGTATCGTATGGGAAAGGAACCAAACAAGTTTCAACTGACAAAGGTTTAATAAAATATTTGATGAGGCATTGGCACAGCACTCCATTTGAAATGTGTGAAATTAAATATCATGTTAAGCTTCCAATATTCATTGCCAGACAATGGATTAGACATAGAACAGCAAATGTAAATGAATATTCTGCAAGGTATTCAATTTTGGATAAAGAATTTTATTTGCCATCACAAGAAAATTTAGCGGCTCAATCAACTAGTAACCGACAAGGTCGGGGGGACGTTTTGGAAGGAAAACAGGCAGAGGAAGTTTTGGAACTTTTAAAAAGTGATGCAGAGAGAACTTATGATAATTATGAGACTATGCTTAATGAAAGATTTGATGGATCAACTATTGACGAAAACAAAAAGGGTTTAGCGAGAGAGCTTGCAAGAATGAATCTAACACTAAATACCTATACGCAATGGTATTGGAAAACTGATTTATTAAACTTAATGAATTTTTTAAGATTAAGAGCTGATAGTCATGCTCAATATGAAATTAGAGTTTATGCTGATATAATGCTGGACACTGTAAAAAAATGGGTTCCTATAACTTATGATGCTTTCATGGATTATAGAGTTGGTGGAACCGAGGTTTCTGCAAAAGGAAAATTAATTATCCAAAAACTTATCAAAGGTGAAAATGTAGATGTTGAAAGTTCTGGATTGTCTAAAAGAGAGTGGAATGAATTAATGACTGCTTTTGATCTTAACGATAAGTTGATTTAATTTTTTCAGCAAAATTTAAATATATTTTAGAAATTTCATGCTCAGGGTTAGCCTCTACAATTGGCTTTCCTTCATCTCCAGTTTTACCAATTTCAGGATTAATTGGAATTTCACCTAAAAATTCTTTTTGGAATTCTTCAGCAGTTTTTCTAACTCCACCTTCTCCAAAAATTTTATATTTTTTTCCATCGTCTCCTATAAAATAGCTCATGTTATCAACTAAACCTAAAATTTTTACTCCAAGTTTATCAAACATTTTAATTCCCCTTTTAACATCTAAAAGAGCTACTTCTTGAGGTGTACTTACAATTATTGCACCATCCATTTTTATTTCTTGAGAAAATGTAAGTTGAGTATCACCAGTTCCTGGAGGCATATCAACGATAATAAAATCTAAATCTTTCCAATTTACTTTCTGAGTAAAAGTTTTAATTGCACTTGTTACCATCGGCCCACGCCATATCATTGGTGTTTGTTGGTCAGCTAAAAAACCAATTGACATACATTGAATGTCATATTTTGTAACAGGATCTAATTTTTGACCATCACTTTTTGGTTTTTCATTAATATCAAACATTTTAGGAATTGATGGACCATAAATATCTGCATCTAAAAGACCAACTTTGCATCCAACTTTCTTTAACGCTAAAGCAAGATTCGTTGCAAACGTAGATTTTCCAACGCCACCTTTTGCGCTAGAGATTGCAATTGTGTACTTTGTTCCAAGAATTGGATTTTTAGTGAATTTTTTAGGCTCTAGCTTACTTTTCATTGCGGCACTAAGCTCAGGTTTTTTATCAGTCATAAAAGTATCATTACTTGTTTTTTACAATAAAGACACTATATACTTTTGCATATGTCAGACGATTTTAAAGGCCAAAGTCCTTGGGGAGCACCTCCCGGTGGAGGTGGTAGTGGTAATGGATCAGGTAGAGGTCCGACACCACCAAATGTCGATGAATTAATTAGAGATCTTCAAGATAAAATTAAAAGATTTTTACCTGGTGGAAAAACTTCAGGGGGAAAATCAATAAGTCTAATTTTATTAGTTTTAGTTTTTGTATGGTTAGCGAGTGGACTTTATAGAGTATTACCCGATGAACAGGGTGTTGTATTAAGATTTGGTAAGTTTGTAAAAACTACACAGCCTGGTTTGAACTATCATATCCCTTTTCCAGTTGAGACAGTGCAAACTCCAAAAGTCACTAAAGTTAATCGAATGGATATAGGATTTAGATCTGAGAGGGACAGTGGATTTTCTACAGGTGGTGGTGTTGCAGATGTTCCACAGGAAAGCTTAATGTTAACTGGAGATGAAAATATTGTTAATATAGATTTTTCAGTATTCTGGGTAATTAAAGATGCTGGTAATTTTTTATTTAAAATTCAAGATCCAGAAGGTACGGTTAAAGCAGCTGCTGAAACTGCAATGAGGGAAGTGATAGCAAAAAGTGATATTCAACCAATATTAACAGAAGGTAGATCTAAAATTGAGCTCGAAACTCAAGAAATTATTCAAACTATTTTAGATGATTATGAAAGTGGAATTCAGATTACACAAGTGCAAACTCAAAAAGCTGACCCACCAGATCAAGTAATTGATGCGTTTAGAGATGTACAAGCTGCAAGAGCTGATATGGAAAGATCTAAAAATGAGGCCGAAGCTTATGCCAATGATGTAATTCCAAGAGCGCGAGGAGAAGCACAAAAAATTTTACAAGCTGCTGAAGCATATAAAAAAGAAGTTGTTGCAAAAGCCGAGGGTGAAGCAAGTAGATTTATAGCTATCTACAATGAATATAAAAATGCTAAAGCAGTTACTCAAGAGAGAATGTATCTAGAAACTATGGAAAAAGTTTTAGCTGATATAGATAAAGTAATTATAGAAAAAAATGCAGGTTCTGGTGTAGTTCCATACTTACCTTTACCTGAACTAAAAAAGAAAGCGACAAATTAAAATGAAAGCTGGAAAAATATTAGCAGGAGTATTAGTTGCAATTGGTGTTGTAGCTTTTTTATCAGTAATTATAGTTAAAGAGGTTAACCAAGCAATTATTCTTCAATTTGGTGATCCAAAAAGAATTATAATGAAGCCAGGATTAAACTTTAAAATTCCTTTCATTCAAAACGTTGTTTATTTAGATAAAAGAATTTTAAATTTAGATGCTCCACCAGAAGAGGTTATTGCATCAGATCAAAAACGATTAATTGTGGATGCATTTGCAAGATTTCAAATCGTTGATCCACTGAAGTTTTATATTTCAGTGGGGAACGAAAGAGTTGCAAGATCTAGATTATCGACAATTATAAATTCAAGAATAAGAAATGTATTAGGTCAAGAAGAATTACAAACATTATTATCTAAAGATAGATCTAAGCAAATGGCTTTAATTAAAGAAGGTGTTAATAACGAAGCACAAAACTTTGGAATTAATATTGTTGATGTCAGAATTAAAAGAGCAGATCTACCTCAAGCTAACAGTGATGCAATTTATAGAAGAATGCAAACTGAAAGGGAGAGAGAAGCAAAAGAATTTAGAGCAAAAGGAGCAGAGATGGCTGTCACTATTACATCAACTGCTGACAAAGAAGTTACTGTAATCTTAGCAGATGCTCAAAAACAATCTGAGATCATGAAAGGTGAAGGTGATGGAGAAAGAAACAAAATATTTGCAGACGCTTTTGGTCAAGATCCAGAATTTTTTGCTTTCTATAGAGCTATGCAGGCATATGAAAAAGCTCTTATTGGTGGCGAAACTTCATTAATTTTATCACCTGATAGTGAATTTTTTAAATTTTTTGGAAATATAAAACCTGAAATCCAACAATAATTCTTAAATGCGTGAGCTAGTTATAGCTTTTGGTCTGTTCTTGTTTATTGAGGGAATTTTATACGCCTTATTTCCAGCAAAAATGAAAAGTATGTTGAAAAAATTAGAACTTGTTAAAGATAGTCAGCTTAGATCAGGTGGACTTATTTTTGCATTGATAGGTTTTATAATTATTTATTTTATTAAAAGTTAATATGAATAAGATTAAACTTATATTCTTAACCCTGGTTATATCATTTAGCTTTTCGTTAAATGCAAACTCCAAACCAGTTCCTGCTTCCTTTGCAGATCTTGCAGAAAAATTAATGCCATCTGTTGTAAATATTTCTACAACAACTACTATCACAACAACTTCTAATCCTTTTCCTTTTCAATTTCCTCCAGGATCTCCTTTTGAGGATATGTTTAAAGAATTTGGAACACCTCAGGAAAGACAATCAGCTGCTTTAGGTTCTGGGTTTATAATAGACGATAAAGGTATTGTAGTTACGAATAATCACGTTATCCAAGATGCTGATGACATTATTGTTAGGGTAAACGGTGACCAAGAATTTAAAGCTAAGGTTCTTGGTGCCGATCCATTAATGGATATTGCTGTTTTACAATTAGAAACAGATGAGAAATTTATCCCGGTTGCATTTGGTGACTCTGATAAAGCAAGAATTGGGGATTGGGTTTTGGCAATCGGAAATCCATTTGGTTTAGGTGGAACCGTTACTGCTGGAATAATATCAGCAAGAAATAGATCAATTGGTTTATCAAGATATGAAGATTTTATTCAGACAGATGCTTCTATAAATTCAGGAAATTCTGGTGGACCTTTGTTTGATATGGAAGGAAATGTAATTGGAATTAATACAGCAATTCTTGGACGTAATGGTTCTATTGGAATTGGATTTTCTATACCATCAAACAGTGCTCAAATTGTAATTAAACAATTAATTGAATTTGGTGAAACAAAAAGGGGTTGGCTGGGTGTTAGAATTCAAGATGTGACAAAAGAAATTGCTGAAGTTGAAAAATTAGATAAAGCAAGAGGAGCACTTGTTGCAAGTGTTGCTGAAAAAAGTCCTTCAGAAAAAGCGGGAATTCAAGCTGGAGATATTATTTTAGAGTTTAATGGAGAAAAAATAAATCAAATGAAAGAACTTCCAGCGATTGTAGCACGAACAGAAGTTGGAAAAAAAGTTGAGGTTAAAATTTGGAGAGATAAAAAAGAGATTATTAAAAATGTTATTTTAGGAAGATTAGAAACCTCAGATGATTTTAAAATAAGTAAAAAAGAAGAAACCGAAAAACAAAATAATGAAGAGATCATTGAAAGTTTAAGAATAGCAGTAAGACCATTAACTAAAGAAGATATTAAAAATAGAAATTTACCAAACCAAACTACAGGACTTGTTATTACTAAAATTGCAAACAACAGCCCTGTTGCAAATTCAATAGAGCTTAACAGTATTATTATTGAAGCTCAGAAGAAAAAAATTAGATCAGCTGATGATTTGAGAAAAATTACCAAAGAAGTTCTTAATTCAAATCAAAAAACAGTTTT
>CABZSV010000026.1 GCA_902528575.1 uncultured Pelagibacteraceae bacterium
AAATTGGTATTGATATAGACGTAAAACCAGAAACTGTTACAGAGGAAAATGTAGCTCCTGCAGCAGAAGCACCAAAAGAAGAAGCTCCTAAAGCAGAAGCAGCACCAAAAGAAGAAGCTCCTAAAGCAGAAGCAGCACCTAAAGAAGAGGCGGCTCCAGCAGAAGAGGCTCCTAAAGAAGAACAAAAATCAGAAAGTTCTACAGAAAAAAAATAATTTTTTTTTCAATGTCTACAACATTATACGATAAAATTTGGAACGATCATCTAGTTGATCAACAAGATGATGGCACATCTTTACTTTTTGTAGATAGACATTTAATTCATGAGGTGACAAGCCCCCAAGCTTTTGAAGGATTAAGAAATTCTAATAGAAAAGTTAGACATCCAAATTTAACTTTAGCAGTTGCAGATCATAATGTTCCAACAACTGATAGATCAAAAGGTATTTCAGATGAAGAGTCAAAAATTCAAGTAGATACTTTAGAAGCAAATTGTAAAGAATTCGGTGTTCAGTTATTTGGCATGGATGATAAGAGGCAAGGTATCGTTCATATCATAGGACCTGAACAAGGTTTTACTCAACCAGGTACAGTTATTGTTTGTGGAGACAGCCATACCGCAACGCATGGAGCATTTGGTGCTTTAGCATTTGGAATAGGAACTTCAGAAGTTGAACATGTTTTAGCAACTCAAACACTAGTTCAGAAGAAAGCTAAAAATTTTAGAATTAATGTTAATGGTGATCTTCCTTTGGGAGTTACTTCTAAAGATGTAATACTTCAAATAATTGGAAAAATAGGTACAGCAGGTGGAACAGGATCGGTTGTGGAATATGCTGGAGATTTAATAAGATCTTTAAGTGTTGAGCAAAGAATGACCATTTGCAATATGACAATTGAAGGTGGTGCAAGAGCAGGATTAATTGCACCAGATGAAAAAATTTTTGAATATCTAAAAGGAAAACCAATGTCTCCAAAAGGTGAAAATTGGGATAAAGCTTTGAACTATTGGGAAACTTTAAAAACAGATTCTGATGCTAGTTTTGATAAAGAAATTAGCCTTAATGCAAATGAAATTTTGCCCATGATTACATGGGGCACGTCACCACAAGATGTAATAACAATTGATGGAAAAGTTCCAAATCCAAATAATGAGTCTGATGAAGATAAAAAAAATTCAATTGAAAGAGCTTTAAAGTATATGGGTTTAAAACCTGACATGGCAGCCACAGATATAAAAATAGATAAAGTATTTATTGGTAGTTGTACTAATGGCAGAATAGAAGATTTGAGAGAAGCAGCAAAAATCGTAAAAGATAAAAAAGTATCATCGCATGTTAATGCTATAGTAGTTCCAGGCTCAGGCTTAGTTAAAGAACAAGCAGAGCAAGAAGGACTAGATAAAATTTTTGTTAGCTCAGGGTTTGAATGGAGAGAACCAGGTTGTTCTATGTGTTTAGCGATGAATGCAGATAAATTAAAGCCAGAAGAAAGATGTGCCTCTACATCAAATAGAAATTTTGAAGGAAGACAAGGTAGAGGTGGTAGAACCCATCTAGTTAGTCCAGGAATGGCTGCAGCAGCTGCAATTTCAGGTAATTTAGATGATGTCAGAAAGTATCAAAATTAAATGCAAAAATTTAATAAATTAAAAAGTATCCCAGCTTATTTACC
Source organism: uncultured Pelagibacteraceae bacterium (assembly GCA_902528575.1). Taxonomy (GTDB): domain Bacteria; phylum Pseudomonadota; class Alphaproteobacteria; order Pelagibacterales; family Pelagibacteraceae; genus Pelagibacter. The sequence goes on from CABZSV010000026.1 coordinate 1,675, forward strand.
AATTGTAAATATTGATACAGATATGATAATTCCAAAACAGTTTTTAAAAACTATCAAAAGAACTGGTCTTGGAAAAAATTTGTTTTTTGAAATGAGATATGATGATCAAGGCAAAGAAATAAATGATTTTGTGTTAAACAAAGATCCATTTAATCAATCAAAAATTTTAATTGCTGGAAAAAACTTTGGATGTGGCTCATCAAGAGAACATGCTCCTTGGGCTTTATTAGATTTTGGAATTACTTGCGTAATAAGTTCAAGTTATGCAGATATTTTTTTTAGCAATTGTTTTAAAAATGGAATTTTGCCTATAATCCTTGAAGAAGAAAAAATAAAAGAGCTATCTGAATACGCAAATAGACAAGAAGAAATCTCTATTGATTTGAATGAAGAAAAAATAGTTTATGGAAATAATGAGCTAAAATTTGAAGTTGATCCATTTAAGAAAAAATGTTTGTTAGAAGGGCTTGATGATATCGCTTTATCACTAAAAAAATCAGAAAAAATAGAAAAGTTTGAAACAAATTTAAAAAACGAAAAGCCTTGGGTATTTAATGATTAAAGTAAAAAAAAGAAAAATACTTTTACTTCCTGGTGATGGTATTGGTCCGGAGGTAATAGCTGAGGTAAAAAAAATCATTAACTGGTTTAATGATAAAAAATCCTTAGATTTTGAAATTGATCAGGAGCTAGTTGGTGGTTGTTCTTATGATAAACATGGTACCCCAATCACTGATGAGGTTTTTTACAAAGCACTAGAAAGTGAAGTAATTATGCTTGGAGCAGTTGGTGGTCCTACATGGGATAACCTAGAATTTTCCAAAAAACCAGAAAGAGCATTATTAAAACTTAGGAAAGAATTAAAGCTTTTTGCAAACTTAAGGCCTGCAATTTGTTTTAAACAATTAGTCGATGCTTCAACCCTTAAGCCAGAGGTAGTTTCAGGACTAGATATAATGATAGTAAGAGAGTTAACGGGTGGAATATATTTTGGTGAACCTAGAGGAATAAAGCCAATTGAAAATGGTGAAAGAAAAGGAATTAATACTCATACATATACAACTAGTGAAATTACAAGAGTAGCTAGAGTTGCTTTTGATTTAGCAAGAAAAAGATCAAACAAAGTTACATCATGTGAAAAGTCAAATGTAATGGAAGCCGGACAATTGTGGAAAGAAGAAGTTAAAGAACTTCATGAAAAAGAATACAAAGATGTAGAGTTAAGCCATATGTTAGCAGATAACTGCGCAATGCAACTTTTAAGAAACCCAAAGCAATTTGATGTAATTGTAACTGATAATTTATTTGGGGATATGCTGTCTGATCAAGCTTCGATGTTAACTGGATCTTTAGGTCTTTTGCCGTCAGCGTCTTTGGGTGCAAAAAATAAAGATGGTGAGATGAGAGCAATGTATGAGCCAATACATGGATCGGCTCCTGATATAGCTGGACAAGGTATTGCAAATCCAATTGCTTCTATTTTAAGTTTTGCTATGGCTTTAAGGTACTCTTTAGATCTTGATAAAGAAGCAGATGTTTTAGAAAAGGCAGTTCAAGATGTTCTAAATGATGGTTTAAGAACAAAAGACATAATGTCAGAAGGCATGAAAGAAACGTCTACTTCAGCAATGGGTGATGCGATAATTTCAAAATTGCAATAAAACTAGAATTATTTTAAGGTTTAAATATGCCAAGTTATACAGCTCCAGTAAAAGACATGATGTTTCTCTTTGAAAAATTAAGAGACAATAAAAATTATAATGAACTTGAAAAATATAATGAAGTTAGTTCAGATCTAGTGAAAGATATTTTAGAGGAAGCAGCCAAGATAAATCAAAATTTAATTTTACCTCTTGCTAAGTCAGGAGATGAAAATCCAGCAGTTTTAGAAAATGGTGTTGTCAGAACACCCCCAGGCTACAAAGAAGCGTATCAAAAGTATATTGAGGATGGTTGGACTTCATTGTCTTGTGATCCAAAATATGGAGGTCAAGGAATGCCAAAAACAGTAAGTGCATTTTTTGATGAAATGCTATCTTCAGCAAGCTTATCATTTAAATTATATAGTGAACTTAGTATCGGTGCCTATAATTGTATTAATCATCATGCTTCTGATGAAATTAAAAATAAATATTTACCAAAGATTGTAGAAGGTAAGTGGAGTGGTACAATGTGTTTAACAGAACCAGTCTGTGGTACCGACCTTGGCTTGTTAAAAACTAAAGCAATTAAACAATCAGATAATACTTATAAAATCAGTGGTCAAAAAATATTCATAACTTCAGGAGACCATGATTTAACCGAAAATATTATTCACTTAGTTTTAGCAAGATCACCAGATTCTCCATCTGGTACTAAGGGAATTAGTTTATTTTTAGTTCCAAAATATATTGTGAACCAGGATGGTAGTATTGGTCCAAGAAATGGAATTTCAACTGGATCAATTGAGAGTAAGATGGGCATTAAAGGTTCAGCAACTTGTGTTTTAAATTTTGATGACGCAACTGGTTACATGATTGGTAACAAAGATAAAGGTCTTAGTGCAATGTTCACAATGATGAATTTAGAGCGAATAGTTGTAGGCATTCAAGGTTTAGGTATTTCTGAAATTGCTTATCAAAATTCACTTTCTTACGCAAAAGAAAGAAAGCAAGGAAAAACAAATAATTCAAAATCTAATAATGGTGCAGATTTTATAATTGATCATGCAGACATTAGAAGAACTTTACTTAATATGAAATCAATAATTGAGGGTGAAAGAGCATTATGTTTTTGGCTTTCTCAACAAACAGAAGTAAGTCTTTATCATCCAGACGAAAAAATTAAACAAGCTGCTTTAGATTATGTTTCATTAATGACGCCTGTGGTTAAATCACTTTTTACAGATTTAGCTATGGAAATTACTAGCGATGCAATGCAGATACATGGAGGATATGGATATACTAAAGACCAAGGAATTGAGCAATTATATCGAGATAATCGTATTACCCCAATTTATGAAGGAACAAATTCCGTACAGGCTGCAGATTTAGTATTTAGAAAATTATCTAACAAAAAAGGCGATGTTATAAATAAGTTTTTAGAAATGATTAAATCTGAATGTGAGAGCAAAAATGAAAAAGTAAAAACATTTTCTAAAGAATTAAACCATTATTTAGATATTTTATCCAAATTCACGGATTGGATAAATGATAAAAATAAAATTGAAAAGGATGATGTTAGTGCTGCGGCAAATGATTATTTAAAAAGCTTAGGTTATGTTTCAATTGCTTATGCTTGGATTAAAATTTTAGAGGTTAGTTTTAATGATTTTAATACAAATAAAGAATTTTATAGTGATAAAATAAATACAGCTAAATTTTATTTTGATAAGGTATTACCTCGGGCTGAGTATCATTATAAATCAGCAATCTCAGGAAGCTCAAATATAATGAATTTTAAGTTTAATTAATGAGCCATTACGATACAAATTTAGATAAAAATAAAGCAAATCACGTACCCCTTACTCCCTTAACTTTTTTAAAAAGAGCAAAAGAAATTTACCCAAATTATGAGGCTATAATTTATGAAGAAAGAAATTATACCTGGGATGAAGTTTATAAAAGAGTTGTAAAATTTGCTAGTGCATTGACAAAAATAGGTATTAAAAAAGGTGACACAGTTTCATTCTTAGCTTTCAATACACCAGAGATTTTTGAAGCACACTACTCTGTACCTATGACTGGTGCAGTTCTTAATACTATAAATATAAGATTAGATGCCAAAACAATTTCATATATTTTAGATCATAGCGAAGCAAAAGTGTTAGTTGTGGATAGACAGCTTCATGGAGAAGTAAAAAAAGCATTAAAAAATCTTAATAAAAAAATAACTATTATTGACATAAACGATAAATATGCTGACCAATCAAAATTAGAAAAAATTGGGGATTTAGAATATGAAAGTTTTTTAAATACAGGTGATGAAAATTATCAATGGCAAATGCCTGAAGATGAGTGGCAAGCTATATCACTAAGTTATACATCAGGTACTACAGGAAATCCCAAAGGTGTTGTCTACCATCATAGGGGAGCATATTTAATGTCTACAGGAAGCTCAGTTGCTTGGAATATGCCAAATAGATTAAATTTTTTAACAGTTGTTCCAATGTTCCATTGTAATGGTTGGTGTTATCCATGGACTGTGCCGATGCTAAACGGAAGAACAATATGTTTAAGAAATATAGATATTAAAAAAATTTTTGAACTTATTGATAAATATGAAATCACTCATTTTGGTGGTGCTCCAATAGTATTGAATATGATTACTGGAGCGCCAGCAAGTGATAAGAAAAAATTAAAACAAAAAGTTTATGTTTTAACTGCTGGCGCTCCTCCACCAAGTATAATTTTTAAAAAAATGAGAGCTCTTGGATTTGAAGTAATGCATGTATATGGTTTAACAGAAACTTATGGTCATGTAACTCAGTGTGCCTGGAATGATGAATGGAATAATTTTGATGAAGAAAAACAAAACGAGATTAAAGCAAGACAAGGTGTGAAGTACCCTAATACGGAAGGTGTAGTTGTTTTAGACCCAGAGACAATGAAAGAGGTTCCTAGAGATGGAAAGACAATCGGTGAAATCATGATTAGAGGAAATGTAGTAATGAAGGGATATTTCAAAGATAAAGAGGCTACTGAAAAAGCAATGAAAGATGGTTGGTTTCACAGTGGTGATTTAGCTGTAATGCATTCTGATGGCTATATTAAAATACAAGATAGATCAAAAGATATAATTATTTCTGGAGGAGAAAATATTTCTTCAATTGAAATTGAAAATACTTTATCCAAACACCCATCCGTTTCGATTGCAGCAGTTGTAGCAAAACCAGACGAAAAATGGGGTGAAGTGCCATGTGCATTTATCGAAGCAGTTAAAGACAAACCAGTTAGCGAGAAAGAATTAATTGATTTTTGTAAAGAAACTTTAGCGGGATTTAAAGTTCCCAAGAAAGTTGTCTTCTGTGAGTTGCCAAAAACTTCGACAGGAAAAATACAAAAGTTTGAATTAAGAAAACAAGTTTAGGTAATTTTTGAATTTTCAATTAGAAAATAAAAATATTTATGCTTCTGATGCAGGACAGGGTGTTGATAAAAATAAAGAAACAATAGTATTTCTTCACGGAAGTGGTCTTTCGCATATTGTTTGGTCTCTAACTGAACAGTTTTTTTCAAATAATAATTTTAACGTATTATCTATAGATTTACCTGGGCACGGTAATTCAGATGGCCCCTGCTTAGATAGTATTGAAAAAATAGCTGATTGGCTAGAACAAGTGTTTGTAAAATTAAATTTAAAACAACTAATTATTGTTGGGCACTCTCAAGGATGTTTAGAGATAATTGAATATGCATCTAAATTTAAAAAAAGATTAAAAAAATTAGTTTTTATTAGTGGTTCAAATAGAATGCCAGTTCATCCAGATCTAATCGATTTGGCAAAAAATGGAGATACTGATGCTGTTAAATTGATGATGAAGTGGGGTTATGAAGGTTCAAAAAAATTTATAGGAGGTAATCCAGTGGAAAGAATAATACAGTCACCAAGAGATATTAGAGAAATATTAGCAGTCGATTTAATTGCATGTAATAATTATACCAATGGTTCTGATGCTGCTAGATCAATAGACTGTCCCTCTTTGTTGATATTTGGATCATTAGACAAAATGGTAAATCTAGAGTCAGGTAAAAAGTTTTCTAGTCTAATTAAAAATTCAACAACACATATAATTGAGGGTTGTGGTCATATGATTATGATTGAAAAAGCATTCGAAATGAGAGACAAGGTCTTAGAATTTTTAAAAAAATGAAAAGTTTTTCTATTGCAAAATCAAGAAGGCTGAGAGGCACTCCTTATACCTCTAGAATAGAAAAACAAGGGGTTACGGCTTATACAATATATAATCATATGTTGCTTCCCGCAGCTTTTGGTTCAATTGAGGACTCATACCATCACTTAAAACAGTATGTTCAAATCTGGGATGTAGCTGCTGAAAGACAGGTGGAAATTTCTGGTAAAGACTCAGCAAAATTAGTTCAGTTGATGACTTGTAGAGATTTATCTAAATCGAAAGATGGAAGATGTTATTATTGTCCAATAATTGATGATAACGCAGGTCTGATTAATGATCCAGTTGTACTTAGATTGAATGAAAATAAATGGTGGGTTTCTCTCGCTGACTCAGATGTAATATTATTTGCAAAAGGATTAGCTATTGGAAATAAATTTGACGTAAAGATTTTTGAACCTGATGTTGATATAATGGCTATACAAGGTCCAAAGTCATTTGAATTAATGGAAAAAGTTTTTGGAGATAAGATAGTTAATTTAAAATTCTTTGGTTTTGATTATTTTGAATTTGGTGGTGATAAACATTTAATTGCAAGATCTGGTTGGTCTAAACAAGGTGGTTACGAAATTTATGTTGAGCATAATGTTTCTGGATTAAAATTATATGATCATCTTTTTGAAATTGGAAAAGAATTTAATATCAAACCAGGTTGTCCAAATTTAATAGAACGTATTGAAAGTGGATTATTATCGTATGGAAATGATATCGATAATGGAGACAATCCATATGAATGTGGATTTGATAAATATATTAATATAGACAGCGAAGTTAATTTTTTAGGCAAAGAGAAACTAAAAAAAATTAAATCTGAAGGAATTAAAAAAAAATTAATGGGAGTAATGCTTGATATAGATAAAATAAGTATTACAGGATCACTAGACTTAAGTGATCAAGACAATAATATAATTGGAGAATTGAGATCAGCTTGCTATTCACCACATTTTAAAAAAGTAATTGGTATTGCTATGATGAAAAAATCGCATTGGAATATAGACCAGAAGGTAAAAGCAAGCATAAATGGTGATATTTGCAGTGGTAAAGTTTGCGATTTACCTTTTATTTAGTATAACAACTTTAAAATGAACATAGCTATAGTAGGTGCAACAGGAAATGTTGGGAGAAAAACTCTTGAAGTATTTGATAAAAAAAACTTTAAGTTTGATAATCTATATTTAGTTGCCTCAGAAAAAAGTGCAGGAAAAAAAATCTCTTTTAGAGATAAAGAGTATGTTATTGAAAATTTAGAGACATATGATTTTTCAAAAGCAGATATAACTTTTTTTGCAGCAGGAGGAAAAATTGCAGAAAAATTTGCAGAAAAGGCTGCCAAGCACACAATTGTAATAGATAATTCAAGTTTTTTTAGGATGGATCCTGATGTTCCATTGATCGTTCCACAAGTGAATGCAGCCGAAATTAAAAATATGAAAAAAAATATTATTGCCAATCCAAATTGTTCTACAGCACAACTTGTTATAGCACTTAAACCACTACATGATTTATTCAAAATTAAAAGAGTTGTAGTTTCAACTTACCAATCTGTTTCAGGTGGTGGCAAAATTCCAATGGATGAATTAATTAATCAAACTAAACAATATTTAGATGGAAAAAAAATAGAGTCAAAAAATTTTACTAAACAAATCGCTTTTAATGTTATTCCACATATAGATGTTTTTGCTGATGATGGATATACAAAAGAAGAATTAAAAATGACAAATGAAACAAAAAAAATCTTAGATGATTCAATTGAACTTACAGCTACATGTGTAAGAATTCCTGTTTTAGTATCTCATTCGGAGTCTGTAAATATAGAATTTGAAAAACCATATACTTTAGAAAAAGTGAGAGATGTTTTAAGTAAAGCAGATGGTTGTGAGGTTATTGATAAAAGAGAAAATGGAGGTTATAGCACGCCACTAGAAGCCACAGGAAAAGACGAGACTTATATTTCAAGAATTAGAGAAGATAAAACAAAAGAGAATTCTATTAATTTATGGATAGTATCAGATAATTTATTAAGAGGTGCAGCTCTAAATTCAGTTGAAATTGCTGAAACAATTATTAATTCAAAATAAAATATGGAAAACAGACCTCTATCACCACATATACAGATTTATAAATGGCATATTTCTTCATTAGTATCTATTTCACATAGAATTACAGGAATAATTAATTTTTTTGCAATTACATTAATTTGTATTTGGTTTGCATTAATGCTTCTAG
>CABZSV010000027.1 GCA_902528575.1 uncultured Pelagibacteraceae bacterium
AAACCAATTGCTCAAATAAAAGAGGGAAGATTATTAATTGTAGAAAAATGTGAACAAAATTGGTGTAAAATTACATCAGAAGAATTTAAAGGTTGGATTAAAACAGATAATATTTGGGGACTAAATTAACTAAAATCTGTAGATAAAGAGGCTATATTTTCTTTAGATAATTTTGTGCTATGAGAATACTCTTTATGGTCAATTCCAAGCTCAATTTCTGAGCTATTAGATTGAAATTTTTCTATTTGATCATCAGTAAAATTAAAATGAATAAACTGTACTGATGAAGCTTTTCCTTCGGAAGAAGTTCTATCAACGTCTTCTTCAGGAACTGCTTTAATTTTCTCACCATTTATTTTCATAAATACTGTTTCTTCTATTCCACCAACTTTTCCAAGAAACGCAGCCCTTGAGATAGGATTATCTATTTCAAACATTAAAGTTGCTGTAAGTTCTTTGCCGTTAGGTATTAAAGGATTGTAAGCAGTTAACTCATCCTGAAGTTGCTCATCACCACCTTTTTCAATGTATAGCATTTCTTGTACTTGAGCCAACATTGTTTCATAACTTTCAAAATAAAAAGTAGCATAAGGCCCTAAAGCAACTCTTCTATTTTTTTTATAATCAACAATACTTTTTCTTAATTCACGTCTCTTTTCTATGTAAACATCTAAAGGCATGATGTCTTCTTTTTGAATTTCTCTTTTTTCTCTAGGCATGATCATAAGTTATAACTTTTTGCCACCAATTCGATAGGGTGTAGTGCCTCATCATTAGATATGTTTGTATCAACTTCTAACTGTTTTAAATGTTTGCCAGCTAAAGGACAATCAGAAGCCATATACTTATTATTTTTAGTTTTTATTTGTCTAGCAGTAGGTCTTCCAACTTTATTTGCTAAATCATGAGTTTCTTTCATTACTCCAAAAGTTCCTCCATGACCTGCACATCTTTCAACTACATCAATTTTAATGTTTGGTATCAATTTTAACATATCTCTTGCTTTGATGCCCATATTCTGTGCTCTAGCATGACAAGCATGATGCACGGTCACTCCTCCATCAATCTCATTTAATCCTTCCGCTAATCCCTCATTGTTTGCAATATCCACAACATACTCATCAATATCCATAACATTTGAAGATAATTTTTTTATATTTTTATCGTTTGGTAATAACAAAGGCCATTCGAATTTTAACATCAATCCACAACTAGCTGTTAAGGTTACTACTTTATATCCTTTATCAATCCATTCAATTAAATCTTTAGAAACTTTTTTCGCTTGTTCAACAACTTTTGGCAGATCTGCTTGCTCTAAAAATGGCATCCCACAACAACCAGGATAAGCTTCTTGAACCTCTACACCATTTTTTTTCAAAACTTTTAAAGCAGCAACACCCGTATTTTTTTTATTAAAATTTACAAAACAAGTTGAATAAATAACTACTTTTCTATCTTTAGAAGGTGTTAGATAATTTATCTTATCTTTATTTTTTTTAAAAAAATATGAAAAAGTTTCTGAGTTATATTTTGGTAACTGAACTCTTTTATCTATTCCAGTAATTAGTTCTAAGATTTTTCTAATTAATTTATTTTTAATATTTGATGCCCAGTTAACTATTTTTGAGAACATAATACCAATTTTAGCGTTTCGATCTATTTGAGCTAGTTGTGTTGGTACGCTTGGTAATTTACCTAATTTTTTTTGAGCCGTTCTATATCGCAGCATTAAATGTGGAAAATCCAAATCAAAATCATGAGGTGGAACATATGGGCATTTAGTCATAAAACACATATCGCATAATGTGCATGCATCAACGACAGGAGCAAATTGATCACTAGATAGGCTTTCAACATCTTCATTTTTAGATTCATCAATCATGTCAAATAGTTTAGGAAATGAATCGCAGAGATTAAAACATCTTCTGCATCCATGACAAATATCAAATACTCTTCTCATTTCAGCATCTAATTTTTCAGGATTTAAAAAATCAGGATGCTCAAAATCTATAGGATGTCTTATAGGTGCACCTAAACTTCCTTCTTTGCTCATATAATTAAGTTTTTTGAAATTCGAATTGTTTTTAGTGGGCGACTAACGCCCACTAAGAAATTTGATTAGCTAATAGACTCTAAGGTTTTTTGAAATTTACCAGCGTGTGATTTTTCTGCTTTAGCTAAAGTTTCAAACCAGTCAGCAATTTCTTCAAAGCCTTCCTCTCTAGCTGTTTTAGCCATACCAGGGTACATATCAGTATACTCATGAGTTTCGCCCTGTACTGCCGAAGCTAAATTTGCTTTTGTTTCACCAATTGGCATACCAGTTCCTGGATCACCAACTTCTTCTAGATACTCCAAATGACCATGTGCGTGACCAGTTTCACCTTCGGCTGTTGATCTAAAAACTGCAGCTACATCATTGTAACCTTCTATGTCAGCTTTTTGTGCGAAATAAAGATATCTTCTATTTGCTTGGCTTTCTCCAGCAAACGCTTCTTTTAAATTTTCTTCTGTTTTACTTCCTTTTAAAGACATTTTTTCTCCTTTTTAATGATTAACAAATCATATAATGCATATTAACAGTATGTCAATAGTTTAGAATTATTATAATGTAGATTTTAAGTTTATGATTTAATTAAATTATTTATGAGTTTGATTATCACTCGCAACTCTAACCAAAACTTCGACAGAATTTATTTTTTTTCCAGTTATATTTTTTCTAATATTTATTTTCTCTATATCGCTCTCATCACAATCGATTAGCTCATGTGTATCTTCATCAAAAAAATGATGGTGTGCTGATGTGTTTGTGTCAAAATAACTTTTATGACTATCGATTGAAATTTCTTTTAGATATCCTTTTTTTTCAAATGCATGAACTGTGTTATAAACTGTAGCTAAAGATATCTTTTCATTCATTTTCTCAGATAACAATTTAACTAAATCGTTAATTGTGAAATGAAAAGTTTTTTCTCTATTATACAAAACTTCACACATTTTTACTCTTTGCTTGGTAGGTCTAAGCCCAACTTCTCTTAATTTCTCAATAAAATTGCAGTTTTTTGACATAGTTTTTTATAATTATTCTAAAGTATGAATAAAAATATAATGTTTTATTATATTATATTAGGATTAAATCAAGTATTAAGGGAGCTCAAAATTATGAAAAAAAACTCATACTCCTATGATGATCTAATAACTTGTGGAAATGGTGATCTTTTTGGTCCTGGTAATGCAAAATTACCTCTTCCACCAATGCTTATGTTTGACAGAATAACGGAAATCAATGAAAATAATGGAGCATTTAATAAAGGCTCTTTAAAAGCTGAATTAGATATTAAAGATGATCTTTGGTTTTTTGATTGTCATTTTAAAAAAGATCCAGTTATGCCAGGGTGCTTAGGTTTGGATGCTATGTGGCAACTGGTAGGTTTTTTTCTAGGTTGGTTAGGAAATCCTGGAAAAGGAAGAGCTCTAGGAGTGGGTACTGTGAAATTTACAGGCGAAGTATTACAGAGTGTAAAAAATGTAAGATATGAAATAGATATGAAAAAAATTATGTCTCCTGGTGGAACAACTGTTGGGCTTGCAAATGGAATTGTTCTTGCAGATAATAAAAAAATATATTCAGCAGAAAGTTTAAAAGTAGGGTTGTTTAAATAATGAGAAGAGTGGTTATTACAGGTTTAGGAGTTGTTTCTTGTTTAGGAAATAATCAAGAAGAAGTTCATCAATCTTTATTAAATTCAAAATCAGGAATTTCTTATGCTGAAGAATATAAAGAGCATAACCTGAAAAGCCATGTTCATGGTAAACCAAATATTAAACTTGAAGATCATATCGATAGAAAAACTATTAGGTTTATGGGTTCAGGCTCAGCTTATAATTATATTGCAATGAAAGAGGCAATTGAGGATTCTGGATTAGAGGAAAGTGAAGTGAGTAATTTTAAAACTGGGATTGTAATGGGTTCCGGTGGTCCATCAATTGAAAATGTAATACTTGCAGCAGACAAAACAAGAGCTAAAACTCCAAAACTTATGGGTCCTTTTATTGTTCCACGAACTATGGCTAGTACAGCTTCTGCAACACTTGCTGTTCCGTTTAAAATTAAAGGAACAAATTACACAATGAGTTCTGCTTGTGCAACAAGTGGACACTGTATAGGAAATTCTATGGAATTAATTCAAATGGGTAAACAGGATGTTGTTTTTGCAGGTGGAAGTGAAGAAATTCATTGGGCGATGACAGCAATGTTTGATGCTATGACAGCGTTATCATCTAAATATAATGACACTCCACAATCTGCGTCTAGAGCTTATGATAAAACCAGAGATGGATTTGTAATTGCAGGTGGTGCAGGTGTGTTAGTACTTGAGGAGTACGAACATGCTAAAGCAAGAGGTGCTAAAATATACGCAGAATTAACTGGTTATGGAGCAACTTCTGATGGATACGATATGGTAGCTCCATCAGGAGAAGGGGCTGTCAGATGTATGAAAATGGCAATGGCAACTGCTAAAAATAAAATTGATTACATTAATACTCATGGAACATCTACTCCAGTTGGAGATATAACTGAGCTTAATGCTATTAAAGAAACTTTTGGAGAAGACATTCCAAAAATAAGTTCAACAAAATCTTTATCGGGTCATCCTTTAGGGGCTGCTTCAGTGCATGAAGCCATATATTGTCTAATAATGATGAAAAATAATTTCATAACAGGATCAGCAAATATTACAGATATGGATGATGATGCTAAAAAATTTCCTATAGTTTCAAAAACTGAAACTGGAGCAACTTTAAATACAGTGATGTCAAATAGCTTTGGTTTTGGTGGAACTAATGCAGCTTTAATTTTTGAAAAGGTTTAGTTTATGAGTTTGATGAAAGGAAAAAAAGGATTGATCATGGGTGTTGCTAATGAGAGATCTATTGCCTGGGGTATATCTCAAAAACTTGCAGAGGCTGGAGCGGAGTTAGCATTTACTTATTTAGGTGATGCTTTAAAAAAAAGAGTAGTTCCTTTAGCAGAAAAATTAAATTCAAATGTTACATTTAGTTGCGATGTTGAAAAAAAAGAGGAAGTAGTTAAATTATTTGATGATATCAAATCACAATGGGGTGAAATCGATTTTGTAGTTCATGCAGTTGCTTTTTCAGATAAATCAGAGTTATCAGGTGAATATTTAAATACGACAAGAGAAAATTTTTTAAGAAGTATGTTAATTTCTTGTTTTTCATTTACTGAAGTAGCAAAAGAAGCCACAAAGGTAATGAAACAAGGTGGAAGCTTATTAACTTTGACTTATGAGTCTACAAAAGCAATTCCAAATTATAACGTAATGGGTGTTTGTAAATCAGCTTTAGAGGCCAGTGTTAAATATTTAGCTAGAGATTTGGGTGCTAAAGGCATGAGAGTAAATGCTATAAGTGCAGGACCTATCAAGACATTGGCTGCCTCTGCAATTGGAGACGCAAAATTCTTATATAAATGGAATGAAGACCATTCTTTCCTTAAAAGAAACGTAGATATCCATGATGTTGGAAATTCAGCATTATATCTATTAAGTGACCTTGCTAACGGTGTTACCGGTGAAATCCATTACGTAGATGCTGGATATAACAAGGTTGGCATGCCAGATCCTAAAAATATTACCTAAATATAGTTAAATTTAGTTAAAAAAAACCCCCAGAATTTTAATTCCAGGGGTTTATAATTTTAATTCGAGCTATATTACTCAGCAGCTTGTTTCATAGAAAGTTTAACTTTACCTCTATCGAAACCAATTACTTTGACTTTTACTTCGTCACCTTCTTTGACAACGTCAGTAACTTTAGCAACTCTCTTATCTGCAAGTTCTGAGATATGAACCAGTCCATCTTGTTTTCCTAAGAAATTAACAAATGCACCAAACTCCATAATCTTCATTACTTTTCCTGAATAAATTTTATTCAATTCAGCTTTTGCGGTGATGTCTTTAATCATTTGCATTGCTATGTTTCTAGATTCTTCATCTGGCGCAGCAACTGTTACTACACCTTCGTCATTTACATCTACTTTCGCACCTGATTTTTCAACTATCTCTCTGATTGTTGCACCACCTTTTCCAATCACAGCTGCAATGTCTTTTTTGTCAACATTAACTTGTTCCATTTTTGGAGTATGTTTTCCAACATCAGATCTTGAAGCTGATAGAGCTTTATTCATTTCACCTAAGATATGAACTCTTCCGTCTTTAGCTTGGCTCAATGCCTGCTCCATAATTTCAAATGTAATACCTGTAATTTTGATATCCATTTGAAGAGAAGTAATTCCATCTTTAGTTCCAGCAACTTTAAAGTCCATGTCACCAAGATGATCTTCATCACCTAAAATATCTGAAAGGACACTGAAATCATCACCTTCTTTAATTAATCCCATTGCAATACCAGCAACTGGCTCTTTTATTGGTACTCCCGCATCCATTAATGCTAAAGAAGTTCCGCAAACAGTAGCCATTGAAGAAGAACCATTAGATTCAGTAATCTCTGAAACTACTCTAAAAGTATATGGAAACGCTTCTTTTGTTGGTAATGAAGAATTAATTGCTCTCCAAGCTAGTTTACCATGTCCGATTTCTCTTCTACCAGTTCCAATTCTTCCAGTTTCTCCAACTGAAAAAGGAGGAAAATTATAGTGAAGCATAAATCGTTCTCTTTGCAATCCATCTAAGCTCTCAATCCTTTGTTCATCATCAGATGTTCCTAAAGTTGCAACAACAATTGCTTGTGTTTCTCCTCTAGTAAACAATGCAGAACCATGTGCTCTTGGTAAAACACCCACTTCACATTCAATAGGTCTTACATCTGATAAACCTCGACCATCAATTCTATTTTTGTTTTTTAGAATATCAGTTCTAACAATTGATTTTTCTAGATTTTTTAACTGACTGTTAACATCAAGATCAGTGTAGTTTTCATCTTCCTCATAAAGCTTTTTTGCTTTATCGGTAATCTCTGAAATCTGATTTGATCTATCTTGTTTATCTCTAGTTGCAAAAGCTTTCTTAAGATCTTCTGTAAAAGTTTCTTCTAATTTTTTCTTAACTTCAGATAAATCTTTTTTCTCAACTGTCCACTCAGGTTTTCTACATTCTTTTGCTAGTTCCTCAATCATCTCGATTACTGGAACAAATCCTTCATGTCCAAATTTAACTGCATTTAACATTTCTTCTTCTGTTAAACCATTAGCTTCAGATTCAACCATAAGCACAGCATCTTTTGTACCTGCTACAACTAAATCTAATTTTGATTTTTCTAACTCTGCTTTAGATGGGTTTAAAACATATTTTCCATCAATAAATCCAACCCTTGAGGCACCTACAGGTCCCATAAATGGCATTCCTGATATAGCTAATGCTGCTGATGAAGCAGTGATTGATAAAATATCTGGTTCGTTTTCTTTGTCGTATGAAATTACAGTTGGTAATAACTGCACTTCATTTTTAAATTCATCAGGAAACAAAGGTCTGATTGGTCTATCAATTAATCTAGAGATTAATGTTTCACTCTCAGTTGGTCTTGCTTCTCTTTTAAAATATCCACCTGGAATTTTTCCAGCTGCATAATATTTCTCTTGGTAATTTACAGATAATGGAAAGTAATCCATATCAGGATTTACTTTTTTTGCTCCAACTACTGTTGCTAGTACGACTGTCTCTCCACATGTTGCGATTATTGCACCGTCTGCCTGTCTTGCTACTTTACCTGTTTCTAAACTTATCTTCTTTCCCGCTACTTCAATTTCCTTCTTATATACTTTAAACATTTCATTTCCATTTCGTTTCGTTCGTTTCGTTCCATTCCGTTCTATCTATCTTGACTTCTATTTTCTTAAATTCAATTTCGACAGTACATTTTTGTAAGAATCCATTTTATTTTTCTTTAGGTATTCTAACAATTTCTTTCTTCTATTTACCGCTCTCAACAATCCAACAGATGAATGTTTATCCTTTTTGAATTGCTTAATATGTTTAGAGAGAGTTTCAATTTTCTCTGTTAGCAAAGCGATTTGTATCTCTGAAGATCCAGTATCTTTATCATGCATTGCTAATTCTTGTGCCTTTTTGTTCATGCCTCTTTCTTCCTATTTATTTGTTTGTTTTATTAAGTTTTCTATTTTTTCCGCATACTCAAAAGATTCGTCTTTTCTAAAAAGTAATTTTGGTAAAAATTTCATAACCACTTTTTGTGATAAAATTTTTCTAATTAAAAATGAGTATTCCTTTAAAATATTAATTGTTTCCTCAGCATCTTTTCCTCCCAATGGAAGAACATATGCTTTAGCAATTTTTAAATCAGGACTCATTCTAACCTCAGTAACCGTTATAGTATTTGTTTCTAAATTTGGCACCTTAGCCTCATTCCTTATAAAAATCATGCTTAAAGACTGCTTAATCATTTCACCTACTCTTAACTGCCTTTGTGACACTGGTTTTCCAATTCTATCTGCCATTAAATTGACCTCTCAGTAGATGTAACACTAAAAGCCTCTATTGTGTCATTTTTTTGGAAATCCATATAATCTTTAACTGTAATTCCGCATTCTTGACCATCACTTACCTGTTTTACTTGGTTTTTTTCTCTAAATATTGTTGAAACTTTTCCAGTATAAATAATAGCACCGTCTCTAATTATTCTTACATCTGAAGTACTATTAATTTCTCCTTCAGTTACTTTTGAACCAGCAACTTTACCTGCACCCGAAACTTTAAATATTTCTAAAATTTGTGCAGTACCAGTAATTTTTTCTTGCACATCGGGCGCCAATAATCCTGACATTCTTTGTTTTATGTAATCTAGAACTTCATAAATAATATTGTATGAGGATATTTTTATCTTCTCATTTTCAGCAAGTTTTTTTGCTTCTTTACTTGG
>CABZSV010000028.1 GCA_902528575.1 uncultured Pelagibacteraceae bacterium
TTGTTCTTCAAATAAATCTTTTCTGTCTAATTTTATTTCATCAAGTCTTTTTTTTATTAATTTTCTTGCATCATTATTTAAAATTTCAAAAGATAAATCCTCAAGTTCGTCTCTAATTCTGTGCATTCCCATTCTGTCAGCTAATGGCGCATAAATTTCCATAGTTTCTTGGGCTATTCTTTTTCTTTTATCCTCTTTAGTAATCGCTTTAATGGTCCTCATGTTATGTAGTCGATCAGCAATTTTAACTAGCAGAACTCTAATGTCTTTTGATGTTGCTAAAATTAATTTTCTGAAATTCTCAACTTTAGAATTAGCTCCAGCTGAATTTTCAAATGCTGAAATTTTCGTTACACCATCTACTAAATCAGCAACCTCATCACCAAATTCTTGTTTGATAGTTTCATAAGTTGCAAAAGTATCTTCTATAGTGTCATGCAATAGACCAGTTGTAATTGTAGCGCTATCTAATTTTAATTCAGTTAAAATATTTGCAACCTCAATTGGATGAACAGAATAAGGATCGCCCGAAGCTCTTTTTTGCCTCTTATGTGCTTTAACAGCAAAATTATATGCTTTATCCAATTTTTCAGGATTAAGAAATTTATTGTAATCCTTAACTTTATTTATAAGTTCATTTGAATTAAGCATAATTAATATTATACCATTAAATCAAATTTGTTTAATAGATCTAATGTCTCTATCAGGAAGCAGAGAAATCAAGGTTTTAACATCAATTTGTTTATCAGGATGGATCCAATTCTTTTGAATCTCAAATAATGGAAATAATACAAAGTTTCTTTTGTGCATCATTTTATGAGGTAAATTAATCTTAGAATTTTTTTTTGATACCAAATTATTAAAATCGATTATATCTAAGTCACATGTACGAGGTGCATTTTTTTTTGCTTTCTTTCTACCTAATTGATTTTCTATAGATTTACATATTTTTAATAGTTCTTGAGGATTGTAATAACATTTTAATTTTAAAATTATATTTAAGAACTTAGGATTTTGTGGGTCAGGCCAGGAAGGGGTTTCATAATAACTAGATACCGAGAGAACATCTAAGCTATGTTCTGCTAATAAAAATTTTGCTTTTTCTATATTTCTTTTTCTTATACCTAAATTTGAACCTATTCCTAAAAAAACAATTTTAGCTTGATTTTCTGATATATCTTGCCTTTTCACGGTTCCAATCTCTACTTTTTTTTGTTGCTCTTTTATCATATTGCTTTTTCCCTTTTGCAACAGCTAGTTCTATTTTAGCCTTTCCTTTTTTAAAATACATTTTTGTTGGAACTAATGTGAAACCATCTCTTTGCATTTTGCCTATCAATTTATTTATTTCTTTTTTATTAAGAAGCAATTTTCTATCATCGGTTGGGTTATGATTAGAGTAACTGGCTTGTTTGTATGGAGATATATGTGAATTTATTAAAATAATTTCACCTCCCTTTTCAACAGCATAAGACTCAGCGATATTCACCTTTCCCTCTCTTACTGATTTAATCTCTGATCCCTTTAAAACAATTCCAGCTTCAAAAAGATCTTCAAAAAAATAGTTAAAACTAGCTTTTCTATTTAAACAAATGATTTTCAAACCAGGATTGGTTTTTTTGTTCATTAAATTAACTTAGCAGACTGAAGAGCTTTTTTTACAATTTCTTTTGTTGCCTCTGTTACTGTAACAAGTGGTAGTCTTACATTATCATCACAAAGTCCTAAGAGTTTTGCTGCATATTTTACAGGACTAGGATTGCTCTCAACAAACATTGAGTGATGAACTGGTTGTAATATTTTATCTAATCTTTCTGCCTCTTTTATTTCATTATCGGTGTCTGATTTGGAGAATTTTTGAAAATCTGAACAAAGTTTAGGAGCAATATTAGCTGTTACACTAATAGTACCTACTCCCCCACGTTTATTAAATTCAAAAGCATTATCATCATTTCCTGTTAATTGAATAAAATCTTTACCCATTTTTGCAAGTGTCTGATTAACTCTATCTAAATCGCCTGTTGCATCTTTAACACCAATTATATTTTTTAATTCATACAGTCTAGCCATTGTGTCCACCGACATATCAATCACAGATCTACCAGGAATATTATAAATTATAATTGGAAGACCACACTTGTCATTAATTGCTTTATAATGTTGATACAAACCTTCTTGGGTTGGTTTGTTGTAATATGGTGTAACTATCAAAGCACCATTAGCTCCTGCTTTTTCTGCATGTGTGGTTAAAGAAATCGCCTCCTCTGTTGAGTTGGAACCTGTACCAGCAATAACTGGAATTTTTCCATTACTTTCTTTTATGCACAAATCTATTACTCTTTGATGCTCATCATGACTTAACGTAGGAGATTCACCTGTTGTACCAGCTGGAACAAGACCATTGGTGCCATTATCAATGTGGAAATGGATTAATTTTATATATGCTTCCTCATCTAGACCATTATTTTTAAATGGTGTAATTAAAGCAACATTTGATCCTTTAAACATAAATACTTATAACATAGTTTAAAGATTCATATACTAAAAGATTATGCTCAAAAAAATATTATTTTTAGGTTTCACTGCATCAATATTAATGTTTTCAAATAATCTCTTTGCCCAAATCAATTCACTTGTACCCTTAAAGAAACCTGTTTTAAGTAAAGAAGAAATTCAAAAAAAAATATCTATAAATATACTTAAACCTTTAAAGAAACCCTCAAAAACCAAAGAAATTAAAATCGAAGAAGTTATTGTTAAAAAAGAGTTGGTTTTAAAAGAAAAAAAATTAAGTTTTAAAATACCGAAGAAAAAGCCAACAGTGGCTGGCGCTAGCACAGCTAAGAATGTAAAGATTTCAAGATATTATAGTAAAAAAGACTTCGGGTTAGCTAAAAAAGCTATTTCAGAAATGCAGAAAAGCAAATGGACATCTGCACTTAAAATAGCAAAGAAGGCAAAAGACAATTCAATTTATAATTTTATACAATGGAGACATCTATTAACCACTGGTAACCAAGCATCCTTTTACGAATATCAAGTTTTTTTAAATAAGAATTCAAATTATCCTAGAATAGACAGAATTAGATATCTAGCTGAACACAAACTATCAACAGAAAGTGTTTCTCCTAAAAAAATAATAAATTGGTTTGGAGAGAAAGATCCATTAAGTGGTTATGGAAAAATGATACTTGGTGAAAGTTATATTTTGGTTGGAGACAAAAACAAAGGCACTAAACTAATAAAAGAAGGCTGGATAACAGCAGATTTATCTAAAAACGAATTAAAATATTTTAGAAAAAAATTTAAAAAATATTTAAATGCAGATGACTATATTAAACGAGCTGATTATTTAGCTTGGAACGGAGATCGTTGGGATTTACAAAGATTAATAAGGTATCTGCCAAAAGATTACGAACTTCTATATAATGCAAGACATCTTTTAATGAGTAAAGGCTATGGAGTTGACCAAGCAATAGCAAATGTTCCTGAAAAATTTAAGAATGATGCTGGGTTAAACTATGATCGATTAAAATGGAGAAGAAAAAAAGGACGTGTGGATTCTTCAGCAGAAATATTATTGAAAATAAGAAATGATAAAGAGTATTTAGTTAGACCTGATAAATGGTGGAAAGAAAGAGAAATTATCTCAAGAGCATTACTTTATAAACAGAAATATGAAATTTCATATAAAATTTCAAGTAATCATGGAATGACTGAAGGATCTGAATTTGCGGCTGCTGAATGGATGAGTGGATGGATAGCATTAAGTTTTTTAAACGATCCTTTGACTGCTAAAAATCATTTTAAAAATTTTTATGAAAATGTAAGTTATCCAATAAGTTTATCCAGAGGTGCGTATTGGCTTGGGAGAGCATATGAAAAAATTGGTGAAAAAGAACAATCAGATAATTGGTACAGAGAAGCCACAAAATACTTAACCACGTATTATGGTCAACTAGCTTTTTTAAAATTAAATCCAAATGGAAAATTTGAGTTAGATAAAGATATGGAAATAGATCCAAAATATAGGATTCAATTTTTTAATAAAGAACTTGTAAAAATTTCTTATCTTCTAGATGAATTAAA
The DNA here is from genome assembly GCA_902528575.1 of uncultured Pelagibacteraceae bacterium. GTDB lineage: Bacteria > Pseudomonadota > Alphaproteobacteria > Pelagibacterales > Pelagibacteraceae > Pelagibacter. Next base: position 4,090 of record CABZSV010000028.1, read on the forward strand.
GAAAGACAAATATACAAAACATATTTTAAGGCATTTAGCTAACGATAATATAGCTAAAGGCAGTGAAGTTTTGGCTGCAGAATTAGCTACAAGTATAAACAGATATGATTTTGCTATTCAGGTTTCAAAAATTGCTTCTTATCAGAAAAGATTTCATAATAAATTTAATTACCCAATAATAAGTACACCTAAAAATATTAACGGTCGAAAAATCCCTGAAAGTGCTTTGATCTTATCTATAATTAGACAAGAAAGTGAATTTGATTTAGAGGCTAATAGTCATGCTGGTGCAAAGGGATTAATGCAATTGATGCCTTACACCGCAAAATTAGTTTCGAAACAAGCTAAACTTCCTTATTCAAAATCAAGATTAACTACTGATCCAGAATATAATATTAATTTAGGTTCACACTATATTGCAGGTTTAATTCTACAATATGATGGTGCTTATCCTTTTGCAGTAGCTGCTTATAATGCTGGACCCAACAGAGTTAAATATTGGAAAAAAATAAATAAAGATCCACAAAAAAAACAAGTTGATTATGTTGATTGGGTTGAGTTGATAAAATTTAGAGAGACAAGAAATTACGTACAGCGTGTAATGGAAAATTATAATGTCTATAGATATATTTTGGAACAACGTCCTGTAACCATGAAAAACTTTTTTATAGATCAGCCTCTATTTTAGTGGCGGAAGAGGAGGGATTCGAACCCTCGGTACAAGTTTCCTCGCACGGTCATTTAGCAAACGACTGGTTTCAGCCTCTCACCCACTCTTCCGTATGACATTGTGTATTAAGCGATTGTATTGAAAATTCAATATATATAAAGTAATTATTCAATTATTATGAGAAATAAGTACTCAGTATTTTCGCTAATCAAAAATGCTCTTTCATATCATGAAAATTGGCAAAGAGCATGGAAAGACCCTACGCCTAAAAAAGAGTACGACGCAGTTATTGTTGGTGGTGGTGGCCATGGATTAGCAACAGCTTACTATTTAGCAAAAAAACACAACATGAATAATATTGCTGTAGTCGAGAAAGGTTGGATTGGTGGTGGAAATACTGGACGTAATACTACAATTATTAGATCAAATTATTTATGGGACGCCAGTGCAGGATTATATGATCATGCATTAAAAATTTGGGAAGGTTTATCTCAAGAACTAAACTACAATGTAATGTTTAGTCAAAGAGGTGTAATGAACCTTGCACATAATTTACAAGATGTTAGAGATTTAAAAAGAAGAACACATGCAAATAGACTAAATGGAATTGATGCAGTTTACTTAAGTACCGAAGAGGTAAAAAAGTTTTGTCCAATTATAAATACATCACCAGATATTAGATATCCTGTTTTAGGAGGAACTTTACAACGAAGAGCTGGTACAGCAAGACATGATGCTGTTGCTTGGGGATATGCAAGAGGAGCCGATGCAATGGGTGTTGATATTATTCAAAATTGTGAAGTTAAAGGAATAAAAAGAAATGGAGATAGTGTTGAAGGAATAGAAACAACAAAAGGGTTTATAAAAACTAAGAAAGTTGGTGTAGTTGCAGCTGGTCATTCTAGCGTAATAGCTAATATGGCTGGTCTAAGACTTCCACTTGAAAGTAAACCTTTACAAGCTTTAGTTTCTGAACCTGTAAAACCAATTATTGATACAGTTGTAATGTCTAACGCAGTGCATGCTTATGTCAGTCAATCTGACAAAGGAGAATTGGTCATTGGTGCTGGAACGGATGATTATGTTTCTTATACTCAAAAAGGTAGTCATCAAATAGTTGAAGGAACATTAAATGCTATTTTAGAATTATATCCAATTTTCAGTAGAATGAGAATGTTAAGACAATGGGGAGGAATAGTAGATATTTGTCCTGACGCTAGTCCAATTTTAAGTAAAACTTCAATTAAAGGATTATACTTTAATTGTGGTTGGGGTACTGGAGGATTTAAAGCAACTCCTGGATCTGGAGATTTATTTGCTCATACTATTGCAAACGATGAACCTCACAAACTTAATGCTGCATTTAATTTAAATAGATTTGTAAGCGGTGACCTTGTTGATGAACATGGTGCTGCAGCGGTTGCACATTAATGTTTTTAATAAACTGTCCATACTGTGGAGAACGAGATCAGCAAGAATTTAAGGCTGGTGGTGAAGCTCATATTGAAAGACCTAAACAACCAACAGAATTAAGTGATGATGAATGGGCAGAATATTTATTTATGAGAAAAAATATTAAAGGTGTTCAATTTGAAAGATGGAACCATGCACATGGTTGTCGTAAATGGTTTAATATGGTTAGAGATACTTCTAACGACGAAATAAAAGCAATTTACAAAATGGGTGAAAAACCACCTGCTTAATAAAATGACTAAAAACTTAAGAGTAAAATCCAGTGAGTACATTGATGAAACTAATAGAATTTCCTTTAAATTTAATGGTAAAACTTACCATGGATTTAAAGGTGATACTTTAGCATCAGCATTACTCGCAAACGATGTTCATTTAGTTGGAAGAAGTTTTAAATATCATAGACCAAGAGGAATTATGACGTCCGGTTCTGAAGAACCAAATGCTATAGTTCAAGTTAATCCTGGCACAAACAGAACAGAACCTAATGTTAGAGCAACTGAAGTCGAGATTTATGAGGGTTTAGAGGCATCCAGTCAAAATTGTTGGCCAAGTGTAGAATTTGATATTGGTGGAATAAACAATTTTCTCTCCCCTTTTTTTCCAGCAGGTTTTTATTACAAAACATTTATGTGGCCTGCTAGTTTCTGGGAGAAATATGAATTTTTCATACGACACTCAGCCGGTTTAGGAAAATCACCTACATCAAATGACCCTGACATTTATGACCACCGAAATATTCACTGTGATGTATTGGTTGTAGGTGCAGGTATATCTGGAATACTAGCAGCAAAAAATGCTGCTAAAAATAATTTTAAAACTTTGTTAGTTGATGAAAAAAATGAACTTGGTGGCTCAACTATTTTTGAAAATAACAAATTTAACAAAATTGATAATAAAACTCCTTCCGAATGGTTAAAAAAAGAAATAGAGGAGCTTAAAAATATTAAAAATCTTGAAATAAAAACTAGAACAAGTGTAGCTGCTTATCATCAATATAATTATCTTTTGGCTAGAGAAAATCTAACTGATCATTTAGAAGCAAAAGATAAAACAAATAAAATCAGACAAAGACTTCTGAAAATTAGAGCAAAGAAAGTTATTTTGGCCACAGGTGCTTTAGAAAGACCCTTGATATTTAATAATAATGATAGACCGGGAATAATGCTTTCATCTGCTATTAAAAAATACAGTGAATTTTATGGAGTTGCTTGTGGTAGTAAAAATGTATTTTTTACTAATAATGATAGTGCTTACGAAAGTGCTTTGTCACTATATAACAAAGGTATAAATGTTGAGGCAATTATTGATATAAGAGAACAATCTGAAAGTAAAATTGTTAAAAAGGTAAAAGAAGCAGGTATTAAAGTTTACTGGTCACATACGATTGTTGATACAGCTGGATACAAAAGATTAAATGGTATTTCAATCATGAAACTATCTAATGATGGTACTTCAGTGACTGGAAGTAAAATTTCTATTTCATGTGATTGCTTAGGAGTTGCTGGTGGTTGGACACCTGCTGTACATTTATATACACAATCAGGTAGTAAACTAAAGTTTGATGAGGAAAAACAAATTTTCTTACCAAATCAGAATACATCCCAACAAATAAGTGTAGGATCTTGTGGTGGAGATTTTAAAATTGATGAAATCATTAAAAATTTAAATCAAAAGCTTAAAGATAATCTAAATATTAAAGAAACAGATTTAGATAATATTAAAGTTGAGATCGATCAGGAAAATTCAAAAAGAAATATTTGGTTACTTCCTTCTGATAAACCTTTAGGTAAAACTAAACCATTTGTAGATTATCAAAACGATGCAACAGCTAAAGATATCAAATTAGCATTAAGAGAAGGTTTTAGATCTATTGAGCATGTAAAAAGATACACGACTACTGGAATGGGTACTGATCAAGGTAAACTAGGAAATATGCATGCATTGGGAATAATTGCAGATACAGCTGGTGTTAAAATGGGAGAATTAGGAACTACTACATTTAGACCTCCTTACACACCATTAACATTTGGAACTATTGTAGGTCGAAATGTTGGAAAGTTTTTTGATATTTTTAGAAGAACGCCAATTAATGATTGGCATGTTGAAAATAAAGCTGAATTTGAAAATGTCGGTCAATGGAAGAGAGCTTGGTACTACCCTATTAATGGAGAGACAATGCATCAAGCAGTTCAAAGAGAAAGTAAAGCTGCAAGAGAAAGTGCTGGTATACTAGATGCCTCTACTCTTGGTAAAATTGATATTCAAGGAAGTGATGCTTCTGAATTTTTAAATAGAGTTTATACAAATGCTTGGTCAAAATTAGCAGTAGGAAAATGTAGATATGGGCTAATGCTAAATGAAGATGGTATGGTTTATGATGATGGAGTTACAACAAGATTAGGTGAAAATCATTACATTATGACCACAACAACTGGTGGAGCAGCAAATGTTTTAGGTAAACTTGAAGACTATCTTCAAACAGAATGGCCTGAGCTTGATGTTTATTTAACTTCTGTAACAGATCATTATGCTACAGCTAGTTTATGCGGACCTAATAGTAAAAATATTCTTAAAAAAATAATTCCTGATTTAGATTTATCAGATGAAAACTTTCCTCATATGTCATTCAAAGAGGCTCATATCGGTAATATCCAATG
>CABZSV010000029.1 GCA_902528575.1 uncultured Pelagibacteraceae bacterium
CATGGGTTAATTAGAAATCATTATGTTGGAAGAACTTTCATTGAACCTAGTCAGAAAATTAGAAGCTTAGGAGTTAAATTAAAATTAAATGCAAATCAAACTACAATTAAAAATAAAAAAATAATTCTAATTGATGACTCTCTTGTTCGTGGAACCACGTCATATAAAATTGTAAAAATGCTTTATGATGCCGGTGCAAAAGAAGTTCATGTTAAAATTGCATGCCCTGAAATAAGATATCCAGATTTCTATGGTGTAGATACACCTACAAAAAAAGAGTTGCTAGCAGCAAATAAATCAAATGATGAAATTTGTGAATATATTGGAGCTAAATCTTTAAGATTTTTATCAATAGAAGGATTGTATAAAGCTATTGGTTTTGAAAAAAGAAACGAAACATATCCGCAATTAACAGATCATTATTTCACGGGTGAATATCCTGTTAAATTAGTGGATGAAGTAGGAGATAATAAAATAACCCAGTTATCTTTGCTAAGCACTGGGTCAAATAATTAAGTTATGAAAACAGTTAATTTTACTGAAATGAAAAATGGAACTAAGGAAGATTATGAGCTTCTTGAAAAATTTGAGAAAAACTTTGAAAGACAAACAGCTGAGAGAGTTTTAAATTATTTGTCTAAACAAACTACAACTTTAGAAGGTTATAAAATTACTAGACTAGAACATTCTTTACAAGCAGCAACAAGAGCTTTTAAAAATAAAGAAAGTGATGAAATGGTTGTTGCAACTTTACTACATGATATTGGAGATGATTTGGCGCCAATGAATCATTCTCAATATGCTGCATCTATACTAAGACCTTATGTTTCAGAAAGAACTTATTGGATTATTCTACACCATGGTCTTTTTCAAACTTACTACAGCGCTCATCATTTAGGGGGTGATAGAAATGCAAGAGATAAATTTAAAGACCACAAGTATTATCAAGACACGATAGATTTTTGTGAAAAATATGATCAATGTTCTTTTGATCCTGATTATAAAAGTATGACTTTGGATGATTTTAAGCCATTAGTTAAAAAAATATTCGCAAAAGAGCCTTATTATTATCTTTAAATTTAGATATAAATCGCTATTTACAGCGCATGATTGATTCAAAAGAAAAAATTATTAATTATTTTAAATCAGGTATTAAAGAACCCAAAAATTTTAAAATTGGGATCGAGCATGAAAAGTTTTTATTTAATAATTCGGACAATAAAAGGATTGATTATTTAAAAATAAAAGAAATGTTTACAGCCCTGCTTGAATTTGGCTGGAATCCAATTTTTGAAAAAGAAAATATCATTGCTCTTAATAAAGGTGGAAAAAATATAACTCTTGAACCAGGCAATCAGATAGAATTATCAGGAGATAAATTAAATCATATGCATGAAGCTTGTGCAGAGTCACAAGACTATTTGTTTGAATTAAAACAAGTTACAAAAAAATTAGATATTAAAATTGTTAGTGCAGGATTTGATCCAATATCTAAATTAAGTGAAATCCCAAACAATCCAAAACAACGATATGAACTTATGACTAAGGATATGCCTCTAGGTGGCGAACTTAGTTTGGACATGATGTACCGAACATGTGGTACACAATTAAATATAGATTATAGTTCAGAAGAAGATTTTATTAAAAAGTTCAGAGTAGCAAATTCTATTGTACCTATTGCTATTGCTTTATTTGCTAATTCATCAATCGTAGAGAAAAAAAATAGCAACTATTTATCTTATAGATCTAAAGTATGGCAAAGTACTTCTAGAGGTGGATTGCCAAAATTATTTTTCGAAAAAATGAATTTTGAAAAATATGCAGATTTTGTAATTAATTTTCCTATATTGTTTATACAAAATAAAGATCATTATATTTCAGGTAGAAAATATATTTTTAAGGATTTTATGGAAGGAAAAATCCAAGAAATTGGAAATAGACTCCCAACTGAAGCAGACTTAACAACTCACTTAAGCACAATATTTACTGAAAACAGAGTTAAGAAATATATTGAATTGAGATCCATGGATACCTGTGGTTGGGATTGTTTATGTGCAGGACCAGCCTTCAATATAGGTATGCTTTATGGAAATTTAGACGAAGTTCATGAACTAATTTTAAAATGGGATATTGATAAAATAATTAACGCTTATCTAGAGGCACCACAAAAGGGATTTAATACTCAATTAATGGGTAAAGATCTTCTTTATTGGTCATCTACACTTTTAGATCTTTCAAGAAAAGGTTTAGATAATAGAGATGTTTTAAGCAAAAAGGGTAATAACGAGACTGTATTCCTTAACCACCTACAAAAAGTAATTGATAATAAGACAACAAACGCAGATCATATGATTAGTAAATTTTCAAAAAACGAAAATTTAGACGAATTATATGATAAATAAAATTGTTGCTGTTCAAGGAAACCATCCTTCTAAACTAAATCCTTTAACGGATACAAGTGTTTTTTTAGCAAACGAAATTCAGAACAAAAAATATAAAATTTTCTATTATGATCCAAAAGACTTATCGTTTGTTAATTCGAAAGTTACAGCTAAAGGTTTTTTTATTAAATTTAACTATAGCAATAAAAAATTCTATAAAATCACAAAAAAACAAAATCTAGACTTAAGTGTATGTAAATTTATTCTTATCCGCCAAGATCCACCATTTAATCTTGAGTATATTTCAACAACATACATTTTGGATACAATTAAGACTAAAGTTAAAATAATTAACAACCCTACCTCTGTAAGGAATATTTCTGAAAAATTGTATTCATCTAAATATCAAAAATACATGCCAGCTACTATTTTTACTCAAAATATGTATGAAATAAAAAAATTTTTCAAAAAAAACAAAAAAGTCATTTTAAAACCTATCCATAGTTTCAGTGGAAATGATATTCATTTACTAACTAAGTTTAATTCAAAATTAGTAAATAAATTTATAAAAAAACATGATCATATCATGTGCCAAAAATTTCTTCCTAAAATAAGTAAGGGAGACAAAAGGGTTTTTATTATAAATGGAAAAGTATGTGGTGCAATTTCAAGAGTTCCTAAGAAAGGATCAATTTTAAGTAATATGAGTAAAGGAGCAAAACCAACTAATATAAAATTAACAAGTAAAGAAATTAAAATTTCAAAATTAATTGCAAAAGATTTAAAAAGAGAAAATATTTTTTTTGCAGGAATTGATTTTATAGATCAAAAACTCAATGGAGATATTAATGTTACCTCTCCAACTGGACTTAAAACACTTTATGATCTATCAGGAAAAAATTTAGCTAAAACTTTTTGGAAAGAACTTAAAGCGTGAACAATTTAACTAATCAGCAAAAAGGTTCTTTGATGGCTTTTATAGGAGTTATGTTTATAACTCCAGATTCATTGCTAATTAGATTGTCAAATATTGATACTTGGGGGATGCTTTTTTACAGAGGGGCAATACCATTTTTAGTAGTTTTAATTGGTCTTCTTTTATTTTATAAAAATAATTTCTTAAAAGCTTTATTTAAAATTGGTTATCCAGGTATTTTTTATGTAATTAGTTTTTCTATTTGTAATATTACTTTTATTATCTCAATCCAAAACACCAATGTAGCAAATACTTTATTAATGGTAGCTCTTGCTCCGATGCTATCAGCAATCTTAGGAGCTATTTTTTTAAAAGAAAAACCAGATAATAAGACTTGGGTTGCTATAATAATTACTTTTATTGCTTGTGTTTATATTTTTTACGACTCTTTAAGTCTTGGTAATTTTTATGGAGATTTATTTGGTTTAATAACTTCTTTTGGATTAGCCTGTAACGCAAACATCGCAAGATATGCAAAATCTACTGATTTAGTACCTGCTGCTGTAATTGGAAAATCTTGCGTTGCTATATTTGCCTTTTTCTTTGTTAAAGACTTTGCATTAGTGGGAAATGATCTTTTTTATATACCTTTAATGTGTGTAATGTGTGTAGCCATACCATTTGTTTTAGTCACCATAGCACCAAGATTTATAACTGCAGCTGAAGTTAATCTATTTTTCCTATTAGAAACTATCCTTGGACCGATATGGGTCTGGATGGTTATCAAAGAACAGCCTTCTAACGAGACTATCTATGGAGGTATCGTTATCATTATCACGATAGCAATTCATTCTTTACTGGCCATAAAAAAAACACAAACCAAAACTACGTAGCCAGAAAATATTAAACTTAAAACTAAATATGCAAAAAGAAGTAAAAAAGTCTTGGGCTCTATTTATAGGGATAGGAGTAATGATGATTGCTCATGGTTTGCAAATGCAAGTTATGGGTATTCGATCAGTACTTGAAGATTTTAGTGTTTTTACAACTGGTATCTTTATGTCTGGATATTATATTGGTTACTTTGTAGGCTCAAGAACAACACCTAACTTTGTTTCAAAAGTTGGTCATATAAGAGTTTTTGCTGCATTCGCTTCACTTGCATCTTTAAGTGCTTTAATCGCTGTTGTTTATGTAAATCCATTCATGTGGACAATTAGTAGATTTATAACAGGTATAAGTTTAGTCAGTTGTTATGTGGTTACTGAAAGCTGGTTAAACGATAGAGCAACTAATAAAAATAGAGGACAATTATTGTCTGCTTATATGATGGTAATCTATTTTGGATTAGCTATAGGTATGTTGCTACTTAATGTTAGCAAACCAGAAGACTACGAACCATTTATTTTAGTTTCTATTTTACTTTCTCTTGCGCTTGTTCCTATTTTATTAACTAAAAGACCTGCGCCTAAATTTAAAAAGATAGAAACAATAAGTATAAAAGAATTGTATAAGATTTCACCACTTGGTTCATTGAGCTCATTCTTTACTGGTATCATTCACGCAGCATTCTTTTCTTTAATATCTGTTTACGCAACACTTGCGAAATTATCTTTGGTTGAAACATCAATACTTTTATTTATTGCAACAATTGCAGGAGTGATTGGGCAAGGACCAATAGGTTATTTTTCAGATACATTCGATAGAAGAAAAGTCATCGTAATTACAACATTTGGAAGTTCTTTTTTAGCTTTTATTTCAATTCTAACTTCAAATGATCCTATTCAAAATATTTATTACATGGATGAATTTGCTTTTAGAAAAATTATATTTTTTATTGCTGTAGGATTGTATTCAAGTTTATGTCTTCCTTTGTTTTCACTTAACCTTGCCCACACAAATGACTTTGTTCCTAAATCAAAATTCGTAGCAGCTGGAGGTGGTTTGCAGTTTATCTTTGGTGTGGGTGCAATTAGTGGTCCTATTTTGTGTTCTATATTTATGGAATGGTTTGGTTTAAATGGTTTATTTATTTTTTTAATTATTGCTCATGCGATAATTGGTGGATTTGGTTTATATAGGATGAAAGTTAGAGAAACTATTGAAAACCCAGACTCAACTTTTACACCTGTACCAGCAACAATCACACCTGCTGGACTAGAACTAGACCCAGATACACCCGCAACACTTGATGAAAATCCAGTTAATGAAACTGTAAAACCTTAAATATTAATAATTTCTATTTTATCACCGACATTAATTTTGGAAGATGAGAGAATTTGGCATCTTAGGCCTCCTTTTCTCATAAATTCTTTAAGGATATTTTTTTGATCGAGCATTTCAGTCAAATGTCGACACGGACGACATAATTCTACCCCCTCCAATTCAACATTTCCTACCTTTAATTTTTTTCCAATTAAATCATTTAATTGAATGCCTTTTGTAACAACATTCCTTCTAAAATTGATGTAAGGTATATCGAGCCCAAATTTAATATTATATTCATCAATATTCTCAGCCTCTATTAAAGATAATTGATTGTATGGATCATTAAAATCATGAAAATGTCGATCACCTACTATTCCTTTATTTGCTAAAACCTCAATTGAATTTACATCCTTTATGGGTTGATTGTTGTTAGCAGTAATTCCTAATTTAATTACTTCGGCCATAAATTATTGAAGAAATAGTTGAGCTCATATAATCTTTTCAAAATAATATGACTTATCTATCATCAAATCAACTTAAACAGTATGAAGATCAAGGTTACATATCCCCTATTGAAGTTTTGTCTAGTAATGAAGCATTAGAGGCAAGAAAGGAAATTGAGTTAATTGAAAAAAAATCACCAAATGAAATAGATAAGTCGGGAAGATATAATGTTCATTTAATTTCACCAAAACTTGATTCGATCGTTCATAATTCAAAAATTTTAGATGCAGTAGAAAGTATTATTGGAAAAAACATCTTAGTTTGCAGCACTACTTTATTCATTAAAAACCCTAACGAACAAGGTTTTGTGAGCTATCATCAAGATGCAAAGTACATTGGATTAGAACCACACAATTGGGTCACAGCATGGGTAGCATTAACAGATTCGAACGAAAACAACGGATGTATGAAAATGTGGCCTAAATCACACATAAATATTAAAGATCACAATGAAAAATTTAATGAAGGAAATTTACTTACCAGGGGACAAACAGTAGAGAATGTACCTGAAGACGAAGTTAAATCTATAGAACTAAAAGCTGGTCAAATGTCTTTGCATCACCCAAGAGTAGTGCACGGGTCAGGAATAAACAAGAGTAATGATAGAAGAATAGGATTTGTTATCCAAAGTTATATAGGCACAAACGTAAAACAAACCTTAGGTAAAAATAGTGTCCAAATTGCAAGAGGAGAGGATAAACATCATTATCATGAAATTATAAATAGAACTAATACTTTAATGAGTGAAGAAAGTATTTTACTTCGAAAAAAAGAAAATGATTACTTGCAAGAAATTTTTTATAAAGGTGCAAAACAAAAAGGTTCTTATTAGTTTATGAAAAAAAAACTTAACCTTGGAGTAATCGGAATAGATCATGGTCATATTTTCGATATGCTAGATGAAATGATCAAAGAAGGTTGTAGCTGTAATTATTTCTGGACAGATGGGGAACCTTTAACTCTTCAAGAATTTAATAAAAAGTATCCGAATATTAAAAGAAAAGAAAATAAAGAGGAAATATTAAATGACTCATCTATTGATATGATTTTAATATCTTCAATCCCTGTAGACAGAGCTGGTCATTCAATAGACGCTTTAAAAGCTGGGAAAGATGTTATGGTAGATAAACCAGGCTGTACTACCTTAGATCAGTTAAATAATTTGAAAAACACTGTGAAAGAAACTGGAAAGATATGGTCTGTAAATTTTTCTGAAAGATTTCATGTTGCTGCAGTTGCTAAAGCGGAAGAATTAGTCAATGAGGGAAAAATTGGTAAAGTAAAACAAACGATTGGAACTGGTCCCCATAGACAGGGTAATTATGAAAGACCTGATTGGTTTTATAATCGTCAAAGTTATGGAGGAATTATTACCGATATTGGTTCTCACCAAATTCATCAATTTTTAGTTTTTACAAACTCAAATCAGGCAAAAATTAACCATGCATTAGTAGAAAATACGACAAAGAAAGATATGCCTGGTTTTCAAGATTTTGGTGAAGTGAACCTTACTGGTAATGGTGGGCATGGCTATATTCGTCTGGATTGGTTTACTCCAGATGCCCTTCCAACCTGGGGAGATGGAAGATTGTTAATCCTCGGAGACAAAGGTTTTATTGAAATAAGAAAATATACAGACTTAGCAAAATCAGAAAAAGGTAATCATTTATTTTTAGCAAATAATGATGAGGTGAAGCATATTAATTGTTCTAATGTTAAACTACCCTACTTTAGTAATTTAATTTCTGATGTTTTAAACAGAACAGAAACTGCGTGTCCTCAAGAAATTACTTACATTTCAATGGAACTTGCTATTAAAGCTCAAGAGCAAGCTGAAAAAAAATGAAAAAGTATCAAGTAGCAATAATTGGAACCAATATAGGGGCAAAACATTTTGAAGATTTTCAAAAAGTATCAGAGAGATTTAATGTTCACACGTTATGTGGTTTAACCAGGGAGGCTATTGATAAAATGTTACAATCAAATACTGAGACAAAAGTTTCTCTAAATTTTGATGATGTATTAAAAGTTAAAGAAATTGATATTATTGATATTTGTCTCCCACCCCATTTACATTTTTCTGCTTGTAAAAAAGCTATGGAAGCTGGAAAGCATGTGATTTGTGAAAAACCGTTAGTTTCAAGTCTTAAAGAAGTAGACGAATTAGAACAAATCAGCAAAGAAACAGGTAAGATTATTTTCCCAGTATTTCAATATCGATATGGTCTAGGATTTTCAAAATTAAAAGCATTGATCAAATCTGGTTTAGCAGGAAACCCTTTGGTTGCTTCTTTAGAAACTCATTGGAATAGAGGTAAAGATTATTATTCAAAACCTTGGAGAGGAACTTGGGAAGGTGAACAAGGTGGTGCAATATTAAGTCATTCAATCCATATTCATGATTTAGTGAGTATGATCTTGGGACCAGTTTCAAATGTTTTTGCAAAATTAACAACTAGAGTAAATAATATTGAGGTTGAGGATTGTGCTGCTCTTTCTATTGAAATGGAAAACGGCACATTGGTTACAAGCTCAATCACACTTGGAGCTGCAAATGATACTAGTAGACTTCGATTTTGTTTTGAAGGGTTAACAGCTGAGTCTGGTGCATCACCAGATAAACCATATAGTCCAGCTGATGATAAATGGGACTTTTTACCAAGAGCTCCTATAACTCACGCTCAAATAAATGAAGTACTATCAAAAGTAAAAGAACCAAAATCATGGTATGCAGGTATGTTTGAAGAAATTGCTAATAAACTAGATGGATCTCCTAGTGATGAAGTAACTTTATTAGACGCTAGAAATTCTTTAGAATTTGTTACTGCTGTCTATGGTTCATCTAGACAAAATAAAATTAT
>CABZSV010000030.1 GCA_902528575.1 uncultured Pelagibacteraceae bacterium
CAATTAAGTTAGGATGTTTACCAACTGCCAGTTTGGATTTACAGAGGTAGTATCTCTAGAAAATACCCATGTATCGTATATTTTTTTTACTTTTTCTGGGTCACCCGAAACTATTTTTTGATCTTTATCTTTTATACAAGTAATTATTTCTGCAATGAAATCTACTGTAACATTCAGTATTTTTCCAATTTTTTTATGTTCTTTAATTTTAGCTGAATTTATGCCAATAAATGTAATTTCAGCATAATGTCCTCTATCAGATCTATCTTTTAGCGCTTTGAGGAATTGATTTAGTATTTCTTTGCTTAAAAGTGGCTTACTCGAGGTAATTTTGTTATCGTTATCACTAAAATCAGTGATAATAGTTTCATAAGCAATTTTTGCACCAGTTAAAAATTCTTTCTGAGCATTTTCATCAAAATTTTCCTTTGTTTTTTTTGGTAGATCAACTTTTACATTTTTTAAAACTTCTTTGAAATTTGCTGGACTCTTGCCCTCAAAACCGGTCCTTTTTCCTAATATGCCTCTCAAACGTAGAAAAATAAACCCAGCTATCATTGCAAGCAAAATTATGTCTATATATTCGAAACTATAACTCATAAGTTGATAGTAATTACTATGTTGATTAATTTCAACCAGCAATTTAGATTAAGGACAAATGAACTCAATATTATTATTAGTTATATTGGTACCAATCATAGAAATTTATCTTTTAATTAAAATCGGATCTCAAATAGGCGCAATTTCAACAATTTTACTGATCTTTTTCACCGCAATAACAGGAATATATTACGCAAAATATGAAGGTTTAAACACCTTAAAATCAGGTTTTATTCAATTAAGAAATAACGAAAGTCCAACTTATGAAATGATATCAGGAGCTGTAATTGCTTTTGCAGCAATATTATTAATTATTCCAGGCTTTGCAACAGATGTTTTGGGATTTTTTCTTATTTTTCCTGTAACAAGGAAGTTTATTCTAAACAGGTTTTTTAAAAAAAAATATAAAAAGGAAAAAGAAAAAAATAATTTTATTGATGGTGAATTTGAAGATATAGAAGACGACCATGACAGAAAATTTTAAGATATTAAGCAAATATATAAAAGATTTATCAAGTGAAACGCCAGATGTTGAAACTTATTTATATGTTAAAGAAAATATTTCTAAATACGAACTAAGCATAGATATTAACTCAAAAGCACTAAAAGATAAAATAATTGAGATTGATATTAGATTTAAATTTGAAGATAAAAAAAAAGAAAGCGAAAAAAAATCTTATTTTGAAATTATATTTACAACAGTCATAAAAGTAGATGACACTGTTAGAGAAAAGAATGAACTAGAAAAAATAGTATTATGTCATGTACCAAATAAGGTATATCCAGATCTAGAAAAAAGTCTAATCGATCTACTACATAATTCTGGTTACCCAAATGTTAAATTTGAAAAAAAAGTAAATTTTGAGGAAATTTATAATCAAAAATTTAATTAAAATAATTTTTTTTTAAATTAAGCTTTAGGTAATTAGTATGTTTACTAAGTTCTTCTTTGGATGGATTTACAATTTTTTTATAATAAGACATATTCTTATCAGTGATTTCGACTTTTTTTTCTTCTGATTTACTAAAATCTAAAAAAGGTTCTTTTTGATCAATTAAATTTATATAAACTTTTGATAAGAGCTCACAATCGATTAGAGCGGTGTGTTGTGTTCTCCTTGAATTATCAATATTATATCTTTTGCAAAGCGCGTCTAAATTTGCAGGAGATCCTGGATATTTTTCTCTTGCCAAAACAACGGTGTCAATTATCTCGTTTGTTAGACTTTCTTTTCCCAAAAGATTAAGTTCATTATTCAAATGCGACATATCGAATTCAGCATTATGAATAATTAATCTTTTTTCGCTTATAAAATTTAAAAATTCATCATATATTTCTTTAAATTTTTTCTTATCTGCTAGAAATTCATCAGTATATCCATGAACTTCAAGAGCTTTTTCTGAAACTTTTCTTTCTGGATTTAAATAACAATGAAACTGTTTTTTGGTTGGAACTAAATTTTCAAGTTCAATACAGCCAATTTCAACTATTCTATGACCATCTTTTACAGAAATACCCGTTGTTTCAGTATCTAAAACTATTTCTTTCATTTAAATAATTTTACTTAAAATTTTTTTGATTTCTTTTTTAACAGGTTTTTCTTTAAAAGTGTTTTTTATAATATAGTGAGATTTTCTTTTCTTAAACTCTAATTTTAATTGAATTTTCTTAAACTTATTAAAAAGTTTAATATTAAAACCCTTCCTCTTTCTTAATCTTTTTTGAATATCTTTTTTTTTGGATTCAACAAAAACTAGAATATCTTTCTTACTATTTATTTTATTCTCTAAAAGCAAAGGGATATCCAATATTACAAATTTTTTATTTTTATTTCTTTTCAAAAACGAATTCATTTTTTTTCTAATTTCCTTATGAACAATATTAGCAATCTTTGTTAAATTCTTATTTCCGTCAAGAATTGCGTTTGTTATTTCAATTTTGTTAATAGGAAAAGACTTTATATGATTTGGTAAAATTTTTCTTAACTTAAAAAATATTCTTTTATCTTTTTTGTATAATTTTGATACTTCAAAATCAGCATTAAAAACTGGATAACCAAAATTTTTAGCAACAAAAGTTTTTCCAGATCCAATATCACCTATAATGCATATTCTATTCATCTGTTAAAATTTTAATTGTTTCATTATCAATATTTGGCTCTATACCATGCCATAATTTAAATGCCTCTGAAGCCTGATAAATAAACATTGCTCCTCCATTTTCAGTTTTATTTCCCAATTCTTTTGCTTTTTTTAAAAAACTTGTTTCAGCTGGATTATAAATAACGTCATAGAATAATTTGTTTTTGCCAATATTTGAAAAATTTAAATTTATTTTTTCATTATTCAGGCCAAGACTCGTCGCATTTATAACTACATCAAATTCAGAAAAATTTCCCCATTCTACGACATTCAGGTTTTTAAATAAAATTTTCAAATCTTCTGCTTTTTGTTTGGTTCTATTGCTAATAGTAATTTCCAAAACATGCATTTCTTTAAGGGCATAAATTATTGATGGAACCACACCACCAGCTCCTAAAATTAAAATTTTTTTATCTTTCATGTTGAAATTTAAAGCTTTAATTGCTTTATCAAAACCCACAATATCAGTATTATGTCCAATCAAATTACCTTTCTCAAAGAGAATTGTATTTACCGACTGAGTTTTTTCTGCTTGAAAGCTTAATCTGTCTAGAAAAGGAATTACTTTTTTTTTAAAAGGGACCGTAACATTGCAACCAACAATTTTTTGCTTTTTTATATCTTCTATTATTTCTTTAATTCCGTCTTCCTCTAATTTAATTTTATCATAAGTGGCATCGATATTATTTTGTTTTAACCAATAATTATGAAGTTTTGGTGACAGAGAATGACTAATAGGATTTCCAATAACTAAATATTTTTTCATCATAATGAGCTTATATATTCCTTAATTTTTTTAACAGGCAGCCCCATAATTGTATCTTCATCGCCTTCTATGCTCTCAAACAAACTTCTACCCTCCCCTTCTATTTGGTAGACATTATACGCGTAAAGGGTTTCGTCAGATATTTTAGATAAATATTTTTTTAATGCGTCATCAGAAAAATTTTTCATGGTTAATTTTGCCTTATCTGTATAGTTCCAAATCATAGATCCATTTTTTGATATACAAACAGAACTAATTAAAAAATGTGATTTACCATTAAGTTTTTTTAATATATCCATTGCTTCTTCTCTGCTCGCTGGTTTAGATATTAGTTCACCCTCCAAATCTATCACACTATCTGCTCCCAAGACTATTTCATCAGTTTTTTTCATGCTAACTTTGTTAGCTTTTAATTCGGCTAGATTTTTTGAAATTATTTCTGAGCTAGCTTGTTCTTTTAATAAACTTTCTTTAACAGGATCTTCATCTATGTTTGATGGTTCAACAACGCATTGTATATTATTTTTATCTAAAATATATTTTCTAACCTTGCTTTTTGAAGCAAGAATAATTTTATTTAACATTGTTCGAGTATATTTCGTGAATTTTAATTATAGAAGCTGCCGTTTCTTCTACTGATTTTCTAGTCACATCAATTAATGGCCATTTATATTTTTGGAAAGTTCTTTTGGCTTCCAACACCTCTTTTTTGATATTTTCTAAGTCTGTGTATTGAGTGCTTTCAGTTTCTTTTAGAGAATTCATTCTATTTTTCCTTAAATCAGCTAATCTTTCTGGTTCAGTGCTTAATCCTACTACACAAGCCATTTTAGGATTTTTTTTAAGAATTTCGGGCAATGAATTTTCGTTTACTAAAGGAATGTTTGATGTCTTAAATCCTTTATTGGCCAAATAAATAGATGTGGGTGTTTTGCTGGTTCTGCTTACGCCCACTAGAATAATATCAGATTTGTTTACTTCATTTATCAAATTTCCATCATCATGATTCATTGTAAATTGAATTGCTTCTATTCTATCGTAATACTCCTCGTTTAATATGTGTTGACCGCTAGGTTCATGAGTCGCTTTTTGATTAAGGATTTTTGAAAAATTTAAAATTAAATTGCCAAGAACACCAAAACATGGAATTTTTTTACCTTCACTTACATTTGCTAAATATTTGGCCAAGTTATTATCTACAATAGTATATAAAATTATTGCATTTGAGTTTTTTTCTGCATCTTCTAAAATTTTTAAAATTTGGTTTTCTGTCCTTGTAAAAGAGTAAGAATGTACCTTGTATTCTATATTTAAAAATTGAGCCTTGAGAGCTAAAAATATTCTGTCTAAGGTTTCACCCGTTGAGTCAGAAATTAAATATATTTGATATGTATTGCTCATGAATAAATTGTTAATAAATTTGTAATATTTTAATTAAATTACACAATTTAAAATTTTTAAAATTAACCTTGTAAAAACTGCTATTTATTAACATTAATAATAAATAGGGTAAAACAATCCACAAAAATTAATATGATTAAAAAAGCTTCATTTTAAACAGTTTTATTCACATAACATGTTGGTAAATTGTGAATATAATGTTTATAAAAATTAATCACCTTTATTCACAGGATATATTACAACTACAATAATTAATAATACTTATTTATGAAACCTTTAAACAAAGTAATAATTAATAAAGACACTTCATTTAATCCTATATGGATTATGAGACAAGCAGGAAGATATTTACCAGAATTTAGAGAAATAAGAAAAAAAAATCCCAATTTTATTAATTTGTGTTTAAATGATGATTTATCTTCAGAAATAACTCTACAACCTTTAAAAAGATTTAATCTTGATGCCGCAATAATATTTTCAGATATCTTAATGCTTCCATATGGTTTGGGTCAAAAAGTAGAGTTTGAGAAAAATTTTGGACCAAAGTTAGGACAACTAAATCTAAATGAAATTGCCAAGATTGACGAAATTGATTTTGTAGAAAAAATACATCGTGTATATAAGGCAATAAAAAAAGTTAGCTCAGACAATAGTTTAACTGAAAAAAATACTATTGGTTTCGTTGGAGCTCCATGGACATTATTGGTTTACATGATCAATCAACAATCTCCTAAAAAAAACTTGAAAAAAGATTTTTTTAAAGATGACTTTTTAATAAATAGAATTTTATTAATTATTGAAAAATTTTTAAAGACCCATATAAAAAATCAAATTGAAAATGGTGCAAATATAATTCAGATCTTTGATAGTTGGGCAGGCTTGTTAGAAGAAAAAGATTTGCCCAATTATGTATATTCCCCAACTTTAAATTTGGTAAATTATATAAAATCTTTAAATGTGCCAGTGATATGTTTTCCCAGAGAAATAAAAAATTATAAGGAATTTTGTGATATTGTTAAACCTGATGCTGTAAGTATTGACTATAACGTGGATCCAAAAAAAATACTTAAAGATGTAAAAATACCTATTCAAGGTGGCTTAAATCCAAAAATTTTATTAACAGATAAAGAAACTTTGAAAAAGGAAGCTACTAAATATTTAGAAATTTTTCAAGATCACCCATATATATTTAATCTTGGGCATGGTATTCTGCCTGAAACGAACCCAGAGATGGTTGAAAATTTAATTAAAATTGTAAAAGATTTTAAATGATTGAAAAAAATCACCCACCTATAAAATATGGCAACACAGGTGTTCTTATAATTAATTTAGGCACACCGGATTCTACTAATTGGTTTGATATAAGAAAGTATTTAAGAGAATTTCTTTCGGATAGAAGAGTTATCGAAGTAAATCCATTAGTTTGGCAAATTATTTTAAATTTGTTTATTTTAAATTTTAGACCCTCAAAAACTGCTAAAGCTTATAAGGAAATTTGGATGAAAGATGAAAATATGTCACCACTTCTTTATTATACGAAAAAACAAAACGAGAAAATTTCAAAAGCGCTATCAAACGAAAACATCATTTTGGATTTTGCGATGAGATATGGAAATCCCAGCATTAAGAGCAAGATTCATAAACTACATGAAATGGGTTGTGAAAACTTAGTGATACTTCCTCTTTACCCGCAATATGCTGCAGCTACAACAGCAACAGTTTGTGATGAAGTATACAGAGCCTTAATGAAAATGAGGTGGCAACCTTCTTTAAAAATAATTCCTCATTACGAATCTGACCCACTTTACATTGATGCGCTTGTTAACTCGATTAATAAGAAAATAAATGAAATTAGTTGGAAACCAGATCTAATTGTAGCTTCTTATCATGGGATACCAAAAAAATATTTTGATAAAGGTGATCCATATCATTGTTATTGTCATAAAACGACAAGGCTTATTTCAGAAAAATTTAGTTCAATTAAAATTCAAACTACATTTCAGTCAAGATTTGGTCCACAAGAATGGCTTCAACCATATACCGACAAGACTTTAGAAAATCTTCCGAAAGAGGGTGTGAAAAATGTTCTTACAATCTGTCCAGGCTTTGCATCTGACTGTGTGGAGACCTTAGAAGAAATACAAATTCAAGCTAAAGAAAGTTTTTTAAATTCGGGAGGAGAAAACTTTGATATGGTCCCGTGTTTAAATGATAATAATGATCATATCATTTTACTAAAGTCCTTAATTGAAAAAAATATCTAATTTATGAATTCTTATTTATTATTTAAATCTTTACATTTAATTGCCGTTGTTTCTTGGATGGCTGGTCTTTTATATCTTCCTAGAATTTTTGTTTACCATGTCGAAAACAAAGAGAAAAAGGAAGCAACAGATATATTCGAGGTGATGGAAAAAAGACTGTTTTATTATATTATGCGACCAGCAATGATTTTTACTTGGGTTTTCGGATTAGTATTGATTTATTTAAATGGAATAGAAATTTTCTCTCAATTATGGTTTCAAATAAAGATTGTGTTAGTGATACTGTTATCGGCATACAATGACTATTTAGGAAAATGTCTTGTTGCTCTAAAAAATTCTATAAATACAAGATCTGCAAAATTCTTTAGAATAATTAATGAAATACCAACGGTTATCCTAATTATTGTTGTATTTTTAGCTATTTTTAAGCCAATCTAGGGTTGAAATAACAGCAGCAGTATATATATTATATGTTATTGATAAGTCCTTATCAAAAAATTAATCATGAACATTCAAGAATTAAAACTAAAATCATCCGAACAGCTCATTACTCAAGCAGAAGAGCTTGGTATTGAAAATGCTAGCACATTAAGAAAACAAGAAATTCTTTTTGCTATCCTTAAGAAAGTTGC
Source organism: uncultured Pelagibacteraceae bacterium (assembly GCA_902528575.1). GTDB lineage: Bacteria > Pseudomonadota > Alphaproteobacteria > Pelagibacterales > Pelagibacteraceae > Pelagibacter. The sequence continues at coordinate 7,806 of CABZSV010000030.1, forward strand.
TGAAAAAGAGGAAATTACTGGTGTAGGTGTTTTGCAGTTATTGCAAGACGGTTTTGGTTTCTTAAGAGCAATGGAATCAAATTATCTACCAGGACCAGATGACATTTATGTGAGCCCAAGTCAGA
>CABZSV010000031.1 GCA_902528575.1 uncultured Pelagibacteraceae bacterium
ATAAAACAACAAGTAAGAGCTATAGCTGGACTATCATGAGTAAAAATAGATCTATATCCTTTAAAGAAAAAATTTTTATTAATCATTATCCACCTAGGAACAGTCTACCAACATCAGGATTTTGAAGTAAATCGTCTCCTTTACCTGCAATTGCAGTTTGCCCAGATACTAAAACGTATCCTATATCTGCAAACTCCAATCCTTTTTTGGCATTTTGCTCTACTAGAATGATTGTTTTTTTTTCATTTTGTTGAAGATCTCTTAATATTTCAAAAACCATCTCAATATATCTGGGTTCAAGTCCAATTGACGGTTCGTCTACTAAAAGTACTGAAGGTTTCATAACTAATGCTCTAGATATTTCTAGCAATCTTCTCTCCCCACCAGATAAAACTTTTGCTGGTTGGTTTCTTCTATTTCTTAACCTTTCATACTTTTCAAAAATTCTTTCAGCCTCTTCATATGACTCATCTGTTTTTTCTTTTATATATCCTCCCATTAATAAGTTTTCTTCTACTGTCATATCTGGAAATACAGAGTTATCCTGCAATATATAAGCTATACCAACTGACTTTAACTTTTCTGCTGGGGTAAGATTTGTAATTTCTTTTCCTTCAAGTTCAATTTGACCAGAAAAAATATTTGTAAAACCATATATTGAATGAAGAATTGTAGATTTACCTGCACCATTAGGTCCAATTAAACATAAAGACTGAGCTTTATTAACGAATAAATCAAAGTTATGTAAAATTTCCATTTTTCCATAACCTGCATTTAAATTTTTAATAGTTAAATGAACTTCGTTTGGAGACAATTTTTTTAAATCATCTGGTGTCGGAGCTTTTCCTAATACTTCATATTGGTTAGACATTATTGAGCTCCTAAATACGCGTCAATGACACGTTTATCATTTTTAATTTCATCTGGCGATCCATTAGCTAACATTTTACCATGAGCTAAACAAAAAATATTCTCTGCTAATTGCATAATGACTCTCATGTTGTGCTCAATAACCAAAAGAGTTATTCCAAAATCTTGGTTAACTTTAATTAATCTATCAATAATACCATTTATTAGTGTTGGATTAATCCCAGCTGTAGGTTCGTCTAGTAATAGCATCTCTGGTTCATTCATTAATGCCATAGCAAGCTCAAGTAATTTTTGTTGACCAAAAGATAAATCTCCAGCTCTTAGCTTTCTTTTTTGATATAATCCCACAAAATTTAATAAATTTTCAGCTTTATCTGTTAATTCTTTTGGAATCTTTGAAAATATTTTCATTAAATCTGCGTCACTACCTTTATGACTAATAAGCATATTTTCTATACAATTAAGCTTTCCATAAATTCTTGTTTGTTGAAAAGTTCTCAATAATCCTAACTTTGCAATTACAGGGACTGGTAACTCAGAAACTTCTTTTCCATTAAATTTAATAGATCCATTATCTATTGGGTAAGTTCCTACAATCGAATTAAATAATGTAGTTTTTCCTGAACCATTTGGTCCAATTAATCCAACTATCTTCCCTTTTTCAACATTCATTGAAATATCAACGTTAGCTTTAACACCACCAAAAGATTTACTTACATTGCTAACTTCTAAAATACTCATTTAAGTTCTACCTGTGCTTTACGATCTTTTTCATCAACCACTTCACCAAATCGCTCTGGATATTTTTCTCTAAGCCATCCCATAATTCCTTCTGGAAAATAAATCACAATCACAACAATCAAAACTCCTAGAGCAACATACTGCCAACCCAAAAAGAATGTCCAAAAGCCTTCTTTAAAAATATGAAATATAGTTGCACCAATAATTGGGCCCCAAAGAGTTCCTTTACCTCCAAGTATTGCCATCAGTACCATGAATACTCCCATTTCTCTTCCGTCAAATGCAACATCTGTAGAATCGATGTATCCAACTAAGCCACCCATTATTCCTCCTGCCAATCCACAAAAGAAAGCTGAGATCATCCAACCTATAATTTTATACTTCATTGTTTCAATACCCATTGCTTCAGCTTTATCCTCATTATCTCTAATAGCGTTAAGTATTAATTTAAATCTTGTAGAATAGATTGAACGAACCGCAATGAATGTGAGCACTAAAGTGAAGAAGCTTAAGAAATAGAAAAACTCCCCCCTTGCTTCTAAGCTACCAACATTTGGAAAAGGTGGTGTAGTAAAGCCTTGACCTGCTCCAATAATTTCTATTCCACCAGAAATTTCACCCGCAGCTACACCTAAACCCAATGTACAAATTGCAAAATAATGTCCTCTAAGTCCAAGAATAGAATATCCTATCAAACCAGCTACAATAGTTGGAACTACAGCAGCTACAACTAGTCCAACTGCCATACCTTGAAAAAACTGTGTTGGAGTATGAACAAATGTTTTTTCCCCTCCACTCTCCGTCCATTCAGCTAAAGGAAAAAACATTCCAACTTGAACAGAAGCGCATAGGTACATTCCTAATCCATAAAATAATATATTTCCAAATGAATTATAGCCCATCTCCCCACCTTGGATGTTCCAAGTAGTAGCAAGAACTATTAAAACACAAAGGATTGATAACTGAACTTTAAATGCTGGAAACAAAAAAGGAGCAGCTAATCCAAATATTAAAATTGCTGCATATAAAATAAAATTCTTATTCATTTTTCATCTCAATCTTATTTTAAATATTCTCTTTTTCTTGAAAGCTTAAACCTTCTATAAACCAGGATTAATACTAATAATAAAAATACTGAACCAATTCTAAATTCTGTACCTAATATATAATCTGCAAATTCTTCAAATACTCCTAACCCCATTCCCGACATTGCCACACCAGGTAAGTTTCCTAATCCTGCAACAATTACGATCATGAAAGATCTGATTGTGTAGGGCAATCCCATGTAAGGATGAATAGTGAAAGTTATAGATATCAGAGCACCAGCAACACCACAAAGAGCAGCATTTATTCCAAATGTTGCAGCATAAACTTTTTCTGTATCAACACCTAAAATCTTTGCAGCTCTTGCATTTTGAGCTGTAGCTCTAATCGCACGTCCTAGCTTAGATTTTTTCATGTAAATAACCAAACAAATTGCAAACAAAATGCTTATAAATGCTGAAAATATTTTTGAATTTGGTAACACAACATTGTTATCAAACAACATAGTTGTTCCATAACCTGAGTTTGCAAGTACAACGTCAGCACCAAATGCAAAATTCATTAATTGCATGAAAAGAATACTTATTCCAAAAGTCGCTAAAATGGAGATAAATAAATCTCTATCTACTACTTTATTAATTACGAGTTTGTAAATCGCTATACCAACAAAGTACATTATTACTGGCGCAACAATTACTCCCCATGCTGGATGAATTCCGTATAGATACATAAAGTATGCAATGTATCCTCCTAAAATAACAAGATCTCCTTGTGCAATGTTAATTATATTCATCACACCCCATTGAAGTGCCATTCCATATGCAATCAATGCAAACAAAACTCCTAACAAAATACCATCCAAGCAAGCTTGAAGAGTTATCATAGGATACTGAAATACAAGAAAATCCATAAAAAGTATTTTTGGGTTATATAAAAAAAAGCCCCCTATGACTAGGGGGCTTTAGTATTTTATTTTATCTTTCTGACCACTTAGGAATTGGATGTATCAACTTAGCTGATGCCCATTTTAATGGAGCAACAACTTTGTTTTCACAACTTCCTGAAGCATCACACATTACTTGGAAAAGTACCATTGGTTTATCAACGTTCTGACCACCAGGTGCAAATTTAATATTTCCATAGAATGTTTGCATATTCGTAGCTGCAAGAGCATCTCTTACTTTCTTTTGATCGAAAGAATTTGCTCTTTCAAATGCATCTTTGAATACCAATAAAGCAGCTGAAGATTCAGCAGATTGGTAAGGTGGATCATATCCAAACTCTTTCTCAAAGTCTGCAGCATAAGTCATACCATCTTTAAAGAAATCATCTTTATAAGTTAGTGACTTGTGCCATTGAGAAGCACAAAGTGCATACTGTGAATTTTTACCATGCTGTTTAGATAGCTTAGCAGCATCACAGTGAGTCATAGCTAACATTGGAACATCAACTTTCATTTCAGCAATTTGTCTAATCGCAGTTAACGCACCTTTTGTGTGACCTGATACAACAAGCACATCTGGTTTCATTTGTTTTACTTTAACCAAAGTAGCAGCCATATCATTTAGCTCTTTAGGTAATTTATCGTCGATTATGATTTTAGAACCAGTTCTTTCAGCGGCATCTAAAATACCTAATCTGACGTCCTGTGAGAATGCATCTTGTTCAAACGCTTGAGCAATTCTTACTGGTTTTCCACCATTTAACTCAACCGCTGTTTCGATAGCAACATCAAGATACAAGTTAGCTGGAGCTAATACAGCAAATAGATATTTGTAACCTTTTGTAAACAAAGATCTAGATGCACCATTTGCTTCAACCATTGGAACACCATATTTTTCAGTCACTGGCGCAATCGCTTTAGTTAAACCAGAACTGTAAGGGCCAAGCATAAACTCAACACCATCTTGTGAAATTAATCTTTCTGCAAGCTGTGCAGCTCTCTTAGGGTTTGATTCATCATCGTAATAAATAATGTCAAACTTATAAGTCTTTCCACCAACTTTAACACCACCCATGCTGTTAATTCTGTCAACGGCCATGTTATAACCATTTTGAGTATGAACACCATTTGATGAGTATTTACCAGTTAAGGAAATCGCAGCACCTAAAATAATTTTGTCACCAACAACTTTTGCAAATGATGCAACTGAAGTTGAAAATAAAATTACTAATGCAGAAACAAAACTTAAAATTATTTTATTTAATCTCATTTTATTTCCTCTTTAATTAATTAATTATATAATGATTAAATAAAGAAATTTTATTTTATGCAAGTGGCAATAAAGGCCAAATCTAATTAATATTGTTGAGTTACAACAATTATTGCGGCAATAATTACTAAAACACTCGCAGAAATTGTATTAATTGTTTTTGGATTAGCAGTTATCCACTTTATTAATTTTTGTGCGAGAATTGCATAACCAATCAAAGATAAAAAATCTAAAACAACGTAAGTTGTAATTAAAATTACAAATTGAACCAATAAATTAGAATTAAAGTCAATAAATTGAGGAAAAATAAAAGGAAAAAACATCCAAGCTTTAGGACTTGTACCAGCAACTAAAAAACCATCTCTAAAAAAAGATAAGTTACTTTTTTCTATTTCTCCTTCACTTGAAATACTTTTTGGTCGAGATTTATAAATATCATAAGCTAAATATAATAAATAAACTATACCGATCCATTTAAACGCATTAAGTGCCATTGAGTTCTCTGAAAAAAAAGATCCAATGACAAAAATAACTAAAGTTGCCTGAATCAAATTTGCAGTTACGTCTCCTAAAGCAGACCATACACATTTTCCAACACCGTAATTCATTGAGTAAGAGATAATTACAATCCTGGGAGTTCCAGGTGTAATAAATAAAAAAATAATTATCTGTAAATAAAGTATAAAATCTAGGGGGAGCATATAAAAAGATAGTCCTTAAAAACCGGGAGCTAAAGATGGCTAAGAAGGACTATCAAAAACATAATATCAGAGGCTAAAAAAAATGCATTAAATATTTTTTTCAAATATAAAGGATTTATGAAAAAAAAAGGTCACAGGCCAATTACCAAAGTCAAAAATCCAGAGCCCAAAATGGACGATCCGGATTGGATCATTTGGGCAGCCTGGGCAGATAGGATCACTTTCGAGGAAATTGAAAAAAAAACAGGCAAGAAAGAATCTGATGTAATTAAAATTATGCGAAGATCTCTAAAACCATCATCTTTCAGGTTATGGAGAAAAAGAGTAAATCAAAAAAGTATAAAACATCGAAAAAAATTTGAATATTCTAGAAAAGAAATAGCTAGTAAAATTAAAAAAGGTGACTATCTATAATCCATGAAAAAAATTACCATGTATACAGGTCCACTATGTAATTATTGTGAGGCTGCAAAAAGATTATTAACTAGAAATAACGCGCCTTATAATGAAATTGATATTTCAAAAGTTGATGGAGCAATGGATGAAATGATCAAAAAAGCTAATGGTAAAAGAACTATTCCACAAATTTTTTTTGATGACCAACATATTGGTGGTTATGACGAAGTTAGAGCCTTAGAAAAAGAAAATAAACTTCAGGATCTTTTGAATAATTAATTCCATTCCTCTAAAGCTAATTGTTTCTTAGCTAAAGAGCTTAAATCTTTTAGTTTAACTCTATCTTTATATTTAATTTCATAATCTTCAGCTGCAAAATCTGGTGGACTTTTTCCTTCTAAAAATTTTTTTGATTGTTTTACTGTATAATCCAAATTTTTTTTACAATAAGGTGTTGCACCAACATAAACAACATTTGAATAATTTTTTCCTGAATGCTTATCTTCAACAGCATGAACAACATCTGGATGCCACCAAACAGTGTCCCCTGGCTTCATTTTTGGAATTGAAACTAAACCTTTTAATAGTAATGAATGATAATCTTTATTTACTGATAAAGCTCTACCAAGTTTTGATCCGCACAATTCATTTTCTTCAACGTCATCTAACAATGCTCTGGTTAAAACATAAGCAATTCCTTTTGCAATCGGTATTAATTGTAAAGTTCCGTCACTTGGTCCTTGCTCTGTTAAAGCAGTCCATCCTTGAAATGTTCTAAATACATGTGCAACTGCAGGAGACTCGAACTCTATTGTTCTATCTCTATACTTTGCTTCAAATGGATTATATTTTTCAAAGTTGTCAGAAAAAATATCTCTATAAATTTTTTGATAATAACTGTCAGTCCATCTTTCAATTGATCCAGCATCACAATGAGGAGAAAGTCCCAAAGTATCATCCCCTGGCTCTCTTCTTCTTACTCTATCTGCATAAGATAATTCTTTATTTGGATCAAAAACTTTATATTCAGAGTTTTCATAAATCCAAAGATTATTAAGCCATTTTTTTACTTTAGCCATTTGCTCTGAGTGTCTAATTTCAATCTGTGCTCTTGACCAATAAAGACCATAAATTTGTGGTTTTGCAGACTGTAAGTCACTAAAATATTTATCTAAATTAGATTTTTTTTTTTGATCCTCATAATAATTATTTTCATCTATGTATTTCTCTAATTTCTCATTCAAATTCTGTATCATTTTGTCATCAAAAACATCACGAATAATTACACAGCCTCTTTTTTTAATTTTGTTTATTTCTTGAATATTTTCCTGATCTATCTGATTAAAACTTATCTCAGGGATTACAGATTTATTCTTTTTTTTAAGAGTTAAAATTTCATCTATTTCAGATTTTATAAATTTTTCTATTTTATTAAAATTTTCAATGTAATTTTTTGAAAAATTTCTTAATTCTTTTTTTATTGTCTTTATATCAATATCTTCAAACATTAAATTTAGCTCTTTGGTTTAAAAACTAAACATACTCCATTATTGCAAAATCTCTTTCCGGTTGGTTTAGGACCATCCTCAAATATATGACCGTGATGTCCACCACATTTTTTACAATGATATTCGGT
>CABZSV010000032.1 GCA_902528575.1 uncultured Pelagibacteraceae bacterium
ATTATCAGCTAGACCAGATCCAAAAAAATATCAGAAAATAAAACACCATTTGTATGGTTTTCATAATGTTACAAAAAACTTCTCTACAGGTGACTGGCTTAAGTTAGTAATTAAAAAAATTAGGGAAGTTCAAAAAAGAAAAAAAACCCCAATTCTTGTTGGGGGTACAGGTTTATACTTTAAAGCTTTAACTGATGGTTTGGTTAAAATACCAAATATTTCATTAAAATTAAGAACTCAAATTAGACATTTACAAAAAAAAATTGGTCAAAAGAAGTTTTATGAAAAACTATTAAAATTAGATCCATCCTCAAGAGGAAAAATAAATCCTACAGACACTCAAAGATCTATCAGAGCTTATGAAGTAAAAAAGTTTACAAAAAAATCTATACATGAATGGTTTAAAAACACAAAATCAAACTTCGTGGAAGATGATTTCTTTAAAGTTTATATTGACTATCCTAGACAAGAACTCATTGCACGTATCAATTTAAGAACAAGGGAGATGATAGAAAATGGAGCAATAAAAGAAGTAAAAGATTTCATAAAGTTAAGGGTTAGAAAAGACAAAAGTGCTAACAAGGCCATTGGAGTAAATGAAATTAGAGAATATTTAAAAAAACAAAAAGATTTGAATGATACTAAAGAAAAAATAGCCATAAAAACTAGACAATACGCCAAAAGACAAAGTACTTGGGCTAGAGGCAATATGATGAGCTGGATGAAACTAAAGCCGGAAGACATAAATAAATTTTTGAAAAAAATTTAAAATTTTCATTCTAAAACTTGACCAATGAGCACAACTTCAGCTAGATTGCCTAATGCCAAAATTATTAACTGGAGCAGAAATTGTATTTAAGTGTCTTGAAGATCAAAAGGTACAACATATCTTTGGTTATCCAGGCGGTGCAGTGTTACCAATTTATGACGAATTAAAAAATCATCCTTCTATAAAACATATCTTAGTTAGACACGAACAAGGTGCTGGTCATGCAGCCGAAGGTTACGCGAGGTCATCAGGAAAACCAGGTGTAGTTTTAGTTACATCAGGTCCTGGGGCAACTAATGTTGTTACAGCTTTAACTGATGCTTATATGGACTCTGTACCATTAGTTTGTATTTCTGGTCAAGTTCCAACACATTTAATTGGAACAGATGCATTTCAAGAATGTGACACTACGGGAATTACAAGACCTTGTACGAAACATAATTGGTTAGTTAAAGATATAAATGATCTTTCAAAAGTTATGCATGAAGCTTTTAGAGTTGCAACAACTGGAAGACCTGGACCAGTTTTGATTGATATTCCAAAAGATATTCAGTTTGCAAAAGCAAAATATAAAAAACCAAATAAAGAAAAAAAATTAAATGGGAAATCCCATAATAAATTTTCTCAAGATCAAATTGATGAATTTGTAAAATTATTAAGCAAAGCTAAAAAACCAATAATTTATAGTGGTGGAGGAGTAATTAATTCAGGACCAAAAGCAAGTCAGGCTTTAAGAGAATTTGTTGAGTTAACTGGTTTTCCTATAACTTCAACACTTCAAGGATTGGGTGCATATCCTGGAGATGATAATCAATTTTTAGGAATGCTTGGTATGCATGGTACTTATGAAGCAAATAATGCTATGCATGATTGTGATCTTTTAATTAACATTGGTGCAAGGTTTGATGATCGTATTACTGGAAAAATTGATGAGTTTTCACCAAATTCAAAAAAGGTTCATATTGATATAGATCCATCATCAATTAATAAAATTATCAAAGTAGATCTTGCAATAGTTGGAGACGTTACAAGTGTAATCAGTAAAATTAATAAAACAATTTCTAAAAGAAAAAATGGTCACAGCAAGTCAAATAAATCAAATATAGCTAAGTGGTGGGAGCAAATTGGAAAATGGAGAGAAAAAGACTCTCTTAATTTTGTAAATAGTAATGAAAGTATAAAACCTCAACATGCAGTTCAAAGACTTTATGAATTAACGAAGAACAAAGATACTTATGTTACTACTGAGGTTGGACAGCATCAAATGTGGGCTGCTCAGCATTACAAATTTAATAAACCGAATAGATGGATGACATCTGGCGGTTTAGGAACTATGGGATATGGATTGCCAGCAGCAGTCGGTGTTCAAATTGCTCATCCTGAAAAATTAGTAATTGATATTGCTGGAGAAGCTTCAGTTTTAATGACCATGCAAGAAATGTCTACTGCGGTTCAATATAATCTTCCTATAAAAATATTTATTTTAAATAATCAATATATGGGAATGGTTAGACAATGGCAGGAATTGCTGCATGAAAAAAATTATTCTGAAAGTTATTCTGAAGCATTACCGGATTTCATGAAAATGGCAGAAGCTTATGGATGCAAAGGAATTAAAGCAGACAATCCAGATGATCTTGATGATAAAATTCAAGAAATGATTGATTATGATGGACCAGTTATATTTGATTGTCATGTGGATCCTAACGAGAATTGCTTCCCAATGATACCATCTGGAAAACCTCATAACCAAATGATCTTGGGCCCAAATGATCAAGAGGAAAATAAAATCAAAGGAAAAGGCAAAGCCTTAGTATAATCATAATGCCGAAATCAAAGTCAGCTTACAGCATACCTACTAAGAAACAAAAACCAGATACATATATCTTTGTAGTATGGGTAGATAATGAGGCTGGAGTTTTGGCAAGAGTAGTTGGTTTATTTTCTGGTCGAGGCTATAACATCGAGTCGTTAGCTGTTGCAGAGGTTGATGCGGTTAAAAATATTTCAAGAATAACAATTGTTACCACTGGAACACCTCAAGTAATTGATCAAATAAGGCTTCAATTAACAAAGTTAGTGCCTGTTCATAAAGTTGCTGAATTTAAAAGAGAGGATAAAGGTGTAATTTTTAAAGAAATGGCTTTATTTAAAGTTGTAGGAAAAAGAAATAAAATTGAAAAATGCTTAAATGCTTGTAAAAAATTTAATCCCGTAATATTAGATGAAACAAAAACTTCAGCAGTAATTCAAATAACTGCTCTTAGAAGAGAAATTGATAAAATGAATAAAAAATTAAAGCCCTTAGGACTTATTAGTACTTCGAGAACTGGGGCAGTAGCAATGACTAGGGGTGCTAAAATATTTAATTAATTTAAAAGGAGAGATGATATGAAAATGTTTTATGAAAAAGATGCAGATGTTAATCTTATTAAAAGCAAAAAAGTTGCTATCTTCGGTTATGGAAGCCAAGGGCACGCTCACGCATTAAATTTAAAAGATAGTGGAGTAAAAGATATTGTTGTAGCATTAAGAGAAGGTTCATCCAGTGCAGCTAAAGCAGAATCAAAAGGATTAAAGGTAATGAATTTATCTGATGCTGCAGAGTGGGCTGATGTAGTAATGATTCTTACACCAGATGAACTACAAGCGGAAATTTACAAAAATCATATTGAACAAAGAGTAAGAGAAGGAACAAGTATTGCCTTTGCTCATGGTTTAAATGTTCATTACGATCTAATTAAAGCTAGAAAAGATCTGGATGTTTTTATGGTTGCTCCAAAAGGACCTGGTCACTTAGTTAGAAGTGAATATGAAAAAGGAGGTGGAGTTCCTTGTTTATTTGCTGTTCATCAAGATGGTTCAGGAAAGGCAAGAGACTTAGCTTTATCTTATGCTTCAGCAGTTGGCGGAGGAAGATCAGGAATTATTGAAACTACATTCAAAGATGAAGTTGAAACAGATTTATTTGGTGAACAAACTGTATTATGTGGAGGTTTGGTTGAGCTAATTAAAAATGGTTATGAAACTTTAGTTGAAGCAGGATATGAACCTGAAATGGCATATTTTGAGACAGTTCATGAGGTTAAATTGATTGTTGATTTAATTTATGAAGGTGGAATTGCGAATATGAATTATTCTATTTCAAATACTGCTGAATATGGTGAATATCAATCTGGACCAAGAGTAGTTAATAAAGAAGAAACTAAAAAAAGAATGAAAGAAGTTTTGGCTGAAATTCAATCTGGAAAATTCACTAAAGAGTGGATGGATGAATGCAAAAATGGTCAAAAAAACTTCCTTGCTACGAGAGCTAAATTAGCCGAGCATCCTGTTGAAAAAGTTGGTGCAGAACTAAGAGCTATGATGCCCTGGATAGGTAAGAAAAAATTAGTTGATAGCGATAAAAGTTAAATTTTATCAGTAAATTATTGCTACTATAATTCAATTATTTCACTTATACTTTTTTAAATAAATTTTAAAAACGAGGGGAATAATGAAGACTAAAAATATAGTAAGAATACTATTGTCATTAGTTCTAGTATTCGGATTTTCTTCAGCATGGGCAAAAACTATTAAATGGTCTATGCAAGGAGACAGTTTAACACTAGATCCACATGCACAAAATGAGGGTCCAACTACTCAAGTATCTAGACAAGTTTATGAAGCTCTAGTTCAAAGAGGCTTGGACATGAAAATAGGGCCTGCTTTAGCAACAAAATGGAAAGCTACTGATCCAAATACTTGGATTTTTACTTTAAGAGAAGATGCTAAGTTTTCAGATGGTTCTGGAATGACATCAGCAGATGTTGTTTTTAGTATATTAAGAGCTAAGCAAAGAACATCTGACTTTAAAGAATACATCAGCACTGTTGCTAATGTTGAAGCGGTTGGAGATTACTCAGTTAAAATAACTACAAGTAAACCTAACCCTATTCTTTTGAACCAATTATCTAACATTTTTATAATGTCTAAAGCTTGGTCAGAGAAAAACTTTGCAATGTCTCCACAAAATTGGGATGCAGGACAAGAAACTTTCTCTGCTACTAATGCTATGGGAACCGGCCCTTTTAAAATAACTTTAAGAGAGCCTAACACCAAGACAGTGTTTAAAAGAAATAAACATTGGTGGGGTGAAATGAAGGACAAAAAAGTAACTCAAATTGAATTAATGCCTATTAAAAATGCAGCTACAAGAGTAGCAGCTTTATTATCTGGTGAAATTGATATAGTTACTGATGCTCCTGTTCAAGACTTAAAAAGAATTGGATCTTCTTCAGGTCACAAAGTTGAAAGTACAGCTCAAATGAGAACAATTTTCTTAGGTATGGATCAAGCAGCTGACAAATTAAGAACTGGTAATACAGGTGATAATCCATTTAAGAAAAAAGAAGTAAGACAAGCTCTTTATCAAGCAATTGATATTGAAGCGATCAAGAAAAAAGTTATGAGAGGTTTAAGTGAACCAGCGGGAATTATAACTTTCCCAGGTGTAAATGGATATACAGCTGATCTTGATAAAAGATTACCTTACGATGTTAATGCTGCAAAAAAACTTTTAGCTGATGCGGGTTATCCTAATGGTTTTGATGTTGAACTTAGATGTCCTAATGACAGATATGTAAACGATGAGGCAATATGTACTGCTGTTGTTGGAATGTTGGGTAAAATTGGAGTTAATGTTAACTTATTTGCTCAAACCAAAAGTAAACACTTCAAAGAGCTTAAAGATGATCAAGGTGATTTCTATATGCTAGGATGGGGTGTTCCAACTTTAGATAGTCACTATGTTTTCCATTACCTATATGAAACTGGTGCTAGCTGGAACAAAGTTAACTTTAGTAACGCTGATGTTGATGCTGCAATTAGAGTCATGGAAGGTGAAGTTGATTTAGATAAAAGAAATGCTGCAATTGCAAAAGCTTGGAAAATTGTAAAAGATGATATTTCTTATCTTCCTTTACATCACCAAGTAATTTCTTGGGCATCTAAAAGCAATGTTAATGTTCCTATCAGACCGAATAACGAACCGTTATTTAGAACTGCTAGTTTTAACTAATTAAAAATTATTACAAGCCCTTTAAAAAATTTAAAGGGCTTGTATATTTAAACCTTCACAAATTGATAAAATATTTTTTTAAAAGGCTGTTTCAATCTGCTTTGGTGATGTTGGTTGTCGCCTTTGTGTCTTTCTCTTTATTTAATTTTGTTGGAGATCCAATCAATAACATGGTTGGAGAAGAAACTTCTGATGAGGAAAGAGCGGAATTAAGAGAAACACTTGGTTTAATGGATCCAATTCATGTACAGTTTTCAAGATTTATAGTTAATGCTTCTAAGGGTGAGTTTGGAATTTCATATCAATTAAGAAGACCTGTTTCAGAATTAATAGTTGAAAGATTGCCTGCAACTATTGAACTTGTGGTTATCTCAGCACTAATTGCGCTTGTAACTGGTACATTATTGGGAGTTTATACAGGCATTAATCGAAAAGGTTTTTTAAGTGATTTTGTTTTAGCCATCTCTTTGTTGGGGGTTTCACTCCCCACATTTGTAATTGGTATATTATTTATATATTTGTTTGCAGTAATCTTAGGAATATTACCTTCTTTTGGTAGAGGGGAAGTTGTTGATTTAGGTTTTTGGACTACAGGTTTTTTAACAGTTTCAGGGCTGAAAGCAATTATACTTCCTTCAGTAACATTAAGCCTTTTCCAAATGACTTATATCATCAGACTTGTGCGAGCAGAGATGATGGAAATATTACAAACAGATTATATTAAATTTGCACGTGCTCGAGGCATTAGTGAAAATAGTATTAAATATAAACATGCTTTAAAAAATGGATTGATACCAGTAATAACTATAGCAGGAATAAATATTGGAACTTTAATTGCGTTTTCAATTATTACTGAAACTGTTTTTCAATGGCCTGGAATGGGCTTCTTATTTATTCAAGCAGTTCAATTCGTCGATATACCAATCATGTCAGCTTATTTAGTATTTATAGCTTTTGTTTTTGTGATGATAAATTTTATAGTTGATATTCTTTATTATTTAATTGATCCAAGAATAAGAGTTAAAGGAGATACTGCAAGTGGATAACAAATCTTTAAGTACTTGGGAAAGAATAAAAGATAGTGATATTTATCATAGCTTTATTAAATCGCCTACTGCCATTGTATCATCTACAATCTTGTTTATAATTTTTTTCTGTTCTTTTTTTGTTGAGCTCGTAACACCTTACAATCCTTTTGACCCATCTTCTCTATCATTGATGGATGCATTCACACCACCTTCATGGACAGAAGATGGTCTTGCTAAATTTGTTTTAGGCACTGATGGGCAAGGAAGAGATATGCTATCGACAATTTTGTATGGATGTAGGATTTCTTTAATTGTAGGTTTTTCTGCGATACTTTTTAGTTTAATCCTTGGAGTTGGATTAGGATTAACTGCTGGATTTTTTGGGGGAAAATATGAAATGATAGTAATGAGGTTAACAGATGTTCAGTTAACAGTACCAAGTATTTTGATGGCATTGTTGGTCGATGGAATAGCAAGAGGATTAATCTCGAGAGAAATGCATGATGAAATGGCAATTTATGTTTTAATATTTGCTATTGGAATTTCAGAGTGGCCACAATTTGCAAGAGTTTCTAGAGCTGCAACTTTAGTAGAAAAAAATAAAGACTATGTTTCAGCATCAACAATTATTGGTGTTTCAAATATAATAATT
>CABZSV010000033.1 GCA_902528575.1 uncultured Pelagibacteraceae bacterium
AAATCCTAAAGATACAATTTCTATCCCAATTAATTCTAATGTTGATATAAAGATAAATGAAAAAGAGAATTGTTACTTAAATTGTGTAACTCAAATCTAATGAAAGGATTTGATCAAAAATATAAAAACTTTCCTGATTATATTCTTAAAATAACTAAACAAATTTGGGAAAACAAAGATGTTGAATCTATTGCTCAATTTTACACTGATAATATTCCTGTTAGATCACCTTTTGGGGTTACTTATGGAAATAAACCTGTAATTGATGCAACTTATGCTACTTTAAAAGAATTTCCTAACAGACAGTTGCTTGGTGAAGATGTTATCTGGAATGGAAATGATGATTTAGGATATCACTCTTCTCACAGAATTTTAAGCAAAGGAACACATCTTGGAGATGGTTCATATGGTAAACCAACTAATAAAGATATTTATTATAGAGTAATTGCTGATTGTGCTTGTAAAAATAATCAAGTCTATGATGAATGGATTGTCCGTGATCAAGGTGCAATGGTAAGACAAATAGGATTTACACCGAAAGAATTTGCACAAATGATTATTGATAAAGAAGGTGGTGCTGACAAAGCACAACAATTGTTCAATTCAAGCTCTGAGATGAAATCAGATTACAAACAAGGCGTTGTGCCAAATGCATCTGCTGGAGGAAATTACTCAAAAATATTAAAAAATATCTTTAAAAATAAGTATGATTTTTCTGATTATGCAAGAGCTGCAACTATCTATTGGCCTGGAAATAAAATTGGACATGGAAGAGAGGATATTGAAAAATTTTGGAATAATTTAAAAAATACTTTTAGCGATATAAAGTTTTCAATTGAACATGTTGGTTATTTAGAAGAGCCAGATAAAAATCCCAAAGCGTCAATAAGATGGTTTTTAGAAGGCTGTCATTCTAAAGACACTTTAGATTTTGAAGAAAAATCAAATAAAAATATTTTCATAATGGGTATAAACCATGCAGAAATAATTGATGGAAGTGTTATAAGAGAATGGGTTTTGTTTGATGAGGTTGCGATTTGGAAACAAATTTTAATGAAATAAATTATGATTAAAATCAAAACAACACATGTGGGTAGTTTGCCTAGATCAAACGAATTATCTGAGCTCTTGTTTAAAAAAGATCAAAAAGAACAAATAGATTTTAATCAATTTGATAAGATAGTTCAAAAAGATGTTAACAACATTGTTAAAAAACAAATCGAGGTTGGAATTGATTATATTAGCGATGGTGAAATGTCTAAGATTAGTTATGCAACTTATGTTAAGGATAGAATTGATGGATTTTCTGGAGAGAGTGAGAGAAAAGCACCAAAAGATTTAGATGACTTTCCCTCTTTCAAAGAAAGAATTGCAAGAACAGGTGGTACTCCAACTTACACAAGACCATGTTGTACTAGTAAATTAAAAATTAAAGATAAAACTTCCCTAACAAAAGATATTGATAATTTTAAACAAGCATTAGAAAAAAATAATCATAAAGATGGATTTATGAATGCTGCTTCACCAGGGGTTATTTCAGCCTTTTTACCAAATAAATTTTATAAAAATGATGATGAGTATTTAGAAAACTTATCTAACCTTATGAAAGATGAATATGAAGAAATTACCTCAAATGGATTAAAACTTCAGTTGGATTGTCCAGATTTAGCTCTTGCTAGACATATGACTTTTAAAGATTTATCAGAATCTGAATTTCTTATTAGAGCTGAAAAACAAATAGAATGTCTAAATAATGCTATTAAAAATATAAACAGCTCTAATATAAGACTACATATCTGTTGGGGAAATTATGAAGGACCTCATCTACATGATATTCCTTTAGAAAAGATAATGCCAATTGCATTGAAAGCTAATGTACAGACTTATCTAATTGAGTCATCTAATCCAAGACATTCTCATGAGTGGCAAATTTTTGAAAATTTAAAAATTCCAAGTGACAAAATAATTGCTCCAGGTGTAATAGATTCTACAACAAATTTTGTAGAACATCCCGAAGTTGTAAAAAATAGAATTTTAACCTTTTCTAAAGTAATTGATGCAGAACAATTACTAGCTGGGACTGATTGTGGATTTAGTACCTTTGCTGGCTTTGGAAATGTAGACGAAAATATAGTTTATAAAAAACTCGAAGCGCTCGTAAGAGGCTCAGAGCTTGCGTCAAAAGTGATTTAATTATCTCTTTTATTCTTTTTGAGGAATAGATATAGTTTTTGAACTTAAATTATAATTTAACTAATAAATATAGAGAGAAAAATATGAGAAAAATACTAGTTACTTTATTGTTTCTACTATTTGGAACTTCTGCTTTTGCAGATTGTAACATTAAAAGTGGTTCAATAAATATTTTGGCTAATGATTTTCCTGCATTAAGAACTTTCGTTGAAACTTCTAAACAATGTAAAGGAAGTGCTGATTTTAAAGTGACTCACTCATCTGAGCATAATAAAATCGCCGTGCCAGCATTAACAGCAAATCCTTCTGAGTTTTCTGCTAGGATTGCTGCTAATAGTTCAATTGTTCCTTTGATGAACCAAGATTTAATTAGACCATTAGACGATCTTGTTAAAAAATATGGAAAAGGAATTCAGGACTCACAATTAATTACAATTGATGGAAAAGTTATGGCTGTAGCATTTATGGCTAATACACAACACTTATACTACAGAGAAGATGTTTTAAAAGATCTTGGTATAGCTGTTCCAAAAACATACGAGGAAGTAGTTGCTGCATCTGAAAAAATTAGAGCTTCAGGTAAAATGCAATATCCTTATGCTGCTGCATATAAAGCGGGGTGGAATTTAGCAGAAGAGTTTGTGAACATGTTTATTGGTCATGGTGGTGAATTCTTTAAAGCAGGCGGTGCTCAACCTAATATTAATAACGCAAAAGGAGTTGCTACTTTAAACATGCTTAAAAAGTTATCTGAACTAAGTAATCCTGATTACTTAACTCACGATAGTGAAGCAATTAAAGTTGAATGGGAGTCGGGTAATGTTGCATTGATGACATTATGGGCTTCAAGATCAGGTACTCTTTTAGATGATGAAGGAGATCCAAACATTACTAAAGCAACAAAACTAACTGGACCAGCTACAGTGGGTGGTGGAAATATTCCAGCAGCTACATTATGGTGGGATGGTTTTACGCTTGCTAAAAACAGATCAGATGCAGACGCAGAAGCAACATTTAGAGCTTTGGCGCATGCAGCATCAAATAAGAAAATGGTAGCTGACGCTGCTGACCAAGCTGTTTGGTTAGTTGAAGGATTTGTTCCAGGACCAAAATCTATTGGTGTAATCGAAGCTGTAAAAATGGGAGCAAAACCATATCCAATGTTACCGCAAATGGGTTTAATGCATGGTGCATTAGGAAGTGAAATTGTTGAATTTTTACAAGGTAAAGAGTCAGCTGAACAAGCATTAAAAGATGTTGAGGCTGCTTACATTAGTAAAGCTAAAGAACAAGGCTTTCTATAAAATCTAAAACTTTTAAGTGGGGATTAAATCCCCACTTACTCAAAATTTAATGCCTAATAAAACTTTTTTTTGGTTTTTTTTACCAACAGGTTTAGCAATGATCCTGTTTATTGGGCTGCCGATTATTTCGACAGGTATTCAATCTTTTTATGCACAACACGATCAAGTAGTTAAAGAAGTTAAAAAGTGTGACCCTTTTGGTTGTACTGTTTCAATAGTTGTAGATAACGAAGAAACTACAAAATTAAGAGAAGCAAAGCCACTCGGTAAATTTAATGGGTTTGGAACCTATGTAGATAGAAATCATCTTGCTATTGATGAAATTAAAAAATTTTGGAATGAAACTGAGAACTTTGGTGCTTTCGTAGATCAAGTAACCAATCTTCCATTTTACAAGGCATTAATATTTACCCTAACCTATTGTCTATTTGTTACACCGAATGTTCTTTTATTAGGATTTATTATTGCTTTAAGTTTAAATGCTGTTGCAAGAAAAATTAGGGGTCCATTAATTTTTGGTACGATATTGCCTATGATTGTCACGCCTTTAGTAGGGTCTCTTGTATTATTTTGGATGATAGATTCTCAGGGGATTATTGGAGCTAATATTCAAAATTTAATGAATGATCCGTATTTATCACTTAAATCCTCTAAAACATTAACCTGGATCACTATTATTATATATGGAATTTGGCATCATTCACCTTTTGCATTTGTAGTATTTTATGCAGCTCTTCAAACAGTTCCTCAAGAACCAGTGGAAGCAGCAATTATTGATGGTGCTTCAAGGTTTCAAAGAATTAAACATATAGTGTTACCACATATTTATCCTGTAGTTACATTTGTGGCTTTGATTTCGTTAATGGATAACTTTAGAGTTTTTGAGCCAATAATTGGTTTTAGTGCTGAGGGAAGTGCGCAATCATTATCATGGTTAATCTATGATAATTTAGTTAATGAGGAAGTAATATTATTTGGATCTGCTGCAGCAACCTCTATGATGACGATTGTTGGTATAGCAATTTTATTAGCGCCAGTTTTAATAAGAACATGGAAAGAATTTAAGACAGCGAGATAATTATGGATTATGGTTTAGATAAAAAATCAACAAGTTTAAAAACTTTTAACACAATCTTTATTATCGTTTGGCTTTTAATTGCCTGCTTTCCTTTCATTTGGACTTTTTGGGGATCATTTAAAGTTAGAGCTGATTTTTTTTCAAGATCAGATTGGTGGTATGCAATTTCTGCTTTTAACACTTTAATTGAAACTGGTGGAAAATTTACAACAGATGCATATACCCAAGCTTGGACTGAAGGTGAATTTTGGAAAGCATCAAAAAATACAATTATAGTTACAGTATTTGTTGTAAGTATTTCTTTATTTTTAGGAACTTTAGGAGCATATGCTCTTTCAAGATCAACTGAGAAATATGCTTTTTGGATTTTAATGGCAGCTTTAATTTTTAGAGCTATGCCACATATAACTTTAGTATCAGGATATCTTTTTCCTTTCTTTGAATTACAAATTTGGGGAATTCTTCCAACTACTATTGTTGTTTTGGTTGCAATAAATCAGCCTTTTACATTATGGTTGCTCTACTCCTTTTTTAAAACGGTTCCAAAAGAACTTGACGAAAGTGCTTTAATAGATGGTTGTTCGTATTTTCAAGCTTTTAGACATATCATTATGCCAGTAATGTGGCCTGGAGTAATTACAGCAGGATTATTTAGTTTAATGTTAGCTTATAATGATTTTACAGTAACAGCATTACTTCTTAATCAAGAAAATCACACTATGGTTCCAAAAATACAAAGTTATTTAGGTACTAATCAACATGAAGGAAATTTAATGTGGGCAGTTTCTGCAGTTGTGTCTGCTACAGCGCCTTTGTTTATGCTTGTTATGTTTTTCCAAAGACAGGTCATTAGTGGTTTAACTGCTGGAGCTGTAAAAGGTTGAAATATTATAAAGCATTACTTTTTGGTTCGATTGGATCTATTGTTGAAACTTCAGAAATTCAGAGAAAATCATTCAATAAAGCATTCAAACAATATGGACTCGATTGGAATTGGACCAAAAAAGATTATCTAAGTTTATTAAGTAAATCTGGTGGCAAAGATAGAATATTAAGATATGCCAAAAAGAAAAAAAATGAAGTTAATTCAGTATATTTAAGAAATTTAAAGACTAAAATTTTTAATAATTATCTTAAAAAACATCAGCTTAAATTAAGGCCAGGTATTAAAAATTTAATTTCTTTATGCAAAAAAGAAAATATAAAAATTGCATTTGTTTCATCTACATCTTCAAACAATATAAATGCAATCTTATATTCTTTAAGAAAATCAATTAAAAAAAGAGATTTTAACTTTATAGGGAATGCAAAATTAGTAAAAAAATTTAAACCTAACCCAGATATATACTTATTAGCACTTAAAAAACTTAAGCTTAAAGCTAATGATTGTGTAGCCATTGAAGACTCTCAAGAAAGTTTAAATTCAGCTAGGCGAGCTAGAATAAAATGTATAATTTTTCCTGGAAAATTTCATTCTTCAAAAAAATTTATTGGAGCTTATAAAAAAGTTTATCGGCTTAATAAAAATATTATTTTGAGATAAATTCTTTAACTAAATTATTAAATTGATCAGGCTGTTCTAAGTGAACATTATGAGCACAATCTTTAAATATTTCTAAACGGCTATTTTTAATATTTTTATTTAGAGTATCAACTTGATCAAAATTATATGAAGTATCTTTATCACCCCATATTATAAGAGTGTCACAATTTATATTTTTTAAATTTTCTTTACCTCTCCAATTTTTCATTGCTAGTAATGCGTTATCAGCAGTTTCTAATGAAACATTTTTAACAGCATTTTCACAAAGAAAATAATTTTTGTCCTTATCACCTTTTACAAACCACTTAGGGGGTACTCTAGAAAAAGAGAGTTGTGCACCTTCTTTCTTAAGTTTTTCTCTTGTTTCATCCATGGTCTCAAATCTTCCTGGGATATCACCAATAGATCCTGTTGCAAAACAAATTAATTTATTAACTCTATCCCCAATCAATTTTGTAACTTCTTGAACAATCATTCCTCCCATTGAATGACCAATTAAATTGAATTTATCTATCTTTTTTTGATCTAACACATTTATAATTTCTTTAGCCATTTTATAAATAGAATCTAAAGATTTTACATTATGACTTTCACCAAATCCTGGGAGAGCTGGGGTGATCACACGATAATCTTTTGAAAAAAATTTTTTTTGAAAAGTCCACATTTCAGATGATCCTAGATAACCATGAACTAAAACAAAAGGAAACCCTTCGCCTAAATCATCTACATAAATATCGCTCATATTATTTCCTTAATAATAAATAAAATTAAAATAGACATAAAACATATAATAAAAATATTAATTACTTTCCAAATT
>CABZSV010000034.1 GCA_902528575.1 uncultured Pelagibacteraceae bacterium
TTTTGCTTCATGGTTATGGAGGTGATGGAAAGGATATAAGCATGCTTTCCTTAAACTGGAAAAGATATATGCCTAATACAATCTTTATTTGTCCTAATGGTCATGAACCATGCGTTATAAATCCTTCAGGTTACCAGTGGTTTGATTTAACTAAAGAGGATTCTGATTACATATTAGAGCAATCAATTAAAGCTGAAGAGGTTTTAAAAAAATTTATTAATGAAATAAAACAAGAGTTTAAGTTGTCAAATAATCAAATCTGTTTATCAGGTTTCAGTCAGGGCTGCATGATGTCTTTAAATGTTGGCCTTACATCTGAAGAAAAATTTTTATGTATAGTTGGTTTTTCTGGAAAAATAATTAATCAAAAAGATTTGAAAAACAGAATCAAAAATAATACTGAAACATTACTTATACACGGTGAAGCAGATCAAATTGTCTCATCAACACATTTACTAGAAGCAAAAGATTTTTTAATTAGAAATAATGTTAAAGTAGATACATTATTAATAAAAAATTGTGATCATCATATTCCTATTGAAGCATCAAGTACAGCTTTAAATTTTATCTTAAAAAAAATTTAACATCTCTTATTATTGATAAATTTGTTTAACTAAGTTAAAATTAATTAATGAATAACTTTATTGAACAAAATGTTTCATTAGAAAAGTGTCCAGCATTAGTACTTAATGCTGACTACAGACCTTTGAGTTATTACCCTTTATCTTTATGGTCATGGCAGGATACAGTTAAATCAGTTTTTCTTGATCGAGTTATTATTGTCAGTAATTATGATAGAACCATAAGAAGTCCATCTTTTAATATGAAATTGCCAAGTGTCATTGCATTAAAAGATTATATTGTTCCTCAAAGCAAGCCAAGTTTTACTAGATTTAACGTGTTTCTAAGAGATAAATTTTCCTGTCAATATTGTGGAAGCAATGAGGAGTTAACTTTTGATCATTTATTGCCTAGATCAAAAGGGGGCGAAACTAATTGGGATAATGTCGTAACAGCTTGTTCTGCATGCAATGTAAAAAAGGGAGGAAAATTATTAAAACATTCAGGTATGAAATTATATCAGCACCCTTATCGACCTTCTACAGAGGATTTACATAAAAATGGTAAACATTTTCCACCAAATTTCTTACATAAAAGCTGGATGGATTATTTATATTGGGATGTAGAGTTAGAAGCTTAAATTTTCTCAGAGATATTTATTGCAATTCTAGAGCCAGTTTTAATAATTTTATCTAGCAATAAATAGGGCCCTTTTTTTGTTGCACCTTCATCATATGCAATATCCTTATGGTCTATTTCATCTTGTCTAAATTTTGAAATCTTTTTTTTTAAATTTTTCTCACTCTTATCCAGCTGTTTAATTTGATTTAAGTAATGTTCATCTATAACTTCTTCAACAGAGGCAGTACATAACATTGCAGCTTTTTTTCCAAGTAAAGTTGATCCAAATCCTAGTCCAACACCTAATAAATCCCACAAAGGTAAAAATTTAGTTGGTTGTATGTTTCTTTTTTTAATTTCATTTTCAAAAAATTCACAGTGTTCTTTTTCATGAACTTTCATTTCTTCAATAGTTTTTTTAAGATTTTCATCTTTTACAAAAGTATTTAAGGCAAGCAATTGTCCTTCGTAAATCTTAACAGCCCCACGTTCACCTGCGTGGTCAACTCTTATAAATTCTTCAACTCTTTTTTTATTAATTTTTGTCATATTTTAAATAAATCCTTGCACTACTTATAGTTATTAGCAAAGAAATCAAAATATTATAACTTGTAAGTGATAATCCCATAATTTTAAATGTCACATCTTTGCAGCTTATATTTTTTTCTTGTAATTGTTTTAGTATGTCCTCTTTAGATACTAAATCTGACCCTTTTTTTAAATCACAAACTAACGACTCCTCTATAAAACCTTGCTCAATACCTAGATGATATAAAGATAAAATTGTAGCAGCTAAAAAAACTAAAATAAGTAAAAGTGTAAAATATTTTTCAAGATGAATAAATTTATAATTTAGTACAATAATTATCATAGCCATTAAGTATGGAATTCTCTCTAAAATACATAAGTTACAGGGTTGATGACCTAAAACATATTCAATAAAAAATGCTGAAGATAAAGCAATAATACTAATTAAAAAAATTAATTTTAATGTAATTGTTTTGTTAATCTCAACCATTAAATTTAAAAAATAAATAAATAATAATAAATATTATAACTATAATAATTCCAATTATGGTGAACCATTTTGATCCATGTTTTTCCATGTACTCTGTAAATAATTCTCCAAATCTATAAGATAAATAGGCAACTATAAAAAATCTCAGGCTTCTTGAAATTAAACTAACAATTATAAAAATAGGAAGATTAAAAGCAATTAAACCACTTGAAATCGTGAAGGCTTTATAAGGTAATGGTGTAAAACCTGCTAAAAATAGAATACTAAGCCACGCAAGGAATCCACTACCTTGATACATGCTCAATTTCAAATTTTCAACTTTATCTTCATAACCATAAAATTCGATTACATACATTGCTAAATCAAAAAATAAATAACCTATCAAATATCCAAAGATACCTCCAAGAACTGAAAATATTGATGCTATTAAGAATATTTTCAAATATTCCTTTTTTTTAGCAATAACCATCGGGATTATCATTGCATCTGGAGGTATAGGAAAAAAAGAACTTTCTATAAAAGACACAAGCCCCAAATAAAAATTCGAACTTTTATGTGCAGCTAATTCTAAACATTTTTTGTAAAGTCTTTGAAACATTTTTTGGTTTTAATATAAATTTAGTTCTTATACTATTAAATATAATTTAATTGAATATAAAGGGCGAATGGCGGAACTGGTAGACGCGCACGACTCAAAATCGTGTTTCGTAAGAAGTGAGAGTTCGATTCTCTCTTCGCCCACCATGTAGTTATGAATATAAAAAATTTAAATAATTTGATCGAATTATTTGTTAATCAAGCAAATAAACAAAATAAAAAAGATATTTTTTTAGAATGGCTAAATCCAAGTAATAAAAAATTATATACATGGGAACAAACTGAAAAGAATATATTAAAATTATCAAAAGTTATTAAAGAAAATATAAAAGAAGGTGATAGATGTCTTTTAGTTTCAGAGAATAGACCTGAGTGGTTTGTGTCCGATTTGGCTATAATGTTAGCTGGTGGTATTACTGTGCCAGCATATACAACATATATTGAAGATGATTATAAGTATTTGATTGAAGATTGTGAACCTAGCTTAGTTATTGTTTCAAATAATGAAATGCTAAAAAAATTGCATAAGTTAATTAATGAAAAAGATTTTATAAATAAAGTTGTTACTTTAGATCAAATAGATAACGTCATAAATAACTTACATATAAATAACAAAGAAAAATATTTAGATTATAATTCTATAACAAAAAATAATTTATTAGCAGAAGATAAAATTGAAAATAATAAATTAAAAAGAAATTCTCCAGCATGCATTATTTATACTTCAGGAACTGGTGGGAATCCTAAGGGAGTGATCTTAAGTCATGGTGGAATTTTGAATAATGTTGAGGGGTCGATAGAAATTCTAAAACCATTATTTAACTCAAAACTAGTATTTTTAACTTGGCTTCCTCTTTCTCACTCTTATGAGCATTGTCTTCAATTTGTGCAGATAGCAGTAGGAGCTAAAGTATTCTATGCTGAAAAAATTGAAAAACTTCTAGAAAATATATCTGAAGCAAAACCTAGAATTATGACAGCTGTTCCAAGGTTCTATCAGAACCTTTACAACAAAATAAACATGAATTTAAAAAAACAAACAGGTTTCAAAGCTAAATTAATTGAAACAACTATTCGTTTGGGAAGAAAAAAACTATTAAATCAAAAAATGACTTTATCAGAAAAATTGCTTGATTTGATAGTTGAAAAATTAGTAAGAAAAAAAATAAAAAAACAATTTGGTGGAAATTTACAAGCTTTCGTTTCAGGTGGTGGCGCTCTAGATAAAGAAATAGGTGAATTTTTAAATGCCATAGGATTACCGACCCTCCAAGGTTATGGTTTAACAGAAACATCACCAGTAGTAAGTTGCAATCCAATACATAAAATCAAAGTGGAAACTGTAGGACCTCCATTTAAAGGAAATGAAGTTAAAATTGCTGAAGATGGAGAAATTTTAGTTAAAGGCGAAAATGTAATGCTAGGATATTGGAACAAAAAAGAAGAAACTGAAAAAGTAATTATAAATGGATGGTTACATACAGGTGATATTGGAGAGATAGATCCAAATGATGGTTATTTAAAAATTACTGATAGAAAAAAAGATATCATAGTAAGTGCTGGCGGAGATAATATTTCACCTGCTAAAATTGAAAATATGATTACAAATGAGCCAGAGATAGATCAATGTATGGTTTATGGTGATAAAAAAAATTATTTAGTAGCTTTAATTGTACCTCATAAAGATTTTTTTAATGAAAAAGAAAAAATAAATCAAGTAATTGAAAAAATAAATGCAAAATTAACTTTATTAGAAAAGATAAAAAGAATTCAATTAATAGATGAAAATTTTTCTATTGAAAATGGTTTAATGACACCAACAATGAAAGTAAAAAGAAAAAAAGTTACAGAAAAATATAAAAATCAACTAGAAAATCTTTATTAAAATATTTAATTAAAGTTGTTTATTAACCGCATAAACATTAACTAAATTAATAAAAAAAAGTTTTATAAAAATAAACAAATAAAAAAAATTTTTATAAATTTTAACTTTTAATTAAAGAATTGACATAACTTATAGAAAAAAATAAAAATATGTTAACAGCGAATCAATTTGATTCGTTTAACTAAAAAAGGGAGCTAAAGATGCCTAAGAAAAGAAAAAAAGCGGCAAAGAAAACTAAGAAAAAAGCTAAGAAAAAAGCTAAGAAAAAAGCAAAAAAAAGAAGAAGAAAATAGTAACTTAGTATTCTTTACAAAAAACGCTTCTCATTACAGTTTGTGTGAGAGGCGTTTTTTTTTAATCCTCAATCGGTTCATCGTTGTCAGAAATTGGCTCATCTACAGGTAGTTCATTAGTTGGAGTTTTCGCAGGTGCCACTGGTTGAGGCTGTCCACCTAAATTTCTTTTTAGTGCTTTATCCAATTTTTTTTGAGTATCATCTAATGACATATTCAAAACAATCTGAAATTCAGACAGAATTCTTTCATAAGCTTTTTCAAATAATTGTCTTTCACTATAAGACTGGTCAACCATAAGGTCATCACCCTTGTTTAAATCTCTGACTACCTCAGCTAATTCGTATATTTTTCCAGAAGATATTTTTGCTTCATATTCTTGCGCTCTTCGACTCCACATCGATCTTTTAATTTTTGGTTTACTTTTTAAAATTGAAATACACTTGTTAACTTGATTAATAGTTGCTAACGGCCTCAAGTGGGACTGCTTGTTTACAGGGACCATTCCATTAGCTTTGTCTTTTTCAAATTTAATAACATACGTTTCAACATCAATTCCACCAATGTTGATCTTTTTAAATTCAGTAATTTGCCCTACTCCATGCTTTGGATAAACAATATGATCTTTAATTTTGTATTCTCTTTTTTCGGTTTCTTGTTTTTTAACTTTTTTTATTTCTGGCTTAACCTCATTTGTTTTTGAAATTCTTAAATTATCAACTTTTGGTTCAGCTGTCGTTTCTGTATTTTTAACAGCTCTTTTTGTTTTACCTAATTTAGGCGAAATTTTTTTAACAACTTTTTTGATTTTTTTTGAAATTATTTTTTTTACTTTTTTTGCTTTTTTAGCTTTTACAACTTTTTTTTTAGAAACTTTTTTTTTCACTTTTTTGACTGTTTTGCCTTTAAAGATTTTCTTTAAAATATTTTTCGTACTTATTTTGCTCATTTTTAAATTTCTCGTGATCCGCTGGTGGATCTTTTTTTTCACTTATATTAGGCCAGATTTCAGAATATTTTTTATTGATCTCTAACCATTTTTCACTCCCAGGCTCGGTGTCTGCTTTTATGGCATCGACAGGACATTCTGGCTCGCAAACGCCACAATCTATACACTCATCGGGTTTAATTACAAGCATATTTTTACCCTCGTAAAAGCAATCAACTGGGCAGACATCAACACAGTCTGTTAGTTTGCACTTAATACAATTGTCGTTAACGATATATGTCATTCTAAATTTTGTTTAATTTTTTCTTTAATATCGCCCATTGTTTTATTGTCAATGTAAAGTAAACCCGCAAGTCGTCTCATTAAATTAGTTTCATATATATCAGCATCTTTGTTTGAATAGATTATAGACCACAAAGCCTCGATAATTTTAATTTTATCTTGCTTGGGTAATCCCTTTACTTCTCGAGTAAAATCTAAAATTTGATTTGAGC
>CABZSV010000035.1 GCA_902528575.1 uncultured Pelagibacteraceae bacterium
CAAACTGTATCTTTGCTATGGTAAACTGCTTTTAATTCATCATCTATGTCGTTTAACTCTTCTGGAATATCGGCTTTAATACAAATCATACTTTTCCTTTATAAATCACTTTAAGACTACTTATTGTAAAAGTTATCCACATGTCCACCAAATGTTGTTTTCGATGTTCACGTTTTGATTCACTTTTGATTCAATTACGGACTCAAAATACAAACTCTTGAGTGTATTCTATAAATGGTCTATAAATTAGAACAAAACAAGAACATGAAACTAACAATCCCTTATTATCTACATAAAGCAGGCGCTGGTTTTCCTTCCCCTGCTACTGATTATATCGAAGAAGATATTGATCTGAACATGCATTTAATAAGAAATGTTCCAGCAACTTTCATCATCAGAGTTCAAGGTAAATCAATGGTCGATGTTGGGATTAATGATGGTGACTTATTAGTGGTTGATAAAAGTTTAAAACCAAAAAACTTTTCAACCGTGATTGCAAATGTTCATGATGAGCTTGTGGTTAAAACTTTAGTTCAAGAACGAGATAAAAAATTTTTAACTTCTGGTTCTAAAGAATTTTCTGACAGAATTTTAATTAACGAAGAACAAGATATTTTTATTTGGGGGGTTGTTACTTATGTCATCCATTCAACGTACTAAAAAGATAGCATTAATTGATTGTAATTCTTTTTATGTCTCGTGTGAGCGTTTATTTAATCCCAAAATAAGAAGAAAGCCTGTTGTCGTTCTATCTAATAATGATGGCTGTATCATCTCAAGATCAAATGAAGCAAAAGCTTTAGGGATTAAAATGGGTGAGCCTTATTTTAAAGCAAAAGATATTATTCTTAAAAATAAAGTTGAAGTTTTCTCATCAAACTATTCTTTATATGGAGATTTATCTAGAAGAGTGATGCGAACTCTTAAAAGATTTAATTCAGAAATAGAAGTTTATTCAATTGATGAAGCATTTTTAGACTTATCAAACTTTCCTGACAGTGAAGTGGAAAAAGTTGGAAAAGAAATAAGAGAAACAGTTTTACAATGGACTGGTATACCAACCAGTATTGGAATTGCAAATACAAAAACTTTAAGTAAAGTTGCAAATCATATTGCAAAGAAAAAACAATCAGGAGTTACAAGTTTAATTGGCATTGATAACTTAGATCCTATTTTAGAAAAAGTTGAAATTAATGATGTCTGGGGAGTTGGAAGGCAATTAACTAAGTTTTATCAAAAGCATGGAATTTATAATGCTAAACAATTAAAAAATAAATCTAATACATGGATTAAAAAATCTTCTAATGTTTTAAGTTCGAGAACTGCAATGGAACTTAGGGGGATTTCTTGTATTGGATTAGAAACAACCACAACTAAAAGAAAGAGCTGTGTAGTTTCAAGATCATTTGGAAAAAGAATTGAAACGTTTCAAGAATTAAAAGAAGCAGTTGCAAATTATTGCTTAAATGCCTCTGAAAAAATTAGATCAGAATCATTAGTTGCAAAAGCAATTACAGTATTTGTTAGAACCAGTCCTTTCCAGAGAAACTTTGGATATTATTCAAATACAAAGACAGTTGATTTTCCAATTGCAACAAATAACAGTATTGAAACAGTAAAGACAGCCGTTTCAATATTAGAAAGTATTTTTAAAAATGGTTACCGTTATCAAAAAGCAGGTGTAATGCTGACAGGATTATCTAATACAAGTGACAAAACAAATTTATTTACTTCTGAAAAAGATGAAAAAATAAATAGCTTAATGCGATCTATTGATAATACTAATCATCGATACGGAAGATCGACTTTAAGTGTTGCAAGTGCTGGAGTTCATAAGAAGTGGAATATGCGAAGACAGTATTCTTCTAAAATTGATACGGCTGATTTCTATTGCTTGCCAACAATTAGAGCTTAGATCAAAACTCTATAGTCCACCTGATGAAAATAAAAATTTGGCAACATCTTCAACACCAATTTGCTTTTTCATCTGACAAAAGACATAAGGTAAGCCATTTCGTGCCTTTTTTACGTCTTCTTTCATGATTTCAAGATTAACTTCTACATGAGGAGCTAAATCTGTCTTGTTAATAATTAACAAATCTGACTTTTGGATAGCAGGACCACCTTTTCTTGGGATATCTCCGCCCATACCAACATCAATAACATAAATAGATAGATCAACTAATTCAGGACTAAAAGTTGCTGCTAAATTATCTCCACCAGACTCGATTAAAATCAAATCAAGATCAGGAAATTTTTTTTTCATATTTTCTACAGCAAGCATATTAATTGAAGCATCTTCACGGATTGCTGTATGTGGACATCCTCCTGTTTCAACTCCTTTAATTCTCTCAAGAGGTAAAGCTTGAACTTTCATTAAAAATTCTGCATCCTCTTTTGTATAAATATCGTTTGATATTACAGCCATAGAAATTTTCTTCGATAAAAATTTACACAATTCAGCTGTTAAACTTGTCTTCCCAGCACCAACGGGTCCACCTATTCCAACTTTTAATGGTCCATTTATATTTTTCATGTTTTATAAATTCGTGTTTTTAAATTTTCATGCTTAATACTATAGATATCACTATTAAAACAAATTCCACCTAAGTCTTCTAAATTTAAATTTTCACTTTCTTTTTCTATTTCTTTAATTAAATCATAAGTCTGAATTATACAGTCTTGACCAATTTTTTGTCCAATTGGTATATGTTTAATACAAACATTTATTAGATTTGATACAAAAGATTGTAGATAAGATATTATCGTTAAGTTTAAAGGTATACCAAAGTGTTTAGCTGCTTTAGAAACTGCAATTGGATATGCGGTATTTTCAAGAATTTTAAAATCCCAACTATCACTTAAAACTTTTCTAAATGCATTGCCCATTTCTATAGACTCTATTTTTCTTTCTTTGGATGGACAAAGTGATAGAGCGAGTTCATTTAACTCTTCTCCCTGATAAGTATATTTCATTAAAATTATGTCATTTTTGCCAGTTCCATATTTTAAGATACATTTTAAATAATCCAAAATATCTTCTTTTGACTTAATTAAATTATCATTAATCATCGCCTCTAAACCATGAGAATATGAAAAACTTCCAACAGGAAATGAGGGTGAAAACCAAGTTTGAAGAATTTGTAAAGACTCTTTCAAATTTTTTTTATTTTTTAATTTAGTGTTTATGGCTATGGGTTCTACCAATTCCATATGCACCTCCCTCTGGTTTAAAAGGTCTTAAAACTTTCTTAACCTTTCCACCTAGTTTTAATATCATTTTTTTTATTACCTCATCATACTGTATAAAAATTCTATCTTTTTCAATTTGACATGGCATATGCCTATTTCCAATATGCCAAATTAATTGCATTAAATTTTTTCCTTTTATTTCAAGTAAACTTTCTTTTTTGTTTTTGATTAAAATCAAATTTCCACTTTGAAGCCTAAAAGCTTGATTTTCTGACAGTGATTTTGTCTCTGGTAAATTGACTAAAAATTCAAAACCATTATCTGAAACAAGTTTTTTTCTTCTTAAAAATCTCTCATCATAAGATAAAGATATGTAATCTTTTGCTTTATTTTTGGCAATTTTATTAACTATTAAAAAACAATTGTCCATAAGCTAAAACATAAAATATCTTTGTGCTAAAGGAAGTTCTTTAGCTGGTTCACAAGTAATTATTTCTCCATCAGCTTTTACTTCATAAGTTTCGGGATTAACCTCAATTTTTGGACACTTATTATTTAAAATCATATCTTTTTTAGAAATGGCTCTTGTGTTTTCTACGGGTAATAAATCTTTTCTAATACTTGCATCTTTTAAAGAATTCTTTTCAAGAGCTAGTTTGCTTGTGAAAATTACTGAAGATTTCTCTAAAGAAGTTCCAAATGATGAAAACATTGGTCTAGTGTATACTGGTTGAGGGGTTGGAATTGATGCGTTTGGGTCTCCCATTTGAGCACAAGCTATACTTCCCCCTATTAAAATCATTTCTGGCTTTGCACCAAAGAATGCTGGATCCCATAAAACTAAATCTGCACGTTTATTTTTTTCAATACTACCAATATGTTTTGAAATCCCATGAGCAATTGCTGGATTAATTGTGTATTTTGCTAAATATCTCTTAACTCTAAAATTATCATTGTCCCCTTTTTCCTCAGGTAAACTTCCTCTTTGAACTTTCATTTTATGTGCAGTTTGCCAAGTTCTAATTATAACTTCTCCGACTCTTCCCATTGCCTGACTATCTGATGCAATAATTGAAAAGGCTCCTATATCATGAAGAATATCTTCTGCTGCTATTGTTTCTCTTCTTATTCTACTTTCGGCAAATGCTACATCCTCTGGAATAGATTTATCAAGATGGTGACAAACCATTAGCATATCTAAATGTTCTTCTATTGTATTAACCGTATATGGTCTGGTCGGATTTGTGGAAGAAGGAATAACATACTCTTCTCCACAAACTTTAATTATATCTGGTGCGTGTCCACCACCAGCGCCCTCTGTATGAAAAGCATGTATAGTTCTTTTGTTAATTGCTTTGATAGTATTTTCTACAAACCCACTTTCATTTAAAGTATCTGTATGGATCATTACTTGTACATCATTTTTATCAGCGATATTTAAACAATTATCAATTGCTCCAGGAGTGGTTCCCCAATCCTCATGTAATTTTAAAGCTGAGGCTCCAGCTAAAATTTGTTCCTCAAGACCTTCTGGCAATGAGGAATTTCCTTTCCCAGCAAAAGCTAAATTCATAGAAAAACCATCAGCAGATTGAATCATTCTTTGAATGTGCCATGGTCCAGGTGTACACGTTGTTGCAAGTGTTCCATGAGCAGGTCCAGTACCTCCTCCTAACATTGTTGTAACACCTGAATGTAAAGCATCATCAATTTGTTGAGGACATATATAATGAATATGACTATCAAAACCTCCAGCTGTTAAAATTTTTCCTTCACCTGCAATTATCTCTGTTCCAGGACCAATAATAATATTTACCTTAGATTGAGTATCTGGATTACCCGCTTTACCAATTTCAAATATTTTTCCATCTTTTAAACCAACATCAGCTTTATAAATTCCATTTACATCAACTATTAAAGCATTAGTTATAACTGTATCAGCAGCTCCTTTTTTTCTACTAATTTGTGATTGACCCATGCCATCTCTTATTACTTTTCCGCCACCAAACTTTACTTCTTCACCGTAAGTAGTTAAGTCGTTCTCAACTTCGATAAATAAGTCAGTATCTGCAAGCCTAACTTTATCTCCTGTAGTAGGCCCATACATATCTGCGTAAGCTGCTCTAGAAATTTTAGTCACTATAGATTACCCATAACTTTCTTATTGAACCCATATATTTTTTTTAATCCATTAATTTCTATAAGCTCAACATCTTTAGATTGACCTGGCTCAAATCTTACAGCAGTTCCTGAAGGTATATTTAATCTCTTTCCATATGCTAATTTTCGATCAAAAACTAAATACTCATTTGTCTCAAAAAAATGATAGTGGCTTCCAACTTGCACAGGTCTATCTCCAGAATTAGAAATTTTAATTTTAGTAATTTTGGAGTCTTTATTTAGGTTAATTTCCTCTTTTTTTGTAATTACTTCACCTGGCTTCATAATAATTATTACCTTATAGGTTTGTGCACAGTTACTAATTTAGTTCCATCTGGAAAAGTAGCTTCTACTTGAACTTCCTTGACCATATCTGGAATGCCTTCCATACAATCCTTTTTTTTAATGACATGAGCTCCTGCCTCCATCAGTTCCGCAACACTTTTGCCCTCTCTAGCTCCCTCGACAACAAAATCTGTTATTAAAGCGATAGCCTCTGGATAATTCAATTTTATACCTTTTGACAATCTATTTTTAGCGACAATCGCTGCAAGGCTTATTAAAAGTTTATCTTTTTCTCTAGGAGTAAGTTTCATTTATATATTCCATACTTTTGG
>CABZSV010000036.1 GCA_902528575.1 uncultured Pelagibacteraceae bacterium
ACGTCTTTTCTTTTCGGTAAAATATTGGCAACATAAATTGGTTTTCCAGTTAAAGCAGCTTCAGATATCATTGAGCTGGAATCACATGTAACAACTATATTTTCTGAAATTGCTAGAGCTGAAAGATAAGCTTTTTTATCAACACTCATAATCACAGTATGATTTTCTCCAAAAAACTCTTTTGCATAATGTATAGTATTTAATGGTGTTCTCATTGAAGGTATCACCACAAGTTGAAAATCATGTTTTTTCAATAGTTTGTAAAAAATTGAAAATATATGCTTCATATTTTTTGTTGAGTAGTCATAATATTTTGTAGGACCACCCATTATCAAACACCAAACTTTTCTATTATCCTGTTTGATATACGAATTTAAATAACTTCTATTTTCTTCAATTTCATTTTCCGTTAAATAATGAATTGCACCTTTTGTTTTAATTACATTTGTACCGCTTATCCCATCATGT
Organism: uncultured Pelagibacteraceae bacterium; assembly: GCA_902528575.1. Lineage (GTDB taxonomy): Bacteria > Pseudomonadota > Alphaproteobacteria > Pelagibacterales > Pelagibacteraceae > Pelagibacter. The sequence goes on from CABZSV010000036.1 coordinate 469, forward strand.
TCGGGAGCAACAATAAAATCAAAATTATTAAAATCTACCTTTGGATCTTGAATATGAATATTTGAAACTTTTTTTTTTGAGATACTTTTTAAGTGGATTGAGGGAATCACACTTTTTCTTCCACATGAAATGATTACATCAAAATCATACTCGTTAATTTTTCTATAAACGTTTTGTGATATTGGAGTTAATTTTGGAGGGACAATTTTCCAAAAATTATTTAGTTCAACCTTATGGTGTGTAAAATCCAAATCTAAAGCTTTAGCTAAACCTTCAACCTGGCTTATCATGCCATGCATACCTTGAGTTAATAAAATACCTTTTAATTTAGACATTAATCACTATATAGCTTTCATATGAGTCAAAATCCAACTAAACACACAAAAGTGTTAATAATTGGATCAGGTCCAGCTGGATACACTGCAGCAGTTTATGCTGCTCGTGCAATGTTAAATCCTATTTTAGTTTATGGATCTGAGCCAGGAGGACAATTAACAACGACAACTGATGTTGAAAATTATCCAGGATTTTCTGAAGTTATTCAGGGGCCATGGTTAATGGATCAAATGAAAGAACAAGCAAAAGCAGTTGGAACTGAAATGATTGAAGACCATATTGGTTCGGTAAATTTAAAAAGCTCACCATTTGAAGCAATTGGCGATAGTGGTCAGAAATATACTGCTGATAGTATTATTATATCTACTGGAGCTCAAGCAAGATGGTTAAATATAAAATCAGAACAGGAATTTAGAGGATTTGGAGTTTCTGCTTGTGCAACTTGCGACGGTTTCTTTTTTAAAAATAAAGAAGTTGCTGTAGTTGGAGGAGGAAATGCAGCTGTTGAAGAAGCAATGTTTCTTACAAAGTTTGCATCTAAAGTTAAATTAATTCATAGAAGAGATAGTTTAAGAGCTGAAAAAATGCTTCAAAAAAAATTAATGGAGAATAAAAAAATAGAAATTATTTGGGACTCTGTAGTTGAAGATGTGTTAGGTGATAAAGATCCTAAAAATGTCAAAGGAATAAAGATTAAAAATGTTAAAACAAATAAAATACAAGAATTGAAACTTGATGGCGTATTCATTGCTATTGGTCATGATCCAGCTACTCAACTTTTTAAAGATCAATTAAAAATGGATAATGAGGGATATTTGATTACCAAACCTGACTCAACAGAAACTAATGTTCCTGGTGTTTATGCAGCTGGAGATGTTAAAGACAAAACTTTTAGACAAGCCGTTACAGCTGCGGGAATGGGTTGTATGGCAGCATTAGAAGCTGAAAAATTCCTATCTCACTAATTCAGCAATCTCGTTTGATTCAAATGTACTTTGATTAATATTTTCATTTGCCAGCTTCACCATTGCTTTAGCGACGATTTCTGCTCTAATTGGTCTCATTTTTCTTAAAGGTCCAACTAATATTGGAGTTAACAATTTAAATAATATTATACCAAATTTTTCACCTATTCTTTTTTCTTTTCTATCTCCCATCAAGAAAGATGGTCTCATAATCCCAATTTTATCAAAATTTTGATTTTTAATTTCTTGTTCAACTAATCCTTTGAATTTTAAATAATCACCTGAACTTTTTGGATCTGCATAACCAGATGAAACGAAAAAAAAAGATTTAATTGAATTTGATTTAGCGATTTGGGCAATTTGTATAGGAATATTGAGTTCAATTCTTTCATATTCATTTTTATTAGGTGAATTTTTTCTTGTTGTACCAATACAAAAAAAACAGTCTTCACCCGTAATATTATTTCTATACTTTTCTAAATCGTTAAAATTAGTGTCAATAATTTCAATTTTTGGATTAATAAGTTCTGTTTTTGAACGAACAAAAATCTTTATTTTTGAATAATTTGAATTCAGGATAAGTTGATTAACAAGATGCCCACCGACTAAACCTGATGAACCAAACACTAGGGCTGTTTTCATTAATTTAAGGATTTACAAAAAATAGATATTTTATCCATTGCTTTTTTTAAATTTTCCATTGAAGTTGCATATGAAATTCTAAAAAAACCTTCTAATCCAAATGCAGAACCTTGGACTACAGCAATTCCACTATTCTCTAATAATGATTGAACAAAATCAGTATCAGATTTAATTTCATTACCATTAGGATCTTTTTTGCCCATTAAACCTTTGCAACTTGGAAAAACATAGAAAGCTCCATCTGGATTGACACATTCAATTCCTTCTATTGCATTTAAAGCATTAACCACAAAATCTCTTCTCTCCTGGAAAGAGTTTGCTCTTTCCTTAATGAAGTCTTGTGTACCGCTTAGTGCCTCAACTGCAGCTGCTTGACTAATAGAAGAAGGATTAGTTGTTGATTGTGATTGAATTTTAGCAATAGCTTTAACAATATCTTTTGGACCAGCTGCATACCCTATTCTCCAGCCTGTCATTGAGTAAGCTTTACTTACACCATTCATTGTAAGCACTCTATCTTTTAAACTATTAATTTGAGCAATTGTAAAAAATTTAAAACCCTCATAAGTCACATGCTCATAAATATCATCACTCAAAATATACACATGATTATGTTTTTCCAAGATAGCTGCGATTGCTTTTATATCTTGCTCTGAATAACATGCTCCAGTTGGATTTGAAGGAGAATTAAGAATAATCCATTTTGTTTTTGGAGTTATAAATTTTTTAAGATCAATTGGGTTTATTTTAAAACCTTGTTTTTCATCACATTCCATTATCACTGGTTTTCCTCCAGCTAATAAAACCATATCGGGATAAGAAACCCAATAAGGAGCAGGAACTATAACTTCATCACCTTCGTTTAATGTAGCCATCATTGCATTATAAATTACATGCTTTCCACCAGCACCAACTGTAATTTGATCAGTTGTATAATCTAAATTATTTTCTTTTTTAAATTTTTCTACGATTGCTTTTTTCAATGCTGGAGTGCCATCAACTGCAGTGTATTTGGTATCACCATCGTTAATAGCTTTTATAGCTGCTTGCTTAATGTTATCTGGAGTATCAAAATCTGGTTCCCCTGCACCTAATCCAATAACATCTTTTCCAGCAGCTTTTAATTCTCTTGCTTTTTGAGTAACAGCAATAGTAGGTGATGGTTTAATCTTTTTTAAACTGTCTGATATTATGCTCATTGAAATATAAATAAATTCTACTACGTTGTTTAATATATGGAAAATACTTATCAAGATATAATTACAGATATCCAGAGTAAAAATCCTAAAATAGGCGGAAAACTAGAGGGTGGAAAAAAATTCAAAATTAAATCTGATTTTAAACCTGCTGGTGATCAGCCTGAAGCGATAAAAAAATTAGTTAATGGTGCTAACAAAGATCAATTTAATCAAGTTTTACTTGGTGTAACGGGATCTGGAAAAACTTTTACAATGGCTAAAGTAATTGAAGCTACCAATAGACCTGCCTTGATTTTAGCTCCAAATAAAACCCTTGCTGCTCAACTTTATGGGGAAATGAAAACCTTTTTTCCTGACAATGCTGTTGAATATTTCGTTTCATACTATGACTATTATACTCCTGAGGCTTATGTTCCAAGATCAGACACATACATAGAGAAAGAAGCCTCTATTAATGAGCAAATTGATCGAATGAGACATTCAGCAACTAGATCTCTTTTAGAAAGAGATGATGTATTAATTGTTGCAAGTGTTTCTTGTATTTATGGTCTTGGATCTGTTGAAGCATATAGCAAAATGACTTTAACACTCCAAAAAAATTATGATTATAATAGAGAAGAAATAATTAAGTCTTTAGTCGCTCTCCAATACAAACGTAATGATCAAAATTTTTATAGAGGTACATTTAGAGCGAGAGGAGAATACTTAGAAATTTTTCCATCACACTTAGAGGATAGAGCGTGGAGATTGTGTTTGTTTGGAGATAAACTTGAACAGATAGAAGAATTTGATCCTTTAACAGGTGATAAAGTAAGAGAATTAAGTTTGGTAAAAGTTTATGCCAATAGTCACTACATCACTCCAAAACCTACAATTGAGCAAGCAGTAATTAATATAAAAAAAGAATTAGAAGTTACTTTAAAAAAACACCGTGCTGAAAATAAATTATTAGAGGCGCAGAGGTTAGAAGAAAGAACTAAATTTGATCTTGAAATGATTGAAGCTACTGGTTCTTGTGCTGGTATTGAAAACTATTCAAGGTTTTTGTCAGGAAGAAAACCAGGAGAACCCCCTCCTACTCTTTTTGAATACTTTCCTGATAATACTTTAATATTTGTGGATGAGTGTCACGTTACAGTTCCTCAGCTAAACGGAATGTATAAGGGTGATAGATCAAGAAAAAGTACTTTAGCAGAATACGGTTTTAGACTTCCTTCATGTATGGATAATAGACCATTAAAATTTGAAGAATGGGACTTAATGAGAACCCAAACTGTTTTCGTTTCAGCGACCCCTGGTCCATGGGAACTAGAGCAAACTAAAGGTAAGTTTATAGATCAGGTAATCAGACCAACTGGTCTTATAGATCCAGTCGTAGAAATACGACCTGCCAAAAATCAAGTCGACGATTTAATGCATGAGTGTAAAAAAGTAATTGAAAATAATCATAGAGTATTAGTCACAACACTTACCAAAAAAATGGCTGAGGATTTAACTGAATATCTTCATGAGAATGGAATAAAAGTAAGATATCTACACTCAGATATTGATACACTCGAAAGAATTGAAATCATGCGAGATTTAAGAATGGGTGTATTTGATGTTTTAGTTGGAATTAACTTATTGAGAGAAGGATTGGATATTCCTGAATGTGCATTAGTTGGAATTTTGGATGCTGATAAAGAGGGATTCTTGAGATCTGAAACTTCTTTAATTCAAACAATTGGTAGGGCTGCAAGAAA
>CABZSV010000037.1 GCA_902528575.1 uncultured Pelagibacteraceae bacterium
ATGCCAAAAAAACTGGAATAGGAATGGTAGCAGTTAAAAATAGTGGTCACTATGGTTTATCAGGCTATTACGCTGAACAAGCAGTAAAGAAAAATTTAATCACTATGATATATACAAATGCTCCACCTGCAGTTGCTCCACATGGTGCATTAAAAACATTATTTGGAACAAATCCAATTTGTTTTGGATCCCCTACTGGTTCTAAAATTCCATTTATTCTAGATACATCAATCTCAATGATTAATAGAGGAAAAATTAGAGTTGCAGCAAGAAACAATCAATCAATTCCTGCGGGAGTTGCTTTAGATAAATTTGGTAAACCAACTACAGATGCAAAAAAAGCTTTAACGGGAGTTCAATTACCAATTGCAAGTTTTAGAGGTTCAGGACTTGCTTGGATGGTAGATATATTAAGTGGAGTTTTAACTGGAGGAAATCACGCAGGAAGAGTTAAAGATCCATTTGATGATTTTTCAGGTCCACAAAATATTGGACATTTATTTATTACTTTTAAAGCAAATTTATTTCAAAAAAATTATAACCAACGAATTAAAGATAATATTAAAACAATAAAAAAACTTCCTAAGATAAAAGGTGTTAAGGAAATAATGTATCCAGGACAAAATAAATTTAACCGGTATAAAAATAACTCAAAAAAAGAAATTTCTATACCGGATATAATAAAGAAAGATTTGGAAACCTTAATAAGTTAACATCGTTAGAGCACCCAAAGAAACGATAACAGATGATAAAATTATTGTTCGTTTAACTTTTTCCTTCTTCTTTTCTTCTAGAAGTCTTTGCTTTAGAACATCCACGTTAACCCTTTTTGGAGTTTCGACATATTGAGAGGGGGTCTCTACAATCTCGGATGTTCTATTTAAGCTTTCTGTACTCATGTTTTGTTTATAAGGTTAATTTTAATCATTATTAGTTAAATTTTTACATACTAGGGTTGTCCAAAATGGGTTGACTCTAATATTGCTTTTGTTCATATTGGGTTTTTTTTTAAAATATGAACACAATACCAAGTATTTCTGAACATATTGATGAGAAGGTAATCAATAAAGTAATTCAAGATAATTTTGCCGCACTGGCACCTTCTTATTTTACTTTAACTAGCAATTGGTTTGTCAGAGCATATGATCATTACAAAGACATAGATAAGTTCGTAATCATTATATATTTGATAAATCAAGACCTTATATATTTCAGGCAAAATGGTGTAAAAATAGACTACGATACTTTTTATAAGGATAAATCAATCGAAATTAACAAAATTAACATTTCAGATATCTCAAAAGATCTAGGAGTACCAAAAGAAAGTATCAGAAGAAAAGTTTTAGAATTAGAAAATGAAGGAACAATTAAAAGGTCTGGTAAAAAGATATTTATTGTAAGAAATACACTCTACTCAGCTAGAGCAACTAACACTTTAACAGAGCTTGCAACTATATTGCATGAATTTAATAAAATTTTAAAAAAAGAAAAACTAGTAACTGAAGTTTATTCAGTTAATGAAATAATTTCAGCAATGAAAGAAAATTTCTCTTATTGTTGGTATCAGTTTAATAAATTCTGGTTTATTTATATAAATAGATGGAGAGCTGAAATTAAAGATTTAGAATTTTTAGCTATTGGCATGGTAGTAATAATAAATGCAGTCAAGAATAAAGATTTTATTCCAAAAAAAAATATACGTTCATACCATAAATCAGTTATGGGTTCTGATGTAAGAGGTGTAAATGCAATGTCAATTTCTGAGATAACCGGTATTCCAAGACCTACAGTTGTTAGAAAACTAAAATATTTAATTGATAAAAAATATCTTCAAATAAATGAAAAAAAATTAATCTCTTTCAACGCTAAGGATAGTGCTTTTATAACAACAAAGGGAATGGTGAATAAAAATATGCTTAGCTTAAGCCATTTTATTTATAAAGTTTTTAATCAAATAAGAATAATAAATAATTAATTAGACTTTCTTAAAAAATAAATAAAAATAAATCCTGTTAAATACATGATTAGTGCATAAGCACCGGTTGGTAATGCATATAATATATCAGTGCCAAATATTTGCGTAGAAACAAATAACGCTAACGTACCATTTTGCAATCCACATTCTAAAGCAATACACTTCATTTGTTTAACACCTGAAGTAAAAGCTTTTGCAATGTAATATGCGATAACCATCATTGAAATATTTAAAATTAAAGCAATTAAACCTGCTTGTTTTATAAAGCTTAGAATATTTTCTCTTTCTTGATAAAACGCTGCTACAAAAAAAACAGCAAACAATACTATGTTAAGTTTATTAAATATTTCGACTTTAGTAGATATAAAATTTTCAGCAAATTTTCTGATAATCATTCCTAGAATCACAGGTACTGTTACAACTAAAAACATTTTTAAGGCTATTCCTGTCATTGAAATATTTTGAGAAACCTCTGTAATTCCTAACATATCTGCAGATGTAAAGATTATTAGAGGAACTGTAATTATACTTAGTAAGCTAATTACAGCAGTCAAAGATATTGATAACGCAACATCTCCATCAGCAAATTTTGTCATTACATTAGATGTAACACCTCCTGGCGCTGCAGCTATAATCATAACCCCTATTGCTATTTCAGGCGGTGTTTTTAAAATTAAAATTAATATGTATGCTACAATTGGAAGAATTATTAATTGAGAAATAAAACCAACTATAAAATCTTTTGGTGCTTTGAATACTCTACCAAAATCTTCTAGCTTTAATCCTAGGCCTAAGCCTAACATAATCAGTGCCAATATGATTGGCGCTATCTTAGTTACAATTTCCAATGACTTCCCCCTCTTAAAAAATTATACAATACTTTTAATTTAATAACTAAAATAAATTTTAAACCTAGAAGTGAATTTTGTAATAAAATAGTAACAATTTTTAGTAAAACATATTAACTTTCTGAACAATATAACTTTAGAGAGAGGAAATAATGAAAAATCTAATAAAGATAGCATCTATTGTCCTTCTTTTTTCAATAACATTGTTTGGTCTTACAAACAAAGCTTCTGCAGCAAAATTAACTTTATATTGCAGTGTAGAAATTGATGTTTGTGAAATGCTTGAACAAGCTTATGAAAAAGAAACAGGCACAAAAGTTGCAATGACAAGAGCAAGTAGTGGTGAAACTTTTGCGAAAATTAAAGCAGAAGGGTCTAATCCAAAAGGAGACGTTTGGTTTGGTGGCACAGGTGATCCACACTTAACAGCTGCTCAGGAAAATTTAACTGAAAAATATAAATCAAAACATTTCGATGATTTATTACCTGCAGCACAAAACCAAGCAAAAAATGCTGACTATAAATCTGTAGGGATTTATGTTGGTGCATTAGGTTTTGGATACAATAAAGATCTTTTAGCTAAAAAAGGTCTTCCAGCTCCAAAATCATGGATGGACTTAACAAAACCTATTTATAAAGGTGAAATCCAAGTAGCAAATCCTAATTCATCTGGAACTGCTTACACAACTTTAGCTACTATTCTTCAAATTTTTGGAGAAGATAAAGGTTGGGATTACATGAAAAAACTTCATGCAAATATCAATACTTACACAAAATCTGGTTCTGCTCCAATTAAAGCGACTGGAAGAGGTGAAAATTTAATTGGTATTTGTTTCCAACACGATGGTGTTAAACAAACGAAAAAAGGTTTACCTGTTGTAACGGTATCTCCTGCTGAAGGAACTGGCTATGAAGTTGGATCAATGAGTATTATTGCTGGTGCAAGAAATATGAAGGAAGCTAAAAAGTTTTATGACTGGGCATTAAGTCCTGCAATACAAACTATGGTTTTCACTTCAGGAAAATCTTTGCAAGTACCATCAAATACTAAAGCAAAAGCTGATCCTGATGCTCCAGATTTATCTACAATTAACTTGATCGATTACAATTTTAAAGTTTATGGAGATAAAGCTACTAGAGCGAGCCTGTTATCCAAGTGGGATAACGACGTATCTGTAATTCCTAGATAATTTTAGGAATTAATGAGAGGACTCGTTATCTGTTGGATGCTCATAGGAGGATTGGGCTTCCTAGTCTTTCCATGGTATGTAACAGGTGACGGGTTTTTCTCAATAAACTGGATATTAGAATATTCTTTAGAATATTACGGTTCAGTATTACCCCAAGTATTTATAAATAAAAAATATTGGCTTTTACCAATATTACTTCCTTTAATTTTTCCTTTAGCAACATTAAAATTAAATCAAAACAATCCTCTATATTCCAAAATTTTCTTATACTCAGGAATAATTGGATTTATTTATTTTTTTCTACAAGGATTTTCCATTGGTATCCGAGGATGGAATTTTGAAATCTTACAATCAATGTTTGGTGATGTGGAAAATCAATATGGTGTTGGATCAGGTGCAGTTTTAACTTGTTGTACATTTGTATTTTATATTACTCATGGTTTATCAGCACGTGGATGGCTGAATGGAGATAATTTTATAGTTGGAAGTATAGGTAGTATTATAATTTTAGTTTCAACTTTTGTATTTTTTCCAATTTTTAGAATGTTTACCGTTGCTTTTAAAGGAACTGAGGGTGGTTATGAAATAAGTAATTTTTCAGACAAAATTTTTAAT
>CABZSV010000038.1 GCA_902528575.1 uncultured Pelagibacteraceae bacterium
AACAATAATAATTAAAGATAAAATAATAAACATCACATTTCTTTCAACTTTAAGTGCTGAAAATAATGAACTATTCATATCAGCCCATGTATATACAAATGCGTCAGGATATAGTTTAATCAGCCTTTCTTTATGGTTTTCTATATTTTTTGGATCTTTAAAATAATACTCGGTAAATCTATCATTTTTATTTTTGTCAAAAAAATCTTCTAAAGTGTCTAAATTTATATAAGCAATATTTTCATCATATTCTGATAATCCACTTTCAAATATTGAGGTTATAAAAAATAATTTTTGCTTAGGTAAAGACCCAACTAACGTTTGAACTCCTGAAGGTGAAGTAATTGAAACTTCATCTCCAATATCTAATCCTAAGATATTGCTTAAATCTCGACCAATAGAAATTGTATTTTCTTTTAAATTTTTAGAACCAAAAAAAATATCATTATTTGAAATTTCCAGATCTTTAAAATCCTTTTCCAAATAACCTTTTAGCAAAACACCTTTGGTGCCATTCTTGTGAAAAATAACTGCTTCTCCGTCATTTGATAGAACGTCTTTAGCAAAATTTTTATCTGACAAGGAAGCTAACGGTTTATCGTAAGGTTTTACAACCGCATGAGCATTAAAGCCAACTATCTTGTCAATTAATTCAGTTCTGAATCCATTCATGACGGACATTACGATGATAAGAACTGCAACACCAAGGCTTATGCCAATAAATGAAAAAATTGATATAACATTCAAAAAACCATCTTTTTTTCTGGCTTTTAAAAATCTTAATGTTATTTCTTTTTCTAAAGTAGAAATCAAATTGAATTTTTTCGTTTAGTTATAATTTCTATAATTTTACTGAGTGGTAAATTTTGAGTTTCTTCACCAGTTTCTTTAAACTCTAATAAATCACCCTCGCTTTTCTTACCAATAATAATTTGATACGGGGCTCCAATTAAATTCATTTTTTTAATTTTAGATGAAAAATTTTCATCTGTATCATCAATGATTGCATCAATATTATTTTTGAGTAATTCTTTATTAATATTATTTGCTTTATCTAAAGCTGATGTGTCATTTTTATTTATCATAGGTATTATAGCAATATCATAAGGAGCAACAGACAATGGCCATTTCATGATTTCATTTTTATCATCATATTTTGCCTCAATTATAGCCCCTACTAACCTTGATACACCAATTCCATAAGATCCCATTTTGACAAAATCTTTTTTTCCTCCTGGTAAATCAACTGATGCACCCATTGGTTTTGAATACTTATCACCAAAATAAAATATATGACCCACCTCGATACCTTTTGTAATCAATTGATTTTCTTTGGAAACATTTTTTTCAAATTCTTCTTTATTAAACTTTTCATCAGTAACAGCATAGAACTGTTTATATTTTTCTCTCATACTTTCTAATGATGCTTTTTCTAATTGAGTATCATCGCTATCAAGATTAAATATTCTTTTATCTGTAAAAATTTTACTTTCTCCTGTATCAGCAAGAATAATAAATTCATGAGATAAATTTCCACCTATAGGCCCTGTATCAGCAGCCATAGGTATTGCTGTTAAAGATAATCTTTTAAATGTTCTTAAATATGAAAGAAAAAATTTATTATAAGAATAAAAAGCTTCTTCATCGGATACATCAAATGAATAAGCATCTTTCATATAAAATTCTCTACCACGCATAATTCCAAATCTAGGTCTAATTTCATCTCTAAACTTCCATTGTATGTGATACAAAAGTTGAGGGAGAGATTTATAAGATTTTATTGAAGATCTAAAAATTTCAGTAACTTGTTCTTCATTAGTTGGTCCATATAACATTTCTCTATTTTGACGATCAGTAATTCTGAGCATCTCTTCACCATAATCGTCATAACGGCCGCTTTCTTTCCAAATTTAACTAGATTGAATAGTTGGCATTAATATTTCTTTAGCTCCAATTTTATTTTGTTCTTGTCTTACAATTTCCTCTATTTTTTTCATTACCTTAAAACCTAAAGGCAGCCATGAATAAATTCCTGCAGACGCTTGTTTAATCATACCTACTCTCAACATCAATTGATGAGATTTAATTTTTGCCTCTGAGGGATTATTTTTTAAGATTGGTATAAATGAATTTGATAAAAGCATCTTAATTAATAATATTTCTTAAATTTAAATATTCTAATTTAATTAATAAGTAAATTATGATGAAAATGACAGTAGTAATTCCGGTACAATAAAGGAATTTTTTCAACATTTTTGGATTTTCAGGTGAACCAGGATCCTCACCATCAATTTTTACTGTCTTTGTTCGATTCACATCAATAGGTAAAATAGCAAAAAAAACTATCCACCATATAATTATATAGATAATAGCTAAACCTGTTGCGCTCATTAAATTCTTACTAAATTGATATTGGTAAAAGGTTTTTTTCCTGTCCTTTCTTTAGAAAATTTTCTACAAGCTATTTTTAATGCATCAATTAAGTTGTGCTCTTGTTGTTTGCTTCCAACTTTAAAAGTTCTTGATATTATTTCTATTTCTTCAACTAACCCATAAGTAAACTCATCTTTATCTTCGATTGGCAAGCCTCTAAAAGAAATCACTGGATCATTATGTATGTTACCCTTTGGAGTTATCATAATAGTTACCTCTAAATATCCATTTGCACTTAAATTTTTCCTATCTTTTATCGATTGTGAATCTGGATCAACGCTTACACTACCATCTAAATAAAGTCTGCCGCTCGGGGCCTTGTCATATACTTCAGGTTTTTCACTTGGATATAACTTAACAATATCACCATTTTCGACTTGAACTGGATGTGGCACTTGCATTTCTTTTGCAAAATTAATGTGTTCTATCATGTGCCTATGTTCACCATGTACAGGTATTACACATCTAGGTTTTACCCATTGATACATCTCTTTAAGGTCTTCTCTATTTGGATGCCCAGAAACATGAACAAACTCGGTTTCTTCAGATATTACTTCTATTCCATCCTTTACAAGTTGATTGTGAAGTTTATAGAGTTTTTTTTCATTACCAGGTATGATTTTTGAAGAAAAAATGACAGCATCACCTTTTTCAATAAAAACATCTGGATGAACATAGCTAGAAATTCTCATCATTGCACCCATTGGTTCGCCTTGACTTCCAGTACATAAATACACAATTTTTTCTCTTGAAAAATTTTTAGCTTCTCTTGGATCAATTGGCTCAATTGTGTTTTTTAAATATCCACATTGACGCGCAGCTTTATAAATACGATGCATTGATCTACCAACTAAAGAGATTTGTCTTCCTGTTTGTTCTGCACAATAAAAAGCTGTCTCCATTCTAGCTACGTTGGAAGCAAATGATGTTATGATAATTCTTTTTTTTAATCGAGACATAACGTTTAACATATTTTTTCTTACATCTAATTCTGAACCTGATCTACCAGCACTAAAAACATTTGTTGAATCGCAAATCATTGCTAGCACGCCTTCTTCACCAATTTCCTTTAATCTTTTTTCGTTTATATTGTCTCCAATCAAAGGATTTAAATCTACCTTCCAATCTCCAGTATGCAAAATAACGCCTGCAGGAGTTTTTATTCTAAGTCCATTTGGTTCTAATATAGAATGCGTTAAAGTAATGTATTCAATTTCAAATGGATCCAGAGAAACCTTTCCATTTAACTCAACAATCTGTAAATGATTAGTTATATCAATTTGTTTTTCTCTAAATTTTTCTCGAATTAATACAGCTGTAAAAGGAGTTGCAAAAATTTTACATTGTAATTTTGGCCACAGATGAGCAATTGCACCAATGTGATCCTCGTGTGCGTGTGTTAAAACTATTCCTAATAAATTATCTTTTCTTTCTACTATGAACCCAGGATCTGGATAAATTAAATCAACACCTGGAATAGTATCATCTGCAAATGTTACCCCTATGTCGACCATAATCCATTTATGATCACTAGGCTTTCCATAGCCGAACAAATTCATGTTCATACCTATTTCACCTGATCCACCTAATGGACAAAATAATAGTTCATCTTTCATATTATTTAATTAACTTTGAAATCTTTATTAAGCCTTTAATTGTAATATCTTGGTTGTGACTTGCTTTCGTTTTTATTGAGTTTTTAAATAAATCTGAAAATCCACCAGTAATAATTACTTTAAAAGATTTTCCAGTTTCCTTCTTAATTAAATTAATAATATTGTCAATTAAACCCGCATAACCCCAAAAAAAGCCTGATCTAACAGCAGAGATTGTATTTTTGCCAATCACTTTATTAATCTTTTTTAAATCTATTTTTGGAATCAAAGTTGCTTTGTCAGACAAGGTATTAAGAGATAATCTCACACCCGGGGCAATAATTCCTCCAAAATAAGTATTTCTAATAAGTACATCGAAAGTTGTTGCTGTACCAAAATCTAAAATTATAAAATTATTTTTGTTATTCATTAAACTTATAGCATTAGTAATTCTATCTGAGCCTACCTGTTTATAATCTACTTTGATTTTTATA
>CABZSV010000039.1 GCA_902528575.1 uncultured Pelagibacteraceae bacterium
TGCAAAAACCCAAAAAGTAGTTTGTGCCTTTGATGCACTCATTTTATTAATTCCAAAACTCATGTAAAAAACGATACCTAGAGGTGCTAACATTACAAGCCATTTAAGACCTGATAAATAAATTGCATTCCCCATCTGCGTTAGACCAACGATTGAACCTGCATCATTAGTAACAACAGACATTTTAAATGTTAATAGTGCTACTATTCCAGTTAGCAATATACCTGTTGCCATGTAGTTATAAACTTTTAGCATATAGGCTCTTAAGCCTTCATCCATTACAGCAGCTGTTTGTTGTGCTGCTTTTGCTCTATTTAGTATTCCGTTTTTATTAAATTCCATAATATGTAATATATATATTCTTTTACTAATTATTCAAGATACCTTAAAAGATTAACAAAATTTTAACTTTATATTTCTAATGAATTACAAAAATTTAGGTAATACCGATATTAAAGTGAGTACAATTTGTCTCGGTACTATGACTTGGGGGGAACAAAATACTGAGCTTGAAGCATTTGAACAAATGGATTTTGCTTTAGATCAAGGAGTAAACTTTTGGGACACTGCTGAATTATATGCAGTACCACCAAGAAAGGAAACCTATGGTGATACGGAAGAAATTATTGGAAACTGGTTTGAAAAAACAAAAAAAAGAGACAAAGTCATTCTTGCAACAAAAGTTGCTGGTCCAGCAAGAGATTATTTAAGAAGTGGAGAAAATAGTTTTACAGGTCCAAACTTAGAAACTGCTTTAAATGACAGTCTTAAAAGACTTAAAACTGATTATATAGATTTATATCAACTTCATTGGCCAGAAAGAAATGTAAATAATTTTGGAAGACTTGGTTATGTTCATAAGGAAAATGAATGGAATAAATTTGAAGATGTTCTTGCTGAGTTAAATAAATATATTGATCAGGGAAAAATAAGATACGTTGGTTTATCAAATGAGACCCCTTGGGGAGTTTTAAATTATCTTCAGTTATCCAAAGATAAAAAGTTGCCAAGAATGATGTCAATCCAAAATCCTTATAGTTTATTAAATAGATCTTACGAAGTTGGACTAGCTGAAGTTTCTATAAGAGAAAACATTGGCTGCTTAGCTTACTCACCATTAGCAAGTGGATATTTAAGTGGAAAGTATAGAAACAAGAATTTCCCCAAAGGATCGAGAATGGAGAGAGATTTCGATTTCTGGACAAGGTATAGAAAGCCAAATACTGAGGATGCCGTTGAACATTATTATAAAATTAGTGAAAAGTTTGATCTAGATATGAGTCAGATGGCGATAAAATTTTGTGAAATTCAAGACTTTATGACTAGTGTAATAATTGGAGCAACTACAATGGAGCAGTTGAAAACAAATATAGAAAGTGTAAATGTAAACTTATTTGATGATGTCATTAAAGAAATTAACCACGTACAAACAATTTATCCAAATCCATGTCCATAATTAAAAAAATTACAATATTATTAGGAATATTTTTTATAAGTGGTGTTGCTCAAGTTTCAGCTCAGGAAATTAAAAAAATTGGTAAATATAAAGATTGGGAGGCAATGGTCGTTATGGATGCTGACGGTAAAGTATGCTTTGCGCAATCTTTACCTATTTTGCAAGCGCCCAAAACTAATAAAAGAGATGCAAAATTATTTGTAGCATTTAGACCAAACGACAATATAAAAAATGAAGTAAGTGTTACCCCGGGTTATGAATTCAACAAAAATAATTCTGTAACAGCTGCTTCAGGGAAGAATAAATTTAAATTTGATATTAAAGAACAAGGTTTTGCGTGGATTGCAGACAATAAAATAGAATTAAAAATGATCAAACAAATGAGAAAAGGATCTAGAATTATGATCACTGGATACAATCAACAAGGTTCTCAAACAATTGATCATTACTCTTTGCTAGGATTTACTAAAGCTTATAACGCTTCAAGAAAAGCTTGTAGTTAATTCAATGAAATCAAAAAAGAAAATTGTTCTAGCTTATTCTGGAGGGCTCGATACTTCTATAATTTTAAAATGGCTTCAAGAAAATTATGATGCAGATGTAATTTGTTATACAGCAGATGTTGGACAAGAAATTGATAGGAAAAAAATAATTACTAATGCAAAAAAATTTGGTGTTAAAAATATAATTATTAAAGATTTAAAAGATATTTTTGTTAAGGATTATGTTTATCCCATGATCAGAGGACACGCGATCTATGAGGGTGTTTACTTATTAGGGACATCAATAGCAAGACCTCTTATTGCAAAAGATCAAATAAGAGTAGCTAAAAAATTTAAAGCCTATGCAGTTTCACATGGAGCAACTGGTAAAGGCAATGACCAAGTTAGATTTGAATTAGGCTATCATTATTTTGGTCCTAAAATTAAAATTATAGCTCCGTGGAGAATTTGGAAACTAAAATCTAGAACAGACTTAATTAATTATGCAAAAAAACATAGCATAGCTATTCCTAAAGATAAAAAAGGTGCACCTCCTTTTTCAGTGGATGATAATTTATTTCATACATCAACTGAAGGTAAGGTTTTAGAAAATCCAAAAAATTCTGCTCCTGAATTTATTTTTCAGCGAACAGTTTCTCCTGAAAAAGCACCTAACAAACCATCATTTGTTACTATTAATTTTAAAAATGGTGATCCTTTTGAAATTAATGGAAAAAAATTATCTCCAGCTAAATTATTAACAAAGTTGAATGATCTAGCAGGCAAAAATGGAATTGGAAGAGTTGACTTAGTAGAGAATAGATTTTTAGGTATTAAATCTAGAGGAGTGTATGAAACACCTGGTGGGACTCTTTTAATAAATGCTCATAGAGCAATTGAGTCTGTTACATTAGACAAAGAAACTATGCATAAAAAAGATCAGATAATGTCTAGATATGCAGAGTTAATTTACAATGGTTATTGGTATTCAAAAGAAAGATTTAAACTTCAAAAAATTGTAGATTTAAAAAGAAGCAAAGTTAATGGCTCAGTTAAACTTAAATTGTATAAAGGAAATATTACAATTCAATCTAGAGTTACTAATAGCAGCGCTTACTCGATGAAAAAAGTCTCATTTGAAGAAAATAAGTCATTTAATAAATCTAACGTTGAAAGATTTATCAATTTTCACAAAAAAAAGCTTCGTTCTTAGTAACGTTTAGGACAAATTAACATTTGTTTAAATCACTAAAAATTATATCCTTAGATCATGGAATCAATAAAGAATTGGATGAGAGATGCTGCAAATATTTTATTTGATGATAGTAAGAATGATCTACGCGCACTTCCTAAAACAGTTAGATTACAAATTCTTTTAGTTTTAAGTTTTATTTGGACTACTGTTTTTAGTTTATATGTTTTTTCTTATACAACTTTTGCATTTGGATGGGCTGGACTTTTTTTAGCTCATATAGGTTTAATATTTGCCGTCTATATGACTTTTAAACAATTCCATAGAGCAGAAGAGAAGTCTGCGAGTGTTTTTCAAACAAAGAATTTTGATCCTTTTAAAATCATGGTCATAGTTTTTGTAATAGTATTTATATTCGTATTTTCAAAAGGAATTGAGGTTTTAACAAGTCCAAACCCGAATTCTTATTCAATCCCTTATGATGGTCCCTTAAAATCTGCAATTGAAAAATGGTTGCCTTTTAGTAAAGATAAATAATGGATAAGATAGCAAAAAATTTACAGTTAGCATTAATGGTTATTATCTTAATCAGCACTGTTATCGCTGTTGGGATTGAAATGAAAAACATGTTCTTAAATCAATCTGTTACATTAGCAGATTTGCTTTTAATGTTTCTTTATTTGGAGGTACTAGCAATGGTTAGGGTTTTTTGGAACCAACAATCTATTAGTATTACCCTACCACTTCTTATTGCAATTACCGCCCTTGCACGATTTATTATTCTACAAGGCAAAGAAATGGATCCTACTGCACTTGTTTATGAAGCAGTAGCTATTTTGTTAATAGCTGGAGCAATTGTTGTTTTAAGATTAAGACATAGTGACAAATTAGGTCTTAAGAAAAAAAAATCAAAATAATTTAAAATGATATTTGAAGCTTCAAGGGCTAAGGCCTTAAATCAATTAAATAATTTTGTTGAGAATAATCTTGGAGAATATTCAAAATTAAGAAATTTTGATTTTGGACCTGAAAAAAGATCTAATATATCTTGCTTATCACCATATATAACTCATGGAATAATTAATGAACAAGAGGTCATTCAGAAAGCTCTAAGTAAATTTTCTTTTTCAAAAAATGAAAAGTTTATTCAAGAAGTTCTATGGCGAACTTATTGGAAAGGTTGGTTAGAACTAAGACCAAATGTTTGGTCGGATTTTCTTATCGAATTAAATCGAATCAAAAATGAATTTAAAGACAATAAAGATTATATTGCAGCAATCGAAGGAAAAACAAAAGTAGATTGCTTTAATGAGTGGGTGAAAGAGCTTAAAGAAAAAAATTATTTGCATAATCACACAAGAATGTGGTTTGCTAGTATTTG
>CABZSV010000040.1 GCA_902528575.1 uncultured Pelagibacteraceae bacterium
CAACAATTAATTTTTGTTTTTTTACTTTTTTTATCTCTGATAATTGTTTTTTTATATCAAGGTTTCTGTGAATCACACCAATACCACCAGCCTTAGCTATAGCTATTGCCATTCTGCTCTCTGTGACAGTATCCATTGCAGATGATAAAAGTGGAATTTTAAGTTTCAAATGCTTTGTTAAAGATACACTAGTGTCTGCATCAGAAGGTAATATTTCTGAATACTTTGGAGCTAATGTAACATCGTCAAAGGTAAGTGCTTCTTTTATGGGAACCATAGTCTTTTATATACGATTCCTTTTAAATTAAAAGTCTCTATCGGATTTTTCTACAAATTATAAAACTTTCTTTTGAATCTTTTCTGCTAGATTTTGGTTTAAAAACCTTAACTTCTTTAAAATATTTTTTTCCCTCTGCGACGATTTCGTTAAATGTTCCTCCCATAAAAATTTTTGAAATAAAATATCCATTTTCTTTCATTAAATCTTTAGCAAAAAACATTGCCTCTTTACACAGTTCTCCAGTTTGTATTGAATCTATATTTTTAATCCCGGTTGTATCTACGGCCATATCAGACATTACGACATCAACTTTGCCGTTTATATTTTTTTTAATTTCGTCTTGAGTTTTTTCTTCAGTAAAATCTCCTTGGATTTGAACACTATTACCTATGGGTTCCATTTTTTTTAAATCTATAGATATCAATTTTCCACTTTTAGCTGCTTTGAGAGCATATTGTGACCAGCTCCCTGGAGCTGCACCAATATCAATTACTGATAATCCACCTTTAAAAATTTTAAATTTTTCATCAATTTCAATTAATTTGTAAGCTGATCTAGCACGATACCCATCCACTTTGGATTGTCTAACATAGATATCTCTACGCTGTTTATTAACCCAGTTCTTAGAGATTTTATTTTTTTTCAATTAATTATTAAATCTTAAACTTTTATTTAAAATTTTACCTGTAAGAGTTTGAATATCTATTTTAATATTCTTGTTTAATCTCATATCTTCGTTATCTTTCCAGATGCCAGCTGCTAAATGCATAATTCCAATTTTATAATTAGGTAAATAAGGCTCTACCCATGCATCTTTATCCTCATCAAACTTTGGCAAAAGATTACTAGTGATCCAATTGCAGTTTAATGGAAGAAATTCAGTTTCGACATTATCAACATAAACAGACATATTCATCGCTAATTGTTCAGAGCCAAATATTTCTCCACCTTTAAGTGTTTGCTTTAAGTTTTCCTGCCATGAATTCCAACACGTTGAATTTTTTTCTAAAGAAAAAACACCAATATTGATATGAGGAGCAAAAGCTAACTTTCTAGCTTTTTCTAAATCAATATTAGATTTTATTGCGTGTTTAAAATTTTGAGATTTAATAATTGCTAGTTTTCCAAAAACCCAATTTACTCTAGAAGTAATCTTGTAACCTGGTCCAATAGTTTGTGTAATTCCTAATTTGCCATTCTCACACGCTTTAAAATAAAGCTCAACTGATTGCCAATCATTGACCCAAGCATCACAATCAATCCATAAATATTTTTCATAGCTTGGAAAATATTTGGGTAAAAAGGCCCTGGATACTTGGCTCTTTAACCATTCACGCCCTTTGATTTTACTATCTGGAACTTTTATATCCCATTCTGCTGATTTTATTTCATCTACTTTTGATGATAATTCTGTCTTTTGATCCTCTGATAGACCAGCATCTAAAATACATATTGCAACTTCAGAGCTCTCTTTAAATCTTTTAATAGAGTCTATTAATTCATTTAATAAAGGGAAATAATTTGAATCAGCTAATGATACAATGACATTTTTTTTCATTACAAAATATCTTCGAGATCATCATCTTCATCTTTATAATTCTGATCTTCGTTTTGTTTTTTTAATTTTTGATAATGAAAAAAACTAATTGGAAGCATACCTAAGTATATGATTGCACTAATAGATATAACATTAAATGGATATATTAGAAGTAATCCAAAAAATAAAACTATTCCAAATAATAGAAAAATAGTTGCCTTTCTCTGAATTACAATTTTTTTAAATGAATAGCTTGGAAATTTACTGATCAATAATAAAGATGTTACAATAAAAAAAACTGGAACGACAATGTCATAATTTATCTTTATAAGATCAAAGCTTGTAAGACTAAATATCAATGGAGTTAAAACTAAAATACCTCCTGCTGGAGATGGAACCCCTTCAAAAAAATTATCTCTCCAAGAAGGTGCTTGGCCTGTATTTACGTTGAAACGAGCTAAACGTAATGCAACACAAATTACATATATTAAGCATAACAACCAACCAAATCTTCCTAATGTATTTAGTTTCCAGAAATACATAATAAATGCTGGGGCTACTCCAAAACTTATCATATCTGTTAAAGAGTCTAGCTCTTTACCAACTTTTGATGTTCCTTTAATTAATCTTGCTATTCTTCCATCTAATCCGTCTATAAGAGCAGCAAACATAATTGCAATAATTGCAAATTCAAATTTTCCATCTAATGCAAATCTTATTGATGACAAACCTATACAAACTCCAATAAGGGTTAGCATGTTAGGTAAAATCACTCTTGCGTTAGTTTTTTTATCTGTAACAATTTTTAAATTGTTTTTTGGCTGTTCCATAAATTAATTTTTAGCCAGCAGTGTTTCTCCTGAAATTGCTGTTTGACCAACTTTAACTAGTGGTTCATAATTTTCATAATAAACGTCTGCTCTACTACCAAATCTAATCATCCCAATTCTATCACCTTGATGCAATTCCTGATTTTTATTTGTTTCACAAACTATTCTTCTTGCAACTAATCCTGCGATTTGAACAACGACAATATCATTTCCATGTTTGTCTTTTATTTTATAATAATTTCTCTCGTTGTCTTCGCTTGCTTTATCTAAAGATGCATTTAAAAACTTTCCTGGTTTATATAAAATATCCTCAACAATACCTGAGCATGGTGTTCTGTTAACATGACAATCAAATACATTCATAAAAATACTTATTTTTTTAAATTTTTTGTTTTCTAGTCCAAGTTCTTTTGGACCATCTACCTCTTCAACTTTAATCACTTCTCCATCTGCAGGGCTTACTAGGTAACTATCATCTCCTATAATTGTTCTCTCTGGATCTCTAAAAAAATAATAAACCCAAACAGTCAGTAATATTCCTATTAACCCTAAAAAATTATTAATAATCAAAAAAACGATCGTTATGAATACAGCTATGACTATAAACTTGTATCCTTCTGTGTGAATCTTTGGAAATATCTTACTAAACATATTCTTCTATTTGCTAATTTTCGATTAATATGTATATAAAACGATCAAATTCAATTAATAAGATAATTTTTATTTAATGAGCAAAATCAAGGTAAAAAACCCAGTTGTCGAGCTGGATGGCGATGAAATGACTCGTATTATATGGGAGTTCATCAAAAATAAATTAATCCTCCCATATTTAGATCTTGGTATTGAATATTACGATTTAGGCATGAAAAGCAGAGATAATACTGATGATCAGATTACTATTGACTCTGCGAACGCTATTAAAAAAATTGGTGTTGGAATAAAGTGTGCAACGATTACCCCTGATGAAGCAAGAGTAGAAGAATTTGATTTAAAAAAAATGTGGAGATCTCCTAACGGAACCATAAGAAATATAATTGGAGGAACAGTTTTCAGAGAACCAATTATTTGTAAAAATATTCCTAAACTTGTTCCTTCTTGGACTGACCCTGTAATTATTGGAAGACATGCTTTTGGTGATCAATATAGAGCAACAGATTTTAAAGTTCCTGGAAAAGGAAAAATGGAAGTGAAGTGGACATCAGAAGATGGAAAAGATGAAATTAAATATGAGGTATTTAATTTTACAGGTCCTGGTGTGGCTTTATCAATGTACAATTTAGATAAGTCTATTGAAGACTTTGCAAGATCTTGTTTCAGTTATGGGTTAATTAAAAAATGGCCTGTTTATATGTCTACAAAAAATACAATTCTAAAACAATACGATGGAAGATTTAAAGATATTTTCCAAGAAATTTTTGACAAAGAATATAAGAGTGAATTTGAAAAAAATAATTTAACTTACGAACATAGGTTAATTGATGACATGGTTGCATGCGCAATGAAGTGGAGTGGTAAATATATTTGGGCTTGTAAAAATTATGATGGAGATGTGCAATCAGACACTATGGCACAAGGTTATGGATCTTTAGGATTAATGACAAGTACATTATTAACTCCAGATGGAAAAGTAATGGAAGCAGAGGCTGCACACGGAACAGTAACTAGACATTATAGAATGCATCAACAAGGAAAAGAAACTTCAACCAACCCTATCGCGTCAATTTTTGCTTGGACTAGAGGATTGGCTCATAGAGGTAAATTAGATGGCAATGAAGAACTAATCAAATTTGCACAAACTTTAGAAAAAGTTTGTATCGAGTGTGTAG
>CABZSV010000041.1 GCA_902528575.1 uncultured Pelagibacteraceae bacterium
ACCTTCTAGATACTCTCCTGTGACTAAATAATATACCTGCTCTGCAACGTTTGTTGTGTGATCACCAATACGTTCAATATTTTTAGTAACAAATAATAAATGAGTACCATCATCTAGATTTTTTTCATCTTCCTTCAAATACTTTATTACTTCTTGCATACATAAATTGGTTAAATCATCTATTTGTTCATCACCTTCCCAGACATTTATAGCCATAGCAGATGACCTATCTAAATATGCATCCAAAATAGATTTGAGTTGTTTTTGAACATTAGAAGAAACTCTTACCAAAGCTTCGGTCAAATTTTTTGGTAAATTTTCATTTAATAATAATGTTCTTTTTGAAATATTCTTTGCCAAATCACCTATTCGTTCTAAATCAGATGAAATTTTCAATGCCGTTACAGTTTCTCTTAAATCTATTGCCATTGGTTGTCTTAAAGCAATTAGGTTTACTACCTGTTGCTCTATTAAAGTTTCAAACTTATCTATTTTTTCGTCATCTTTTATAACAGCTTCCGCATTATCACTATTTCTTGTGGTAATGGCTTGAATAGCCTTGCCTAATGACTCCTCACAAAAACCACCCATTTTAATTATATTACTATTTAAATTTTTAAGCTCTTCCTCGTAAGACTTAACTGTGTGTGGTGCTTCAACCATTATCCAAACCTCCCTGTAATATAATCCTGAGTTCTTTTATTTTCAGGATTCTTAAATATTTTATCAGTAGAACCATGTTCTATCAATTCTCCCAAATGAAAAAAGCCTGTGTTTTGGGATACTCTTGCTGCTTGAGCCATTGAATGAGTGACTATTATAATAGTATGGTCTTTTTTTAACTCATCAATTAGTTCTTCTATTTGAGCTGTAGCAATAGGATCTAAAGCAGAACAAGGCTCGTCCATAAGAATAACTTCAGGTTTAACTGAAATAGCCCTTGCTATACATAATCTCTGTTGTTGTCCACCGGATAAACCAGTGCCTGGTTCATGAAGTCTATCTTTAATCTCTTCCCATAATGCTGCTTTTTTTAAGCTAGTTTCAACTATTTCATCCATTTCATTTTTTGATTGAGCCATGCCATGAATTGTTGGGCCATAAGAAATATTTTCATAAATAGTTTTAGGAAAAGGATTTGGTTTTTGAAAAACCATACCAATTTTTTCTCTTAATCTAACTACATCACAACTCTTGTCATTGATATCAAAATCATTGATTATAATCTGCCCTTTTACTCTACATATATCAATCACATCATTCATACGATTTAGACATCTTAAAAAAGTAGATTTACCACAACCTGAAGGACCAATTAGTGCTGTAACCTGATTTTCTTCAATATCTAAGTTTATATTGAATAGAGCTTGTTTCTTTCCATAGAAAACATCTACATTTTTTGAATTTATCTTTATCATCTTAACTCCATTTTTTTTCAAATTTATGTCTAATTATTTGTGCAAACAAATTCATTATGATTAAAAATCCCAATAGGACCATAATACAAGCAGAAACTTTCTCAACAAATCCTCTTTCAGCACTCTCTGCCCATATATAAATTTGTACCGGCAAACTTGCAGCTGGATCTAAAGGAGATCCTGGAATTGTATTTACAAAAGCTACCATACCAATCAATATCAAAGGTGCAGTTTCACCTAAAGCTTGAGCCAAGCCAATAATTGTACCAGATAAAGTCCCTGGCATAGACAATGGCACTGTATGATGCATTGTAGTTTGCATTTTACTAGCGCCCATTGCAAGTGCAGCCTCTCTTATACTTGGAGGAACTGCTTTTAAAGATGCTCTACAGGCAATAATTATTGTTGGCAATGTCATCAACGATAAAGTTATTCCACCAACTAAAGGCGTTGATCTAGGTAACTGAAATACAGCCAGCAAAATACCTAGTCCCAAAAGACCAAAAACAATTGATGGGACTGCTGCTAAGTTATTTATATTTACCTCAATAAAATCAGTAAATCTATTTTTTGGTGCGAATTCCTCTAAATAAATAGCTGCTAGCACTGCAACAGGAAATGCAATAACTAAACAAACTAAAATAGAAAAAATCGATCCCATAAATGAGCTTGCTATACCAGCTAATTCAGCTTCTCTTGAATCAGGGTATGTAAAAAAACTTAAATTGAATTTACTTTCAACTCTTCCCTGTTCTACAAGTTGATCAAAAATCTTTAATTGATAATCTGTAACTCTTCTTTGATCTTCAGGTAAATCCCTTGGATAATTGCCTTTGAATACTTGATCTAAATCATCTGAAGCAGTTAAATAAACATCTTTAGTTTTTCCAATTAATGAAGGGTCATTTAAAAGCTCCCTTTTAATCTCTCTTTCAAAAAAGTAAGAGACCATTCGCTTCAGATCATTTTGTTGTTTTTCTGATGCACTTTTATCTAAATCAAACATTGTTTGCAAAGCTAGATCAAAATAATCTGCATCCTCTAAGTCTTCTTTAGAAGGATTTTCGTCAAGGTACATGGTTTCAGCATCAAAGGTGACTGGTACAATCAACCAAGTTTTCTGAAACGCTGTATAGCCAGTAGAAAAGATTTTAAAAATAAAAATTGTTAAAAACAAAAGAGCTAAAAAAATTGCGCTTTTCCCGTAAAATTGAAATCTTTTTTCGGCCCTATATCTAGAATTTAGGAGTTTTTCTTTATTTTTATTCATATTTTTCCCTATATTTTTTAACAACTCTTAATGCAAAAATATTTAAACTAAGTGTTACCAAAAACAATGTCATACCTAGTGCAAATGCTGCCTGGGTTTTAGGATCTCCAAAGGCCTGATCTCCAATTAATATTACGACAATTTGAGCAGTTATAGTTGAAGTAGATTCTAAAGGGTTAAATGTTAAGTTGGCTGCAAGGCCTGAAGCCATAACTACAATCATTGTTTCTCCAACAGCTCTAGAAACACCTAACAAGATAGAACCAACAATTCCTGGTAATGCTGCTGGAAAAATAACTTTTTTTATTGTTTCTGATTTAGTAGCCCCCATTGCATAACTACCATCTCTTAAACCTTGAGGAACACTAGTAATAACGTCATCACTCAAACTAGATATAAACGGAATAATCATTATCCCCATTACACCCCCTGCAGCTAGAGCACTCTCTGCAGATACTTCTAATCCCATCGCCGTTCCTATATCTTTAAGGAATGGTCCTACTGTCAAAGCTGCAAAAAAACCATAAACTACAGTTGGTATGCCTGCTAAAATTTCAATTAAAGGTTTTGCATATTGTCTTACTTTAGTTGAAGCGTATTCAGCTAAATAAATTCCACTCATCAATCCAATTGGTATAGCAACACACATTGCAATTAATGCTATAAAAAATGTTCCAGCAAAAATTGGTACAGCCCCAAATGTGTCAGAATACATTGATGGATCCAAAGGCTCAGAAGCATCTCTCACAAATGCTTTAGCTGGATACCAATGAGTTCCAAAAATAAAATCAAACAAGGGAATTACTTTAAAAAAATCGATAGTTTGAAATATTAATGAAAAAACAATTCCAATAGTTGTTAATATAGCTGCCAAAGAAGCTGTAAATAAAACAGCATTTAAAAATTTTTCAACCGGTTCTCTTGTTCTATTGTTTGAAGAAATTCTTTTATAACCATAAACTATAGAAGCTATAATTATTGCCAAAATTAAAACAACTTTAGAGTTTTGGGCTATAGATCGAAGATTTAAATATTTTTCTGCAGATGTTTCAAGATAAGGAGTAATTTCTCCACTAAACTGGCCACGAGATAATGATTTAGTTTTTTCATAAATT
>CABZSV010000042.1 GCA_902528575.1 uncultured Pelagibacteraceae bacterium
TTAATAAATCTACATTTGTACGGTTAATACACAGGGCAGTAGCGGTCGGGACGCGATCATCTGGCAATCTACATCTTGCCTGAAATCTTTGTTCTTCCTTAAAATTGCTATCTAATAGAATGCAGCCTATTTCCAAAATAGAACACCAGTCTGTAGCTGAATGATCTGTTTCTAGGTCCCACACAATATACTTCACAATTTTATCCTTTCTAAAGTACGTGTTAGATAAGAGAGTGATGAAATGTTAAAAAACACTAACTCAGCATCTAAACAAGTAGCTTCGCTATAAGTTTTTTATCTATGTTTAAATGGAGTAAGTTTTCAAAGAAACTAAACTGATTGCATCTAAACAAGTAGCTAAAAAATTTAGTATTTAACTTATATTTCAAGAAAAAATTGAAGTCAACTAAAATTATTTGTTGTTTAATTGCATTTTATAATACTCATCAACTTTTCTTAAAAAAATTTCCTGATAATTTTTTAATCTCACAGAATCAATCACGAATCTTTGAAACATTAAATCTTTTGTACAAACTAATATAACTCCTTGGTTGATATCAGTTCCATAAACTTTGTTATGCGCCATTTGATATGCAGACAATTGGAGATAGTAATCAGTATTCCATTGATCACTCCGTAATTGATTAGAATTTTTGAAATCTACCACAGATAATTTACCTTCATATTCACAAATTAAATCTGCAGCACCTGCGTAACGGTGAGGGTAGAAAAGACAAACTTCTACCCCAAATATTTCATTAACTCGATTTCTCAAGCCATTTTCAATTATTTGATCTGCCATTTGTCTTTCTAATGAATTATCACCTAATAAATCTAAATTAAGCTTACCTAACAAGAATTTTTCAAGAAAATCGTGCATTGCAGACCCTCTACTTGTAGCCTCACGAGTAATTTTTTCCGCAGCTGCAGTACCCACTTTTTTACGCCACCTTTCTAAGCTTTCTTTGTCTTCTTTTGATTTAGTGAAAGATAGGATGGTAGTCACAGATGGAAGCTTCTCATTATTAACATCATAAAGCCTTTGACCATTGTAGTAAGCTCTTATTGATTTTGGATAATTAAATTTTGGATTTAACTTCATAATAATCGATTAATTCATAAATCTTCTACATTCAATAGTAATAAATAATTGATAACCCCATTAAATGAGTTAGAAATATTTGATGGAATTATTTTTTATTTTAAAGGTATTATTCATTATTTGTATAATCATTTCACTTTATGTAGTTATTAGAAATATTGATATTATCAAAATAATACTAATTTATTGGAAAGACTTAATTTTTAGAAAGTAATTTTAATATTTTTATTAGGCCTGTTTTTTTATTTGATGACTTAGAAATCATCATACAAGCCTCTGATCTAAGTACCTCTCCATCCTTTAAAATACGTAGATTATTTGCTTTTAAAGTTTCCCCAGTAGACGTGATATCTGAAATTATCTCCGAAGAGCCTGTGAAAGGATAAGCTTCAGTTGCACCCAAACTATCAATTAATTTGAATTGGGTAACGCCCTTTGAAAACAAAAATTCCCTTGTTAAGTTTGGATATTTTGTTGCTACTCTTAATCTTTTCTTTTTCTTATCTTTAAATTCAAATGCAATTTCTTCTAAATCTGCAACTGTTTGTACATCTATCCATGGATCAGGAATTGCGACTACTAATGTAGCCTTACCAAAATCATATCTTTTTAAAACATTAATTTTCTTTTGAGTGTTAATTTCACTTTCCTTTAATAAATCAAAGCCAGAAAAACCTATGTCCAAAGATCCGTCTCCAAGTCTTTCGATGATCTCTCTTGCATGAAGATATAAAATCTTAATATTTTTAAATTGTTTTATAGATCCTAAAAGATCTCTTTCTCCTCTTTCAGAAATGAGATTTAATTTATTTTTTTTAAAAATATTTAAGACATCTTTTCTAAGTCTACCTTTGCTTGGAATTCCAATATTTAAAATATTTTTTATCATTAGTAATTTAAATTTAAAGCAGCACCTACTGCTGGAGTTTGTTTTTTTGATCCTAAGTCTGAAATTAGACCATCATAACGACCACCATTAATAATATTTTTTAATGAGTTTTTAGATTTAATATCAATTTTAAAAACCATTCCGGTGTAATATTCTAATTGTCTTCCAAAGGATGCTGAAAATACTACATTTAATTTTGAAACCTTATTATTAGAGATTGGAAAATATTTTTGATCTACAGCTAGATTTATTTTGTTTTTTTTAAAAAATTTATTTAACTCAATTGCTGCTTTATTTATGGGACATTTAATTTTTAAGAAATCTTTAATTATTTTTGAAACATTCTTTCCTTGACTAGCTCTTCTAGGATCTTTTATTTTCTGATCAAACCTTTTTAATATTTCATTAATTGTTCTTCCTGCAACAATATTTGATAAATCCTCTTTAAGCATTTTCACGTAACGCTTTTTATCTATTTCTACAATTGTTGGATCAACATCTGAATTAGTTTCTAATCTTTTTAATAAATCATTAAAATATTCTTCTCTCCAGAAATGTCTGGCTAATCTTAGCTTCCATCTCTTTGGAATATCCAATTTTGAAATTAACAAATTAAATATTTCAACATTTCCAATAGTTAGTGTTCCTGAAGAATATTTGATATTTTGAAGTGATTTAAGAGATGTATTTATAATTTCTTTATCGTCATTTTTCTCATCCTTAGATCCTAAAATTTCAAATCCAATTTGATTTCTAATGATTGAGTCTTTTTTGTTTTGTGATTTTCGATAAGCTTGACCACTGTAAAAAATTTTTTCCTTACCTTTTAAATTATTTTCCAAATACCTTAGACAAGATGCAATTGTTAAATCTGGTCTTAAACACAACTCGCTTCCATTCTGATCAGTAAAGGAGAAGATAAACTTTCTAAAATTTTCTCCTGATCTTTGAACAATGTGATTAGCCTCAATTACTGAAGGTAAATCAATATATTTAAAACCCTTAGATTTTACTGATCTAAGGATGTTTTCAGATAAGTTTTTTGACTTCATCGATTAAATTTTCTTTTGGAAATGTTTTATTGTTTTCACCCTTAACGCCTTTGAGACTTTTTATAGTGACTGTATTTTCATTAAATTCATTTTCACCACATATTATTGCAACATCCAACTCACGTTTATTTGCTAAGGTTAATTGCTTGCCTAAATTTTTCTTTGTATCTAAAAAAATTTCAGCATTGATATTATTATTTCTTAATAGATCTAAAATTTCATAATAATTTTTAAGATATTTTTCATCCATTACGCAAACTAGAACTGGTTTTTGAA
>CABZSV010000043.1 GCA_902528575.1 uncultured Pelagibacteraceae bacterium
ATAAATACTAAATCTGGTTTTTCTTTATCTACTATTTTTTGTAAAATTTTTGAAACAGCGAGTGGTTCTAAAATTCCATCGACTTTCACATGAATGCCTCTGTCCGCACCAACCGCTAAAGCTTTCCTAACAGTTTCTTGAGCTTTTTCTTCACCTACAGTTACTGCAACTACTTCTGTAGCTTTGCCTGCCTCTTTAATTTTTACAGCCTCTTCTATTGCATTATCATCAGGAGGATTGGTTGACATTTTAACATTGTCAGTAACTACACCAGTTCCATCTTCTTTAACTCTGATTTGAACATTGTAATCAATAACCCTTTTTACAGCTACTAAAATTTTCATTAAGCTCTCAATAAATTATTTTCTGAATCATATGGACTCTCATCTAAGACAGTAGCGTCGTACATTTCACCCAATATATCAACTTGTAATTTGTCGCCCACATTCGAACAATCTGGTTTAACCATCGCGAGCGCTATTGATTTATCTAATCTAAAACCAAATTCACCTCCAGTTGCTCTTCCAACAACTTTTCCATCTTTGAAAATAGGATTATTTCCTAATACATCAGCATCTTTGGTATTATGAACCTCTAAAGTGACCAATTTATTATCAAAACCTTTTTCTCTCCATTTGTTAAGTGCTTCTAACCCAATAAAGTTTCCTTTGTTTGGATGAACAAATCTATCAAGACCAGACTCATATGGTGAATATTCAATTGATAATTCTGTTCCAACTAGCTTGTAAGATTTTTCAACTCTTAAACTATTCATGGCTCTAATTCCAAAAGGTTTAATACCTAAATCTTTTCCTGCTTCCATTAATTTATCAAAAATATGGTTTTGATATTCAATTGGATGATGTAGTTCCCAACCAAGCTCGCCCACAAAGTTTACCCTCATTGCATTTACTGGAGCATATCCAACATTTATATTTTTAGCAGTCAACCATTTGAAATTCTCATTAGAAAAATCGTCTGTTGAAACCTTTTGCATTAATTGTCTAGCTTTAGGACCTGCTACTACCAAAACTCCTGTACTGTTTGTTAGATCTTCAAATATTACCGATCCATCATCTGGCATCCATTTTTGTATCCAGTCATGATCTAATCTTAAATTTGCTCCAGCAGAAACTAAATAGTAACTATTCTCTGCTTCTTTCATTATTGTAAATTCTGAATGCACCCCACCTTTAGTGTTCAAGGCATGACATAAATTTATCCTTCCTATCTTTTTTGGAAGTTTATTAGCTACTAAATAATCTAAAAATTCCTCTGCTTTAGGCCCTTTAATTCTACATTTTGCAAATGCAGTCATATCTAAAAGACCTACGTTTTCTTTTACATTTTGACATTCTTTTTTAATAGCATCAAACCATTTCGATCTTCTAAATGACCAATCATCTTTTTGCTCCATTCCATCTGTTGCAAAGAAATTAGGTCTTTCCCATCCAAACTTTTGACCAAACACAGCACCTAAATTTTTCATTCTTTCATAACAAGGAGCTGTTCTTAATGGTCTTGCTGCTGGTCTTTCCTCATCTGGATAGTGAACTATAAAGACATGACTATATGCTTCTTCATTTTTTGCTTTCAAATAAGATTTGGTTGCATAGTTACCGTAACGTCTTGGTTCAACTCCCAACATATCAATTGTAGGTTCACCATCAACGATCCACTCTGCTAATTGCCAACCTGCACCACCTGCTGCTGTTATTCCAAAACTATGTCCTTCATTAATCCAAAAATTCTTAAGACCCCATGCAGGACCAACAATTGGATTACCATCAGGAGTATAACAGATAGCTCCGTTATAAACTTTCTTTACTCCAACTTCTCCAAATGCAGGAACTCTATGAATTGCTCCCTCTATATGTGGAGCTAATCTATCTAAATCTTCTTGAAATAATTCATATTCAGAATTTTTTGATGGCCCCTCTACATAACAAGCTGGTGCACCATCTTCATAAGGACCCAAAATTAATCCTCCAGCTTCTTCTCTCATATACCATCTACTATCACTGTCTCTTAAGACTCCCATTTCTGGTAATCCATCTTTTTTTCTTTTTTGAATTGCAGGGTGAGGTTCTGTAACAATGTATTGATGTTCAACAGGTATTACTGGAATATCTAATCCTACCATTTCACCTGTTTGTCGTGCAAAATTTCCTGAGCAAGAAATAACATGCTCACATTCTATTGATCCCTTATCTGTTTCCACAATCCATCCATCTTTAGTTTGCCTCATTGATAGGACAGTTGTGTTTCTATAAATTTCTGCTCCTCTATTTCTTGCACCTGTTGCTAATGCTTGTGTTAAATCTGCTGGTTGAATATATCCATCTTCAGGGTGTTGTATTGCGCCAACTAAATCATCTGTATGACATAATGGCCAAATTTCTTTTACTTGTTCTGGTTTCAAAAATTTAACATCTACTCCGATGGTTCGAGCGACGCCTGCGTATTGATGGTATTCATCCATTCTATCTTTTGTACTTGCTAGACGAATATTTGAAACAACACTAAAGCCAACATTTTTTCCAGTTTCTTCCTCTAATGTTTTGTAAAGATTAACTGCATATTTATGAAGCTGTCCAACTGAATAACTCATATTAAATAAAGGTAGTAGTCCTGCTGCATGCCAAGTTGATCCTGAGGTTAATTCTTTTCTTTCAACTAGAACAACATCAGACCAACCCTTTTTTGCTAAATGATACAGGGCACTTACCCCTACAACTCCTCCACCAACTACTACAACTTTAGTTTTTGTTTTCATTCTGCGATTCCTACTAAATTTTTAATTGTTACGAAACAAAAATGTATATGTGAAAAATCAAATTGAGCTTCCAAGAGGGATTGGACTGGATACCATTGTGGTTAACCAACAGTCTTTCAAAGTTCCCTCAGAGGTGTACTTTTCGACTTGCCAATTGAATTTGTGATAAATTTTGTCCTTATCAAGAATGATAACTTCAAATTGAGCCCATTTGTCACTACTTCCAAGCTCAGTTATTGTGTGACTTAGGTGGTTAATCATCATCCCGTAAGAGTCGCTTTTTATCATCATCTTAAAGTTGCTTAATGGTCCTGTTACTCTCTTATTATTTGGGTGAGCGAATTTCCAAGTTTGTTCTATACCACTATCTTTATATTCAAGATCATTTTGTTGAAGCCCATTCAATTGAATTTTAATAACTTCTTTCGGGCTTATAGTGC
>CABZSV010000044.1 GCA_902528575.1 uncultured Pelagibacteraceae bacterium
TAAACCGACTATGTAACCATCTTTTAGGGTCTGCCATTATCATTTTCTCTGGTAAAGGTGCTGGCTGTATTAAATAAAACCAGTGAAAATATCCTTTTGCAAATTTCATATCAGTATGCTCGTACATATCTAGAGTTGGACAAATATCTAATACACTTAATGCCATAATCTTATTTCTATAATCTCTTGCCATTCTATGTGCAACTCTCCCGCCTCTATCATGTCCAGCAACAAAAAATTTTTTAAAATTTAATTTACTCATCAATTGAACCATATCTTTAGCCATTTCTCTTTTAGAATAATTTTTATGATTAGTACCACCAGGTAAAACTAAACTATCTCCATATCCTCTAAGGTCAGCAACTATTACAGTAAAATATTTACTAAGCTCAGGGGCAGTCTTGTGCCACATCACATGTGTTTGGGGATATCCATGAAGTAATAATAAGGGGGGACCGTTACCTTTAAATCGACA
This sequence comes from uncultured Pelagibacteraceae bacterium, assembly GCA_902528575.1. Lineage (GTDB taxonomy): Bacteria > Pseudomonadota > Alphaproteobacteria > Pelagibacterales > Pelagibacteraceae > Pelagibacter. The sequence goes on from CABZSV010000044.1 coordinate 476, forward strand.
AAAAATTTTACCCTTGCTTACTTTAACAAATTTTTTTTTAAAACCATTAAACATGATTAAACTATTTAATTATTTAATAGTTTATTTTTTGCCTTTTCAAATTCCTCTTGAGAAATAATTCCTTTTTCTTTTAGATCATTCAATTTAGTAAGTTCATCACTTAAATTGCTGCTTTGTTCATCAGAAGTTTCGCTTGTCTCCCTACCCTCACTTTCAGCTTCCTCTTTCTCAGCTCTATTAGCTTCCTTAGACTTAAAACCATTCATAATTGCCATTCCACCTAAGTATAAAACATAAGCCATAATAGGAATGACCAATCCAAAAAAAATTATTTTTTCCATAATTTAATCTTCATCTTCTTCACGCCAGTTTTTTTCATACATTAAATATGCAGCGTATATTACTGATACAGTACCTACAATCATACCATAATCAAAACCAGTTTGCTTGTCATGCAAATACCAACCTAATTGTGTTGCCCCAATAGGTGGAACTGTAAGAAGCAAAAAAATTATACCAAATCTGTATGGTCGTTTAGGTTTTTTCATCCTAATAAATTAACAGATTACAGCTTATGGTTTAATTATTAAATTTGCGATCTTTTGAAACAGTCGATCGTATTTTTAAGCAAACAAGCAATGGTCATTGGACCAACACCGCCAGGAACTGGGGTAAGTGCTTTTGCATTTTTTGAAACTTCATCAAAATGAACATCACCAACTATACCATTGTCAGTTTTATTTATACCAACATCTATAACAATAGCATCTTTCTTAACCCAATCTCCTCTAACAAGTTCGGGTATACCTACAGCTGCAATAATTATATCTGCCTCTAAACATTCAGCTTTTAAATCTTTAGTCTTTGAATGAGTTATAGTTACAGTGCAATTTTCCTTTAAAAGAAGTTGTGTCATTGGTTTACCATTTAAATTTGATCTACCCACAACCACAGCTTTTTTACCACTTAAATTAGGTTCAATTTTTTTTATCAACAAATAACATCCAAGCGGAGTACAAGGTACCGAACTTTCATAACCAGATGAAAGATTGCCTACATTCATTGGATGAAATCCATCTACGTCTTTTGAGGGATCAATAGCTTCTATAACCTTCTGCTTATCAATGTGCTTAGGTAAAGGAAGTTGAACTAAAATTCCTGAAACAGTTTCGTCACTATTTAATTCTTGTATTTTTTCTAAAACAGTTTTTTCTTCAACTGAGTCTGGATATTTAATGACTTCAGATTTTAATCCTACCTCATTTGCTGACTTTTCTTTATTTCTTACGTAAATCTGACTAGGTGTTAAATCACCAATCAGTATAACTGTTAAACCTGGCACTTTATTATGTTTTGATTTTAACTCTGCAACTTCTTCCTTTAACTCTGCTCTTAATTCTGCGGCTGCTTTTTTTCCATCAATTAAAATCATATTTTTCTGTTAAAAAATCATTGGTGCAATGTACAGCTTCATACACATTTCAATAAACCAAATCAATAAAAGAAGAATGATTGGAGAAATATCTAGTGAACCTAAATTTGGTAAAAAACGTCTAATTTTATTCAGAAAAGGCTCAGTTAATTTGTAACTTAACTCTAAAATTGCATACACAAACCTATTTTGAGTATTAAGAACGTTAAAAGCTATTAACCAACTTACAATAACATTGGCGATTACAACATAAGAGTACAATTTTAAAATTTGTAAAACTAAATAAAAAATAGCTATCATTTTTTCTCAACATAAATCGACTGACTTGGGAAAGCAAATGAAGCACCATTTTTTTCTACAATTTCTTTTATTGCAATTGCTAATCTTTCTTTTACATCAAGCCAATTATTCCAACTTCCTGTTTTTGTAAAGCATCTTACATACATATCTATTGAACTATCAGAAAATTTGTCAACTCTTACCGCAACACCAATTGAGGTATTATAATCTTCGCTTGAATTAATATGACTTTCGATTTCATCTCTAATTTTTTTTAACTGATCTACCGTAGTGTCGTATTGAAGTGTAATAATCCAACTGATTAACCAATTTGAAGTTTCACTTACATTTACAACTGCGTTTTCGGCAAATTGAAAATTTGGAATAATAGCAAGAGATTTATCAAACTTTCTAATCGTTGTTGATCTAAATCCAATCTTTTCTACTACACCTTCAATAACACCCTCGACAGCTATCCAGTCTCCAATTTTAAATCTCTTTTCAACTAAAACTAAAATTCCCGATATTAAATTTTTGAATAAATCTTGTGCCCCTAATGCTACAGCAACACCAAACAATCCTAGACCTGCAATGATTGGACCTATTTTAATTCCCCACAATTCTAAAACTGCCGCTAAACCTAAAATAAAAATTAAAATTTTTAGTGATTTAATTATCCAGCCAATAAGTTCTCTTGTTAACAATTTGTCTAATCCACTAAGTATGTATGAGATTGGTTCTATGATTTGGTGAATTACCCAAAAAATTAAAATAGTGATCAACGTTCTATTAATTGTATCTACCACTTCTCTTCCTTCTAGTGAGAAAGTCATGTAGTAGCTTGCAATAAAAAATCCTAATACAATTGGTAAAAATCTTGCTGGACCTACAAGTGATTGAACAAAAGTATCATCTAATTTATTCGTTGTTCTTTTCGAGATAATTTCTAATTTTTTAATAACTAATTTGCTTATTAGACCTCTAAAAATTAAGAATAGTA
>CABZSV010000045.1 GCA_902528575.1 uncultured Pelagibacteraceae bacterium
TTTAAGCAGAACATCCTCAGATCTTAATAAACTAGAAAAGGATATCAAAAAGGTTAAAGGTAAAATTATTAAAGTTTCGTGCGATGTAATGAATTATGAAGATTTAAAACAAAAATTAGAAAAAATTAAAATTATTGATGTGCTAGTAAACAATGCAGGGACTAATATTCCAGAGCCCTTTGAAAAAATTAGACAAAAAAGTATGAATTACCTTGTAGATTTAAATTTAAGAGCAGCATTTAACGTGGCACAACTTGTCGTAAAAAAGATGCTAAAAAATAAAAAAAGACCTGGCTCAATTATAAATATGTCGTCTCAACTAGGTCATGTTGGTATGAGTGGTAGAAACGTATACAATATGACAAAATTTGGAATAGAAGGACTAACTAAGGGAATGGGTGTAGAATTAGCAAAAAAAAATATCCGAGTTAATACGGTAGCACCTACTTTTGTTGAAACACCTATGGTTAAAAACTTTTTTAAAAACAAAAAATTTAAAAAATTAGCTCTTGGAAATATTCCTATGGGTAAAGCAGCTACTGAAAGTGATGTTGCTACAACAGTATGCTTTTTGGCATCCTCAGCATCTTCAATGATAACTGGAACATCAATAATTATAGATGGTGGATGGACAGCTCAATAATTTATAGATTTTTTTTTGTTTTTTTAATTTTTATATCTCCAGTAAAAGCTATTGAATTCCAAGGTAAATTTCTACAAGGTCATTTTATATTAGGTAAAACTAACCCTAATGCTAAAATTTTGGTTGGAAAAAAAGAAGTTAAAGTCTCAAAAGATGGTTTTTTTGTCTTTGGTATAGATCGAGATCAAAAATACGACCTAACATTTACAAAAATTATTAATGGAAAAAAATCAATAACTACAAAAAAAGTTTTAAAGAGAAAATATAATATACAAAGAATAGATGGTTTGGCAGAAAGTAAAGTCACTCCACCTGAGTCTGTTTATAAAAGAATTAAAAAAGAAAATAATGCAATTGGAGAAGCAAGAGCAATTAATTCAGATCTACAATTTTTTAAAGAAAAATTTATCATGCCAGTTGAAGGTATAATCAGTGGTGTTTATGGTAGTCAAAGAATTTTAAATGGTAAACCAAGATGGCCTCACTATGGAATAGATATTGCAGCTAAACAAGGAACGATGATTAAATCTTCTGGCTCAGGTGTCGTTACTATGGCTGAAGATGATTTATACTATACTGGTGGTACAGTTATAATGGATCATGGTCATGGGATATCAACAATATATTCTCATTTAGAAAATGTATTAGTCTCAGTTGGTGATCAGATTAATCAAGGAGACATAATAGGAACTGTAGGATCAACAGGAAGATCAACAGGACCACATTTAGATTTTAGAGTGAATTGGTTTCAAACAAGACTTGATCCCATGTCTGTCTTAAACTAAATCTCAGATTTTGCTCTGAAACGTTCATAAATCAACCTAGCTCTTACTCCTAAACTTAAAATTGGATCAGGAGGTAGCCATGTAGGTTTATTTCTTGCTTCAATAGTTTCTATCTCTTTCGAGTTTTCATTACTTGCCTTGATTGCTATTTGTTCTCCAAATAAAGTACCAACTCCAATACCAGAGCCATTATAACAACCTGCAACAAATATATTTTCATCTATTTTTTCAAAAATTTGAGAACTATTTCTAGTTCTTGAAACAATTCCTGACCAAGAAGATTGAATAATATCATCAGGTAATTCTGGAAATCTTTTTTTAATTCCAATCTTTTGTTTCAATGATCTTTTGGTTAATTCAGATTTAGACATTTGATAAGGATTAAAAACTTCTGCAGTATTTCTAATTAAAATTCTTCTATCTTTAGTCATCCTGATAGTGGCCCCCATTGGTCTAATAGGTAATACTCCCCACTCTTTTGGTTCACCAATAGATGCAAACTCTTCTTTAGTTAAAGATCTAGTCATGCTAGCTGTTAAAGTAATTGGAAAATTATAGTTTGATTTTATTCCTAAAGACTTCAGAAACCCATTTGTAGCAAAAATAATCTTTTTAGTTTTAATTGAACTATTTTTAAATTTACAAATGACTGTACTATTTATCTTTTTCCAATTTAATAATGAAGAATTTTCATAAAGATTTACATTTTCTGGCAATGTATCAATCATAGCTCTAACTAATTTACCTGGATGTAATAAAATCCCTCCCTTTGTATGAAGAGCAATATTATAAAAATTGGTACCTAATCTTTTTTTAAGTTCTTTATTTGATAACAAATTGTGTTCAAAACCTAGTTTTGATAAAGTAACTGAAAAATTTTCTAATATTTTTCTATCTTCTTGCTTTGATGATGCAAAATATTTTCCGCATTCATTCCAATCACAATCTACCTGATATTCTTTAATAAATTTTTTAATAACATCTATTCCCAATTTATAGATATCTGCTTTTTTTTTATAATTATCTAATTCTTTATTAGAGGTAAAACCATCATTAAGTGTTGTATCCACTAAGTATCCTGAGTTTCTTGAGCTAGCACCCTCGCCTGCTAGCTGAGCATCAACTAATAATATTTTTTGATTTGGGTAAAGTTGACCTAATTTTCTTGCTGCAGATAAGCCTGTATAACCCGCTCCTACAATTAACCATTCACAATCTATATCAGATGAAAGAGTTAGAATGTTATTTCTTGGACTTAAATCATTAATCCAACTACACCCATTATCATTAACAATTTGCATGTAAATGAATTTAATCTAATTCAAATTCTTTTGTATAGTCTTTTTTAAGAGTAGGATCTTGTTTTGATTTATCTAAAATACAATCTCCAATAACTAAATAATCCAATTCAGTTCCCATGAAACAATTAAAAGCATCTATTGGAGTATTTACTATTGGTTCACCTCTAACATTAAAAGAAGTATTTACAATTACTGGACACCCAGTTTTTTCCTTAAATTTTGAAATTAGATCATAATAACGATTATTAGTATTTTTTGTGACAGTTTGAATCCTTGCTGAATAATCAACATGAGTTACAGCTGGAATATCTGACCTTTTTACATTTAACTTATCAATACCAAAAAGATTTTTTTGTTCATTATTCATTTCAATTTTTTTATTAGGATTTATATTTGCAACTAATAACATATATGGA
>CABZSV010000046.1 GCA_902528575.1 uncultured Pelagibacteraceae bacterium
ATGGAAAGTTTCATGATTGGTGTTTTCTGTGCACTTGATTTAGTTGTATTCTATTTATTTTTTGAAGCTGGATTAATACCAATGTTTTTAATTATTGGTATTTGGGGAGGTGCAAGAAGAGTTTATTCTGCATTCAAATTCTTTTTATACACATTGTTAGGTTCTGTTTTAATGTTAGTTGCAATAATTTCAATTTATTGGATTACAGGAACAACTGACGTAGTTCAACTATATGAAATTGGTATTGATGTTAAATATCAAAACCTATTGTGGTTAGCATTTTTTAGTTCATTTGCAGTTAAAACACCTATGTGGCCAGTTCATACATGGTTACCTGATGCGCACGTTGAGGCTCCTACAGCAGGATCTGTATTATTAGCCGCAATTTTATTAAAGATGGCTGGATATGGTTTTATAAGATTTTCTTTAGGTCTTTTCCCGGTTGCATCAGAGGTATTTACACCATTAATTTACACTTTGAGTGTTATAGCAATCATATTTACTTCACTAATAGCTCTAATGCAGGAGGATATGAAAAAGTTAATTGCTTATTCTTCAGTTGCGCATATGGGCTTTGTAACTTTAGGTATATTCACATTGCAACAACAAGGAATTGAAGGAAGTATAATTCAAATGATAAGCCATGGCTTAGTTTCGGCAGCATTATTTTTAACTGTTGGCGTAGTTTATGACAGAATGCATTCTAGATTGATAAGTACATATGGTGGACTAGTTTCTGTAATTCCAAAATATTCAATACTGTTCATGTTATTCGCTTTAGCATCGCTTGGTTTACCTGGAACCAGTGGTTTTATTGGTGAGTTTTTAATATTAATGGGAGCTTTCAAGGATAATTTTTTAGTAGCTGTTATAGCAAGTATAGGAGTAATTTTAGGAGCTGCATACATGTTATGGCTCTATAAAAGAGTAGTATTTGGAAAATTACTTAATGAAGACCTTAAAAAAATTTTAGATTTAAATAGATCTGAATATTTTATTTTATCTTGTTTAGCTGCACCAATCTTATTTTTTGGTTTTTACCCCGATCCATTAATCAACACTATTGAAGTTTCTGTTACTGATTTAATTAATATGCATAACACAAATATAGCTAGTAAATAATATGGAAAATTTAAATTTAATATTACCTGAAATTTTTATTTCTTTATCAATTATGTTTTTACTTATTTTAGGTGTGTTTAAAAATGACAGTTCTAAAATTACTTTTAATTTATCTTTGTTTGTAATTTTAATTACAACAATAATAACATTCAATGAAACTTTCTCTGTAACTAGAGAAACTTTGTTTAATGAAAGCGTTGTGATTGACAGTATGTCCTCGCTAATGAAAATTATAACTTTAATTGGAGGTTTTTTAGTTTTAGTTATTTCGTCAACTTATTTAAAAACATTTAAAATATATAATATAGAATATCCAGTTCTTATTTTGAGTTCAATTCTTGGAATGATGGTAATGATCAGTTCAAATGATTTAATTGTTTTTTATATGGGCTTAGAATTACAATCACTAGCTCTTTACGTACTAGCAACATATAACAGAGATCAATTAAAATCATCTGAAGCTGGTTTGAAATATTTTGTTTTAAGTGCATTATCATCAGGATTATTATTATATGGATGTTCTTTAGTTTATGGTTTTTCAGGTTCTACCAATTTTGATATAATTTCAAATCAACTAAATTCTGAGGAATATGTTTTAACTTTTGGGATTGTCTTCATATTAGTTGGTTTAGCATTTAAAATTTCTGCAGTTCCATTCCATATGTGGGCACCTGATGTTTATGAAGGATCTCCAACAACTGTAACTTTGTTTTTCACAATAGTACCAAAGGTAGCTGCTTTGACTGTATTTATTAGATTTTTATATGTTCCTTTTTTAAATTTAATTGATCAATGGCAAATGATAATAGTTTTCTTATCTATAGCCTCTATGGTTTTTGGAGCAGTTGCTGCTATAGGACAAACTAATATTAAAAGACTAATTGCTTACAGTTCTATAGGACACATTGGTTACACATTAGCTGGTTTAGCCACAGTATCAAACGAGGGAATTCAAAGTTCGATAATTTATATTTCTATTTATGTTGTTATGAATTTAGCTCTTTTTTCATGTCTATTAATGTTAAGAAGAAAAGATCAATATTATGAAAATATTGATGATCTCTCAGGATTATCAAAAAACCATCCATTATTATCCTTATGCTTACTTGTAATATTGTTTTCTTTAGCAGGTATACCGCCTTTAGCAGGTTTCTTCGCAAAATTTTACGTTTTTAAAGCAGTATTGGAACAATCAATGTATTTCTTAGCTATAGTAGGGTTGTTATCAACTGTGGTTGCAGCTTTTTATTATCTAAGAATTATAAAAATTATGTATTTTGATAAGGAAAAAGATAAATATGACAATGACCATAGCTTATGGTTAAAACTTTCTCTTACAGTTTCAACTATATTAATTCTTTTATACTTCATATTCCCAAGTCAGTTAATAGAAGTTGTTTCAAGAATTAATATTATTTGATGAAATTAAAAAAATTTAAATTTAAAAAAGTTAAAAGTACAAATAATACTGCAATAAGAATTATCAAAGAAACTAAATACAACTTAGGTATGGTTGTTGCTGAAACACAAGTGAATGGTAGAGGACAGTATGGAAGAAAATGGATATCGTCAAAAGGAAATTTGTTTATATCATTCTTCAATGAACTTAATAAAACAAAACTATCGATTAAAACCATAACAAAAATCAATTGTCTTTTAGTGAAAAAATTACTCTCGTTATTTACAAGTAAAAAAATTTTATTTAAAAAACCAAACGACTTATTAATTGATAAAAAAAAGATTAGTGGCATTTTACAAGAAGTCATATTTATAAGAGGTAAAAAATTTTTAATTACTGGCATAGGCATAAATATTAAAAAAAATCCAATTATTAAGAAGTATCCTGCCACAAACTTGCAAGAGGTAACTAAAAAAAGTATTAGTAAATTAATTATAGAAAATAAATTAAAACAACTTTTTGAAAAAAATTTATCAAAATTGTATAAAAATTAAATAATGTATATTCTAGGTGATATTGGTAATACAGAAACAAAATTATGTATTGTTTCTA
>CABZSV010000047.1 GCA_902528575.1 uncultured Pelagibacteraceae bacterium
AGAGTTAAGAAATTTAATTGAGAGAATAGCAATATTACAACCTGACACTAAGGATAAAATTTCGAATATTATTAAAGAATCTTTAAAAAATACAAATTTTGACGATCAATTGACAGAAAATAGCCTTTCTGTGCCATTAAAAGAGGCTAGAGAAAATTTTGAAAAGGAGTATTTAACTATTCAGCTGAAAAAGTTTAATGGAAATATTTCAAAAACAGCAAATTTTGTTGGCATGGAAAGAAGTGCATTACATAGAAAATTAAAAGGTTTGGGTATCAAAGAATTTAATTAGATGAATATAATCATTTGTGGAGCCGGAAGAGTAGGGTTCACTATCGCTAAACAGCTAAGTGAACAAGCTCATTCTATAACTGTTATTGACCCTTCCAGTGAAGATATTCAAAAAATTGATGATGCTTTAGATGTGAAAGCAATAGTAGGAAAAGGTACTTATCCTTCTATATTGGAAAAAGCTAATGCATCAGAGACCGACATGATTATAGCAGTTACTAGAAATGATGAAATTAATATGCTGATATGCCAAATAGCCTTTTCAATTTTTAAAATTCCAAAAAAAATAGCAAGAATAAGATCTCAAGATTATCTAAACCCAAAATTTACTAGAGTTTATAATAAAGAAAATTTACCAATAGATGTTATTATTTCTCCTGAAATTGAAATTGCAAAATCAATTCAAAGAAAACTTGAGGCACCTGGAGCTCTGGATAGTGTTCCATTTGCTGATAATAAAATAAGATTATTAGAAATTTTAATTAATGAAAATTGTAAATTAATTAATATCAAACTTAACGATTTAACTAAAAAATATCCTAATTTAGACGCTAATATAATTGGAATTATAAGAGATGAAAAATTTTTAATTCCTAAGAAAAACGATGATGTAAGGAAAAATGATAAAATTTATGTGATAATAAATTCATCACAAATGTCAGATACTTTAGAAGCTTTTGGACATGAAGAAAAAGTATCTAAAAATATCTTAATTGTAGGAGGTGGTAACATAGGTTTTAACTTGGCTAAAAACATTGAAGAAACTTTGGATGCAGCAAGGGTAAAGATTATTGAAAAAAATAAAGAAAGAGCCGAATTTCTTGCCAGTGAATTAAATAATACGATTGTTATAAATGGAGATGCTTTAGATGAAGAAGTTCTCGTAGAAGCCAATTTGCAAGAAGCAGAAACAGTTCTTGCTTTAACAAACGATGATGAAGATAATTTGATGGTAAGTGTTCTTGTTGAAAAATTTGCAAAAGATGAAAAAGATGTAGATGACAAAAGAACAATGGCTTTAATTAATAAGCCAAACTATTCTCTGCTACAAAATTCTTTAAAAATTGATGATCTTATAGATCCTAGAATGAATACAGTATCAAGTATTTTAAAACATATTCACAAAGGTACAATTGAAACAGCATACACAATTATGAATGGTGAATACGAAGTAATTGAAGCTGAAATTATAGAAACGTCAGAACTTATCAATAAAGAATTAAAAAATTCTAATTTGCCAGATGAGATAAGGATTGGAGCTATCTTAAGAGAAAATAAAGTTATAATACCTAGATCAAATTTTGTATTTCAAAAAGAGGATAAAGTTGTTTTTTTAGCTAAGAAAGACTCAATTTCGATAGTAGAAAATATATTTAGAATTAGTTCTATTTAATTAAATGTCATTTTTTAGAGTAAAGTATTTAAGTTTCTTTTTTATTTTAATATCTATTTTTTCTTTTTTAAATATTATTTATTCATACTATTTTAATTTATATCTAAATCTAAACACATATTATTTTAGCTTAATTATTTCTGCAGTGATTGGAATTATTTTTTACAAAATTAAAACCAACCTCAAAAAACCTTCAATATTTGAGAAAATATTAACCGTATTATTAGGATATTTTTTAATGCCTTTGATTTTATCAATACCTTTCTATTTAAGTATTTATAATTTATCTTTTTTAAATTCTTTATTCGAGGCTGTTTCTGGATTTACTTCAACAGGTTTTACTGTCTTTGAAAATATCAAACATATTGATCAAGGTTTAATTTTATGGAGATCATCAATACAATGGATAGGTGGGTTATATTTTTTATATTCTATTATTTTTTTAATTGATATTTATGATGAAAGTTTAAAAAAATCTTTAACTAATTTTTTATCTTTTAATTCGGCTGAGATTTTAAAACAATCAATTAAAATTCTTTTGCTTTACTCAGGATTAACTATATCAATTTTTACTATTCTAAATATTCTTGGAATTAGATCATTTAATTCACTGAATTTAGCAATGACATTAATTTCATCAGGTGGATTTCTACCTACAAATGATCTTTCGTCAATTTTAGTTAATGATTTTCAAGTTATTATATTTTCTCTTTTAATGCTGATTTCCTTTTTTAGTATTTTTTTTATATACAATTTAATTTTTTTAAGAAATAAAAATTTAAATTTCTTTTATGAAGATATACATCTATTTTTATATTTTATTGTAGTTGCAAGTATATTTTTTGTTTTCTTTAGTTATGATGCTAATTTCACATTCAGTTTTTTATCTTTAGTAAGTAGTATTTCTAATATTGGTATTTCTCTTGAAAATGATCAAGCTAACTTAGATTTTATATATATCTTACTTGTAATTATTGGAGGATCCTTTTTTTCCACAAGCTCAGGTTTAAGGTTTTTAAAAATATATTCTTTAACTAAATATTCTATTAATCAAATTCTTTCTTTTAGTCGGCCAAAAAATGTATTTATGAATAAATTAGTTTTTTCTAAAATAAATTTTGACACGAAAGACATAAATAAATATTTTTTAACAATATTAATATTTGTTATTTCTCTTTTTTCGTTAACCATCTTATTATCTTTGTCTAATATTCAATTTGAATACTCATTTAAATTAGCTGTATTGACATTGATGAACACAGTTAATTCATATGCTTATGGTCTTACGGACTTTGATTTTCAAAATTTGCACTTTTTAACCAAATATTTTCTTATTTTTTTTATGATTATCGGAAGGGTTGAACTGTTATCTTTATTGTTGATTGCTAAAAAATTCCTTTTTAAAAATTAATTTAGTATTATATATATCA
>CABZSV010000048.1 GCA_902528575.1 uncultured Pelagibacteraceae bacterium
GTTAACGATTGCATCGTACTCAACCATTGCTCCACCATCTTCAGGTTTTACATAACCTCTTGGGTGATAAATACGATTGTATACAGTTGCTCTCCAACAACCTGCCTGCATTGATAAATGCCAATAAGGTGACTTTCTTACCCTTGTTGAAATTAATAATTCAACTTTAGTTGGCCCACTTTGTCTTAAATTGTATGGTACTTCTCTATCAGATTGATCAACAGAAGTAACATGTTGTACTTTAGTATAGTCAAATTCTTTAGACATAACTATTCTCCTTCAACCACTTGTTAGTTTCCTTCAAGCCGCCGAATGTATAAATGTGGAAGTTATCAGTGTGCGATTTAACTTTCCCAATTAAATCATTAGGGTCTTTAGGTTTCAATAAATCTAATGCCTTACTAAAATTAGATTTAAGAAAGTTTAAGGAATTTTTTGCCCCCACAATATTAGCAAATTTAATTAAGCTAGATATTTTTAATGGCCCAGTAATTCCCACATGAACTGGTACGCTTTGTTTAGAAATAAAATCTATAATAGGCTGAGGATCAAGTAACCACTGAGTTACAATATAATCAGCATAAGGCTTTTTATCTATCATAGCTTTTTCTAAATCTGAATCGGATATATCAGGACTCCCCTCAGGATGTCCAGCAATTCCTATTTTCATTTTTTCAAAATAACCTGTCTCCAAAAGTTGAAATGAACTATCAAATTTACCTGTTGGTTCTCTCCCACCTCCAATAATTAAGGCTTGCTTTACTCCTCCATCTTTGCATCTAGAAACATAATCTTTAAGTTCTTTTTCATCATGCATTGATCTAGCAGGAAAATGAGGTACGGGGTTAAATCCTTTTTTTACAAGTTCTACTGCTTTATCAGCAGTTTCTCTATAATCACCCCCAGGTAGCATCGTTATATAAATGTCAGACAACGCTGGAACTGTATCAACCTCTGTTTTAGGGCCTATTTCCAATGAAAAATTCATAAGGAAGATCTTTATTTATTTTGAAATATGAGTCTAGAAAATTCGATTGAGACTAATTTACTTTTTTAACTGACCTCTGTGCTTTTGAATTCGCTGTCCGTACTGCTGAGTGACCCTATCAAAGATAATTGCTAGGGCTACGATTGCCAAACCATTCATCATTCCAAGAGCCAAATATTGGTTGGAAATAGCTTGTAAAATAGGGACTCCCAAGCCTTTTACACCTATCATTGAAGCAATTACTACCATTGCTAAAGCCATCATAATCGTCTGGTTAATCCCAGCAAAAATAGTTGGTAGAGAAAGTGGAATTTGAACTGACCTTAATTTTTGCATTGGTGTTGCACCAAAAGCTTCGCTAGCTTCTAAAGTTTCCTTATCAACTTCTCTAATCCCTAGATTTGTTAATCTTACAATAGGGGGGAGAGCATAAATACATACAGCAAGCAAACCAGGTACTTTACCAATACCAAGAAGCATAATGATTGGAATTAAATATACAAAGCTTGGAATAGTTTGCATCATATCTAAAACAGGTAAAATTGCTTTTTCTGCTCTCGCTGATTTTGACATTAAAACCCCAATTGGAATTCCCACAACAATGCAAACTAATGTAGAAACAGAAATGATTGCAACTGTAGCCATACAATTTTTCCACATTCCGAAGTAGCCAATTACCAAGAAACAAACCACTGTACCAATTACAAGCTTAATACTTCTTGATCCAATCCAAGCTAATAAAGCAAATATACCAATTACTAAAGGCCATGGACTATTTACTAATAACTTTTCTAACCAAATTAAAAAATATAGTAGTGGATCAAAAAAACTTTCTATTCCATCTCCATAAGCTCTTGAAAAATCTTTAAAACTTAAATCAATACCCTTTTTAAGCTCTCTAAGAGCCGTTCTATCCATTACAGGAATTTTATTAAAGAACTCCATAATTTTTATTTAATCAAACCCGCCGAAGCGGGTTTGATAATATTTTTAATTAAAGTGCTTTTTTGATTTTTTTTGCAGCATCACTTGAAACCCATTTACTCCAAACGCTCTCTTGAGTTTTAAGGAATTCAATTGCAGCATCAGCACCTTCTGCTTGGTTTTCACCCATCCAAACTAACATACCGTTCATAACTGGACCTGGGTATGTTCTCTTCTTAAAGTATTCCATACCAGCACTTCCAGCTGTATTTTTGAAATTGTCAGTTACGATTGTGTAAACTTCAGATTTTGTCCATGAAGTTGCTTTAGGGTCTCCACATTCTTGTTCTGGTAAAACTATACATTTATCCCAGTTATCTTTTCCACCCCAAGCTCCCATGTCCACAGCTCTCATATCATATTTACCAATGATAGCCGTTGGTGACCAATAGTAACCAAACCAGTTTTCACCTCTTTCAGCAGCTTTAGCAATTGATCCATCTAATCCTGCAGCAGAACCTGTTTCAACAATAGCCCAACCTTTTGCTTCCATGTCAAAAGCTTTGTAAAGATTTCTATTACTTAGTTCACAGTTCCATCCTGGAGGACAAATATGAAACCCACCTTTTGATGGATCCTCTGGATGAGGAAATAGATCCGGTCTTGCCAAAATTGCTTCAGCAGTTGTAAGTTCAGGATGTTTTTTAAGTGTGTGAGGTAATACCCACCATCCTTCACCTAAACCAGTAATAGGTGCTTTATTAAGTGAGTGCATTCTTCCTTCATCAATTGCTTTATTTAAAGCAATGATTGCAGCGTTAGCCCAAAATTCTGGGGCTACATCTGGTTCACCTTTTTCTTGCATAGATGCAAAAGTTGGCTGAGTTGCACCAGGCACAAGCTCAACATTACATCCATAACCTTCCTCTAATATGATTTTGTCAACTTCAGCCATAAAGTTTGCTGAAGCCCAGTTCATATTAGCAATCGTTATATTTCCACAAGCTGCATTTGCAACACTTCCAAAAGAAGTAAGACCAAACACAACAGCTAGTGAAAGAAGTATT
>CABZSV010000049.1 GCA_902528575.1 uncultured Pelagibacteraceae bacterium
AGTTACAATAAGCAAGATTGTTCATCTACTTATCAATTACATCAATGGTTGTTAAGAATAAAACCATCCAAAACTAGTTGGTTCGTCCCTCAAAAGTTAGATGAAGAAATGAAGTTACGAGATTGGGAAATCGATATGAATCTTTATTCTAAAAAAGTAGAAAAATCTAAAATTAAAAATAAAGAAATTAAACAATTAATGTCTGATATAATTGGTTTTTACAATCGTGAGGACAAACCTGCTTGGAGAGAGTTTTTTGATAGGAGAACTAAATCTGATGAAGAATTAATTGATGATCCAGAATGTATAGGAAACATGAAAGTAAATGGAAAACCAACTCCAGACAAAAGATCTATGATTTATTCATACTTGTTTGAAGAGCAAGATTTTAAACTTAGAAAAAGCAAAAAAACTGTGATTGCAAATAATCAAGATATTGAACAGAAAGATTACGCTGGAACAATAGTAGATATTGATTATAAAAAGAAAGAAGTTTTAATTAAAAGAGGAACATCTCAAGGAACTTTACCACCAATTTTATCTATAGGTCCAAATAAACCACAAGGAAATGATAAATTAATTTTAAATACATACAAATTTATAGATAGTTTAATTGATGGTGAAAAAAAATATAAGGCACTTAATGATTTTTTAGAAAAAAAATACCCTAATATAAAAAATATTAAACAAGGTGATAAGATAATTCAAAATAATGAGTTTGATAAAGAAATTCCTAAAATTATTTCTAACTTAAATGATAGTTATATCTATATTCAGGGACCACCTGGAACTGGAAAAACTTATCAAGCAGCAAATGCTATTACTGAATTATTAAAACAAAATAAAAAAATTGCTATTACAGGTTTATCTCACAAAGTAATTCACAATCTACTTTACAGGGTAGAAGAAATGGCATCAAAAAAACAAATAGAATTTGCTGGTTATAAAAGAGGTAATTTAGAGGATGATGATCAAATATTTAATGGTGAATTTATCAAAACTCATTCAAAAGATCCTATATTTATGGATGCGCTTAAAGAAACAAATTCAGGACAAATTTTTGCAGGCACGAAGTTTCATTTAGCAAGCAGATACTATGATGAACAAATAGATTATCTTTTTATAGATGAGGCAGGTCAAGTAAGTTTGGCAGATTTAATAAGTATTGGCAATATTGCAAAAAATATAGTTTTAATAGGTGATCAAAATCAATTAGGTCAACCAATCAAAGGAACTCATCCTAATAAATCAGGTCAATCAATTCTAGATTATCTCCTAGAAGGAAAAGATACTATTCCTGAGGATAGAGGTATATTTCTAAATAAAACTTATAGATTGCATCCTAAAATAAATGATTTTATTTCTTCAAATTTCTATGAAGATAGACTTATTTGTGATGATAGAACAGATAGAAGAAATATTAGTTTTAATAAAAATTCATTAATTAAAGATAGTGGAATTCATTTTATTGAAATGAATCATGAAAATAATGTTCAAACAAGTATAGAAGAATTTGAGGAAATAAAAAAATTGATGAATCAAATGATTGGTTCTGAATATGATGATAATGGCAATAAAAGAAAACTTACCGTTGAGGATTTTCTAATTATTAGTCCTTATAATACACAAGTAAATCTTTTAATTTCTAAGTTAGAAGAATCAAAAATTAAAAATCCAAAAGTAGGAACAATTGATAAATTTCAAGGGCAAGAGGCACCAATTACAATAATTTCAATGACATCTTCTGATAATGAAACATTGCCCCGAAATAAAGAATTTTTCTTTAGCAGAAACAGGTTGAACGTTGCAATCTCAAGAGCACAGGTTGTATCTGTAATTCTTTTTAATCCAAAATTATTGGATAGTTCACCAAAAAAAATAGAACATATAAAATTAATGAATAATTTCTTTAAATTTTTAAATTACAAAATATAGAATTCTGGAATATTTAATTTAATAACGCTACACTTGTAGTAATGAAAAAAACTACAAGTTTATTTTACTTACTTGGTTTAATTTGTGGTAAAGGTTATATTTTAGAAAATTCTATTTCAATTAATTTTCCTCATCACAAAAAAATAGTTGAAGGAATTGCTCATTGCCCTAAATGTGGAGACTTGGCAACTAAAACAATTAATTCTACAGATACTACTCTTAAATGCAAAAATTCAAAATGTGATTATTCAATAGGGGGTATTGATCCAAAAATCAAAAAAAAATATTATCAAAGAGAATTGTTTTCAAAATCAATTAATGAAAATGTAATTCCTTTTTTAAAATCCAATCTAAAATTTGATTTCTCCTTGTTAGCAAGTAATGCTGTAACAATTTTAACTTTAAAAAATTTAGATAAAGAAATATTAAAATTTACAAAAGAATTTTTTGATAACAAAACTAGTTTTGATAGATTTGAAATAAGTGAAAGTTTAAGTTTAGAAGATAATGAATTTAAGATTGAGTTTGTAAATGGTCTGATGGATTCATGTGGTTATCCAAGTGCAGGTGGTTGGTTAAACCGAGATGGAGAAAATGGTCATGGTAGAATGAGATCTTATTTTCAAATAGTTAGAAATTGGAAACTTCCTGTACAAATTGATAATTTTCTAAGAGATAATTTTCAAATTCCAACAGCAAAATTTGACTGGGGGCATCCAAATATAAGAGATCCAAATCTTCAAGATTATATAAATCAAAATGAAAGTTCTTTTGCAAGAGAATGTCAGGTTGGTTTTTTTCCCGAGTATTTCAAAATCTTTAAACATAGAGTTTCACCTAAGATAGAATTATTCCAAGAATTATTAGACCATAATTTAAAAGTTAAATTTTTAAATGATGATGATTGGTTAAAAACAAAAAAAAAAATTACTGAAGGAAAAATTAAACCAAATCATCCTATGGAATTTGACTATCGTATACCTAAAGAACTAAGGC
>CABZSV010000050.1 GCA_902528575.1 uncultured Pelagibacteraceae bacterium
GACCATACATGGTTTAAAAGTTAATTATTTGTTACGTTTGCTAAAATTTCTTTATTTATTCTTTGTGATTTTGCAGAATTAGCTTGCTCAGCAGTAAGTGATCCAAATTTAGCAACAAATTTGTTTTGTTCTTTAACAAATTGCATTTTAGTTACCAAATATAAACCTAAGAAACTTAATAACGTAAAGCTAAAAGCAGATAACACATACACTGCATATCCATTCATAAAAAATAATTCATTTATCATAATCTATCTAAGCCTTTATTTTTAATTTTTATCAGTTCTGTATTATATTTCATTAAGAAAATTAACAATGAAAAAAGAGCAAATGCCGCAGTCATTATTAATAATGGGTAAAGCATTGATGAATGAATTGAGCTTTTTGACAAAATATTAATAGATGCAGGTTGATGGAGTGTATTCCACCAATCAACTGAGTACTTTATTATTGGAACATTAATAATTCCTAAAATAGTTATAAAAGTTGAGATCTTGTAGACTTTTTCTTCCTTATCATAAATTCTCCAAACAATTAAATACATTGCATAGAATAAAGCTAATATTAACATTGATGTAATTCTTGCATCCCAAGCCCACCATGTTCCCCAAGTTGGTTTTCCCCAAATTGATCCTGTAACTAAAGCAATAATATTAAAAACAAATCCTGAAGGAGCTAAACTTTTAGAGATTAAAAAAAAGTTTTTGTTTCTAAATACAAAACCACAAATAGATAACAAAGTTATAGAAGAAAATATTCCAAGTGAAATCCAAGCGGCAGGAACATGAACATACATAATCCTAACTGCATCACTTTGTTTATAATCTTCAGGCGATATGATTAATGCTTCAACTAAACCAACACTCAATACAACAATAAACAAAAATAAAACATACTTAGGTGCTTTTGACGTGATTTTGAAAATCTTGTTAGGTTCAAAAAGTTTAAACATATTTTAATTTAGAATTTTTTTTGGTGATTTCTATTATGAAATAGTTTTCTGATCAAGAATGCAGAGGGGAGATAATAAGATTGAAATTAACGTTTAACACTCTTGACCAGAAGATACTAAAAATATAGCTAATTTGTATGGCCTAGATTTGAGCTAAATGTGGTTGAATGATGTTTGCCTTAATTAGAAAGCTTGAAATAACTAGAGCCTTTTTTTCCTGAAAAAATCTCTTCAATTAAAGGGTGTTTTATTGGTTCATCAGAGTCATCCATCAGCAAGTTTTGCTCAGAAACATAAGCTTCATAAGTTATCTCATCATTTTCTGCTAATAAGTGATAAAATGGTTGATCTTTTCTTGGTCTAACATTTTTTGGAATAGACTGATACCATTCTTCAGAATTATTAAACTCAAAATCAACATCATAAATCACACCTCTAAATTCAAAGTGTTTATGCTTTACAATGTCTCCAATTGAAAATTTAGCTTTTTGAACCGGCATTGATCTTAGTATGGGTATTTAGAAATAAAAATCAATGCCAAAAATATAAATGTTTTGTGATGTGGCAAATATGTTAATATCTTTTTAGTGAATAAATCTTTTTTAAAATTTGTTACTGATTTCGGTCCTTTAGCAATATTTTTTTTCTATTATTACAATAGTGGTAAAAATTTATCTGTAGCAATACCTCCACTAATAGTTGCAACTTTAGTTGCATTAGCAGTAGTCTGGTTTTTTGAAAAAAAAATTCCTCCAATGCCTTTGGTAAGTGGAATTTTAATTACTTTTTTTGGTGGATTAACAATCTACTTTAATGATCCTATATTTATTTACGTTAAACCAACTATCATTAACATTATGTTTGCTCTTGCGTTATTTTTTGGGAAATATTTTACCAATGAACCTATTCTTAAAAAAATTATGGGTAAATCTATTCCTCTAACTGATATTGGTTGGGAAATTCTTAATAAACGATGGATGTATTTTTTCTTTGGTCTTGCTTTATTAAATGAAATTGTTTGGAGAACTCAAACAGAAGAATTTTGGGTTAATTTTAAAGTATGGGGAATGCTTCCAATAACGATAATATTTACAGGGTTTCAGGTACCATTAATTAATAAACATAAGATTGATGCGTAGTAATTTAAAATTAGTAGTAAATAATCCACATAATAAAATAGAAGAAAAACATTTTTTTGAAAAAGATGAGCTAAAAATTATATTAGACTTATATGCCAAGATGGTTTCTGAAGGTTCTTGGAAAGATTACGGTCTAAGTATTTCAAGTAAGCAAGTGGGGTTTAGTGTTTTTAGAAATGCTACTGAAAATGCCCTATATAAAATTTGTAAAAATTTTAAGCCTAAAAATAAAAATCTTAAATATTTGATTACTGATACGAGCGGTAAAATACTAAAAAATTCTTACGATCTTAGAATTTTATTAAAAAATACCAACTGGAAGAAACTTCAAAAATAAATTTATCTTCTTTGACCAAATAATCTTAACAACATTATAAATAAATTGATAAAATCTAGATATAAAGTTAAAGCGCCCATTACAGCTTTCTTGCCCATTAACTCACCTGAGTCTGACGCAACATACATATTTTTGATTTTCTGAGTGTCATAAGCTGTTAAACCAACAAAGATTAAAACACCTAGAATTGAAATCACAAAATACATCATAGAAGATTTCATA
>CABZSV010000051.1 GCA_902528575.1 uncultured Pelagibacteraceae bacterium
CATCTACTCTTTTTCCTAAAAGTTTAAAATAAAAAAACATAAACATTAAGAGCAATACAACGATTACTATTGAAACAGCTGAGCCCATTCCAATGTCTGATATTGCAAAACCTTGTTGATAAACATTTATTGGTAAAGTTCTTGTTCCTGATGCACCTCCAGTTAATAAAAAGACATCCTCAAATTTATTAAAATTCCATATAAATCTAATCATGAATAAAATCGAAATTACTGCGGTTATTTGAGGGAGTGTAATATTAAAAAATTTTTGAAAGGGACTAGCCCCATCAACATCAGCTGCCTCATATAATTCTTTTGGAATAGCTTGAAGTCTTGCAAGAATAAATAAAAAGGCTAGAGGGAAATATCTCCAAATTTCAAACATTATAACTGTTGTAAGCGCTAACCTTAATTTAAAATCAAAACCCAAAATACTAATTTCAATATATTTTTGTCCAAGAAGGTTTATTGGAGTTTCAATAATTTGATAATTTAATAATAAACTATTCAATGTACCGCTATTTGGGTCTAGTAAAAGTTCCCAGGTATAAGCTAAAGCTACAACTGGAGCAACATAAGGAAAAAGCAGTACACTTCTCATAAATGTTCTTCCATAAAATTTTTGATTTACCATTTGAGCTGTTAAAATCCCAAATATTATTGAGCCAACAGTTCCAAAAAATGTGTAATAAAAAGTTGTTAATAGTAAATCTATAAATTCATTTTCAAATAAAACTTTTTTAAAGTTTTTGAGAGTAAAGTTAGTATTAAGCAATATGTTGTCAGATTTCCCCTCTAATTTTGGTTTAATTGATTTAAGATTTTTTTTGTCTATTTTTGATCCATCATTTGTTGTAAATATTACTTGGAAATTTTCTCTATATTTAGCTGGCCAATTTCCAAATTCACATTTTAATTTATGCTTTTCGTAAGAACATCTTGGATCTAAATTTTCAATTTCAAAATTTTTTGGAAAATTATCTTGAAACGAAACATCTCTAATTTCTTGAATTAATGAACTATTTCTTAACTTATATAATATTTTTATTTTAGTAGGTTCATCAGAAATAGATTTTACAATTTTTTTTGCTCTTGGTTCTGGAATTCGAATATCTTTTAATTCAACTTCTTTAAAACTAATCCAAATATTTGCAAAAATTGGAAATAAAATTATTGAAAAAACTAAAAGAACTGCAGGTAAAGTTAGTATGTATGCAGTTTTTTTTTCTGTATTTGCTAAAGTGTCATTCATAAAAAAAGCGGATAATTTATATTATCCGCTTTTTTATAAAATTAAAATTATTTGAATTTAGCTAATGATTTGTTAATCATATCAACAGCTTCATCGACATCAATTTGATCATCAATATAAAGTCTAGTAATTCTATTTATAAATTGAGAATTTATGACTTTTGACGCTCTTGATAGTTCGCCTTCTTTAACACCCCATCTATTTGCAGTATCTAAACCAGCTACAATGTTATTAATAACATCTGGGTCATATAGATCTGATAAAGGAGCTTTTCTATCAACTCCAACAGGTAGTTTACTCCAAGCTTTTGTGAAAGCCTCAGGGTCACTAGAATTTCCTCTTCTTACTGGAAATTTACCTTCAGGAGCTATCGATAAAGTGCTTGTGTAACCTTCATCCATTGAGTACATGATAAATTGTTTAGCTTCATCTGTATCAGCATCAGCTGTTATACCAAAATATCTAACATCTGCCCATGCAGCACCTTTCTTATTACTAGGTCCACTAAAATTAGTAATGAAACCAGTTTTAGAAGCTAGCTCAGGTGATGTTGGATCACTGTTAATTGTTGGTGGAGCCGAGTCTCTTAAACCTGCAAGCTCATCCATAATGAACGGAGACCAAATAATCATTGGAGTTTTTCCTGCAAAGTAAAGTGCTCTAGATTGTTTCCAGTACAATTCTCCTGGAGGACTTGCTTTAGCAATTACTTTATAAAACTCTAATGCTTCTTTTAGTTTTTTACCTTGTTTTTTGATACCACCCTTTTTAACAATATTAACCCCATTTGCTAAAAGAACGTGTTCTAAAACCTGACTCATGAAATTTTCATCAGTTTTAGTTGCAGCAACAAAACCAAACATTCCGTTTTGTTTTGATAGCTTCTCAACAGCAGCTACAATGTTTGCATAGCTTGTTGGTGGTGCTAAATCTGCATTTTCAAAAAGGTCTTTTCTATAAACAACCATTTGTGTCCATCCATCAACGGGAACAGCTGCAATCTTTGAACCTTTTTTTGCCATGTTAAGTGCGCCTGGTGCAAATGTATCTTTACCTAATTCTTTAACAACATCATTATTGGCATCTACATCTAAAATTCCTGCCTCAGCCCATGGTAATACATATTGCAAAGTATGATAGATCACATCCGGTAAGTCACCTGCTGCTGCAGCAGCTGTAGCTCTAGTTCCCAAATCTTTTTCTTCAACTGGGATCACATCTACTTTAATACCTGTTTTAGCTTCAAAAGCTTTAGCCATTTCCTCTTGCTTAGCCATTCGGGCAGGCTGAACTTCTGTAGTCCAAAACTTAATATCTGCGTAAACAACATTAGAAATAAAAAATGCAAATA
>CABZSV010000052.1 GCA_902528575.1 uncultured Pelagibacteraceae bacterium
CAAAGATAGAGCCACTTTTTATAGAGGAGATGTTGAAGAAGGAGCTATTAATTTTGCATCCAGTATTGGAGTCCGGGGAGTGCCAACCACTACGATTATGAAGAAGGGTGTAGAAATTGATAGGATGGTAGGTAATCCAGGGGAAGCGAAGGTTAAAGAATTTTTAGACAAGAACCTTTAATTTAAATTTAACACTTCAGCAGCCCCATACAAAGATCCTGTAATTAATAAAAGATCACCTTCTTTTAAATCAATTGATTTAATTGCTTGCTTGATATCTGGTTTATATTTAACATTGGGCATACTCTTAAATTTCTCTTTCAAATCTTTACCACTAATTGAATTTGGTTGAGTTTTTAAATCTATAGTAGTTATGGAAGAAATATCTTTAAAGTAACTGATGTATTTTTCATGTTCCTTATTTGCCATCATACCAATTATAACATGCTTGTTACAATCTAAGCTTTTAAGATATTCATTTAATGCTTTAGCACCACCTTCGTTATGGCTTCCATCCACTATAAATCTATTATTTTTAACTAATTCTTTTAATTTACCAGATTTAATTTCCTGAAGTCTTGCTAAGCTAGATATTTTTTTAATACCTCGTTGAATATGTTCATCCTTAATACCAATATCTAAAGTTCTTAAGGTTGCTATTGCAGTTGAGATATTTTCTAATTGATATTGACCAAGCACATTAGGCATTGGAAGTTTTAATCCACCAAATTTATCTTCATAGTAGATGAAATCATTTTTATTAATTGAGTAACTAAAATCATCATTAAAAAATACTTTATTAGATTTGTTTTGAGAGATAGTTTTTTTAATACAATCCATAGTCTCTTTAGTGCTTTGTTTAGCCACAATAATATTTGAATTTAAAAGTGTAGATGTTTTTTCAAAAATAATCTTTTCAATTGTCCTTTCATTTTTTGGTAGCCAATCTGTGTGATCAATTGAACATGAACAAACAACACTAGCCAGGTTTTCTTTTAGTATATTAGTTGCATCAAATCGGTGAAATAAGCCAGCTTCTACAAGATTAATATTATCTGGGTATTCAGCAGCTTTATAAAAATAACAAGCTGTTAATATTTCAAAAAATGTAATGGGCTCATTATCATTAATTTTTTCTACTTCTTCAAATAAGTCAGCTAATTCATTATCGCCTAATTCTTCATTATTGAATACAAATCGTTCATTTATTTTTAAAATATGAGGACTTGTATAAACATTACAATTTAAATTAGCTTCTTTCAAAATAGCAAATTTTGCATTGATTGTACTATTTTTTCCATTTGAGCCCACCACTGATATGGCTTTGATTTTGTCTTGAGGATTACCTAACTTTTTACAGAGTTCTTTAATACGATCTAAACCAAGATCTATTTTTTCTTTAGGATGCTTCTCTAGTAAGCGATTGAGGATTTTCTGAAGTTTCATTTTGTTCAGAACTTATAGCAGAATTTTTCTTTAACAATATTGATAATAAGGTTCCAATTTTAGCGGCAAGATCTTTTCTATCTACTATTAAATCTACAAATCCACTTTTCTGGACGTAACGGCTTTTTTGAAAACCCTCGGGTAGGTCTTCTTTAATAGTTGCTTTTATTACACGAGCACCCGCGAAAGAAATTAAACAATGATCGGACTCAGCAATTTGAAGATCACCCAACATCGCATACGAAGCTGTAATACCTCCTGCAGTAGGATCGGTTAAAACAACAATATATGGAAGGTTATTTTTTTTGAGTTCATTTATTGCTAAAGTTGTTCTAGTCATTTGAGATAAGGAAATTAAACTTTCCATCATTCTCATTCCCCCACCTGAGCTAAAACACACAAATGGTGTTTGATTTTCTATGGCATGTTGTATTCCATATAAAAAAGCCTCACCTTCTGCGGCAGCCATTGATGCTCCTAAAAATTCAAAGTCAGATGCTACAGCAGTAATTTTAATATTGTCAATTGATCCACTCACAACCATCATTCCACATTCTAATCCTGTTTTTTTTCGAGCACTCTTCAATCTTTCTTTGTAAGGTTTAGAATCTGTCCAATTTAGTGGATCGTCTTTAGGTATTGGAGTTTTGAAAATCTCATAATTATTTTTTCCAAACAAAATATCAAACCTTTGATGTGGTTTTATTCTATGATGACGATTACAATCTGGACATACCCATAAGTTTTCCTCTAAATCTTTTTTTAAAATTGGACCTTTACAACATGATGTCCAATCACTTTTTGCAATATCTTCTTTTGTAGCTCTTTCACGTATAGCAGTTTTAATTTTTTCACCTGCTTTAATAATTTTTGTTATCCAGTTCATAGAATTTTATTTTTTAATCTTTTAACAATATTAGTAACATTTGTGACCGCATTTTGTCTCTTTTCAATTGATTTAGAAATTTCCTTACAAATTGCACTTCCAACAACCAAACCATCAGCTTTTTTAAGGGATTTAATAGTTTTTTCTGTAATTCCAAAACCAATAACAACATT
>CABZSV010000053.1 GCA_902528575.1 uncultured Pelagibacteraceae bacterium
AAAATTAAATGCTCAAGCTGCGCAAATTTATGAAAAAGTCAAACAAAAAGAAAAGATGAGTAATGATACAAAAACATTAAATGAAATCAAAGATATTGGAAAAAGAATGGAAGATTCGATTAGCGAATATTTTTATAGAGCAAATTTAAATGACCCAACAGCAAATTTTGATTGGGAATATATTTTAATTGAAAATAAAAAAATTCGAAATGCATGGTGCATGCCTGGAGGTAAAATTGCTGTTTATACAGGTATACTTGATGTAACAAAAAATAAAAATGGTTTAGCAGCAATTATGGGTCATGAGGTTGCTCATGCAGTAGCTAAACATTCTGTAGAAAGGGCAAGTCGAGGAGTTTTGCTAAATACAGGAGCAAGAATAATTGATATAGCTAGTGGTGGAGTATTATCAGATATTAATAGAACAACTGGAATGGATACTGTTGGTTTACTAGCTCAACTAGGAATAATGAATCCATTTAATAGAAAACAGGAGAGCGAAGCTGATTATCTAGGTATGATTTTTTCTTCTTTATCAGGTTATGATATTAGAGAGACAGTAAAAATCTGGGAAAGAATGAAAGAAGCAAATAAAGGTAAAGAACCACCAGAATTTATGAGCACCCATCCTTCTTCTGATACTCGTATTAAGCAATTAAATGAATGGATGAATGAGGTAATTTTAGATTATCCACCAATCAATTTGACCTAAAATCAAAATTGATGGTGAGCCGTGATGGACTCGAACCATCGACCCATTCCTTAAAAGGGAATTGCTCTACCAACTGAGCTAACGGCCCAAAAATTGATTCATTTTTTCTAAATGAATAATGTGTGTATACAGATAAATTTTTATTTTTCAATTCGTTGAATTTAAAAGTTTTAATCAATTAAGGTTGTTAAATTAAGGAATTTGATATGATTATTCATACAAAATGGCACAGTCGCTATAACTACAACTTATCTATGTATTTATTGTGAAAATCATCAAATGTGCCCGAATTGATACTTTTTCTAATCTCAGACATTAATTCTTGATAAAAATTAATATTATGAAGCGTCAATAACATTGAAGCTAATATTTCATTAGTATTAAATAAATGATTTAGATAATTTTTTGAATATTTGTTTAAGTTAAAATTTTCACAACTAGGATCAAGTGGGGTATTATCATTTTGGTACTTACTATTTTTAATATTTATTCTTCCATTCCATGTGAATGCTAAACCTGTTCGTCCTGATCTTGTTGGCAAAACACAATCAAACATATCTATACCTCTTTTTACAGCACCTAAAATATCAGATGGTGTTCCAACACCCATTAAATAGTGTGGCTTTTCAATAGGTAAATATTCCTTTATATCATCTAAAACATTAAACATTTCATTTTGTGACTCCCCTACAGCCAATCCTCCTACTGCATAACCATCAAAACCAATTTTAATAAGTTCTTGAAGAGATTGTAATCTTAAATCTTTAAAAAGACCTCCTTGAACAATCCCAAACAAAGCTTTATGAGGATTATCACCGAATGCTATTTTAGATCTACCAGCCCAATAAAGCGAGAGATCCATTGATTTTTTTATAAAATCATAATCATTAGTTTTTTTAGGACACTCATCCATTATCATTACTATGTCAGAATTTAAGCCCAATTGTATTCTTATGCTTTCCTCTGGACTTAAATAAAATTTCTTTCCATCAACATGAGAATTAAAAATTGCTCCCTTCTCTCTATCAATTTTATTCAATTTTGAGAGAGACATTACTTGAAAACCACCAGAGTCAGTTAATATAGGTAAATCACAATTCATAAAATTATGAAGTCCACCAGCAGATTCAATTCTTTCAACACCAGGGCGTATCATTAGATGGTAAGTATTTGAAAGTATTATTTCAGAACCTGTTTTCTTAATATCATCTATTGTGCAAGCTTTTACAGTTGCCTGTGTTCCTACAGGCATAAAAGCTGGTGTTTGTATATTACCACGATGCGTCTCGATTAAACCACACCTTGCAAATTTATCTTTTTTTAAAACGTTAAAGGCAAATTTTTTTAATGCCATTAATAAAATTATTGAGATTTGAAACTAATAATCTTATCTGGATCAGTTACAGCGCCGTTATTGTTTTGATCGCCTCTTTTTATTTTATCAACAAATTCCATTCCCTCGATCACTTTTCCAAAAACTGTATATTGACGATCTAAAAAAGGTGCTGGCTGAAAACAAATAAAAAATTGACTATTTGCACTGTCTGGATCTTGAGCTCTCGCCATTGATAAACTTCCTCTATCATGTGGTAGACTATTGAATTCTTGCTTTAAGTCAGGAAAATCTGATCCACCCATTCCAGCTCTTCTAAGATCAAAATCTTTTGATTCTGAATTTCCAAATTTTACATCACCTGTTTGAGCCATAAATCCATCAATAACTCTGTGAAAAACAACGTTATCGTATTTACCACTATTTGCTAATTCCTT
>CABZSV010000054.1 GCA_902528575.1 uncultured Pelagibacteraceae bacterium
AGATAGTCGATTGTGAAACACAAATAAAAACTAAAGGACTTCCTATGAATTTTGCAGAATTTAATAGGATAAAATCAATAGGATTTTCAGATAAAAAACTTTCGGAATTAACTAAAACGTCTGAAGAAATTGTTAGAAGAAAAAGATCAGCGCTTAAAATACTTCCAGTTTATAAAAAAGTAGATACTTGCGCAGCTGAATTCAAATCTTTTACGCCTTATATGTATTCAACATATCAAAGAAACTTTTCAATTAACTCAGAATGTGAAGCAGATCCATCTAATAAGAAAAAAATAATTATTCTTGGAGGAGGACCAAATAGAATTGGTCAAGGAATTGAGTTTGATTATTGCTGTTGTCAGGCAAGTTTTTCATTAAAAGACGCAGGTTTTGAGACTATTATGGTTAATTGTAACCCTGAAACAGTATCAACAGACTATGATACAAGTGATCGATTATACTTTGAACCTTTAAAAGAAGAATATGTTTTTAACATAATTAAAAAAGAACTAGAAAAAGGAAATCTGATAGGAGTAATAGCTCAGTTCGGAGGCCAAACTCCAATTAAACTTGCTAAATTTTTACACGATAACAAGCTTCCAATTTTAGGAACTCAATATACTTCTATAGATTTAGCAGAGGATAGAGATAGATTTAGAAATTTATTAAATAAATTAAAACTAAAACAAGCAGAAAGTGGGATTGCAAAGACATTTAATCAGGCAATAAAAATTGCAGAAAAAATAGGATTACCATTAATGGTGAGGCCATCTTATGTTTTGGGTGGAAGAGCAATGGAAATTGTTCATGGAAAAAATCAGCTTAAAAAATTTGTTCAAGAAGCTTTTAAAGCTGCAGAAGAAAATCCAATTTTGATTGATAAATTTATCGATCATGCAATGGAAGTAGATGTGGATGCCATATCAGATGGAAAACAGGTTCATGTTGCAGGGATTATGCAACATATCGAAGAAGCTGGAATTCACTCAGGAGATTCAGCGTGTAGCCTACCCCCTGTATCAATTAAACCTTATCTTCTTAAAGAAATAGAAAACCAAACTAAAAAATTAGCTATAGCTTTAAATGTAAAAGGTTTCATGAATATACAGTTTGCAATTAAAAAAGATGAAATTTATGTGATTGAAGTAAATCCTAGAGCAAGTCGAACAGTACCTTTTGTGTCAAAAGCAAAAGGATTGCCCCTAGCTCAAATTGCATCAAGAGTAATGGCTGGTGAAAAGTTATCTAAGTTTAATCTAAAAGATAAATCCAAAGGTATGTACGCAGTTAAAGAAGCTGTATTTCCATTTAATAAATTTCCCAACAGTGACTTATTGTTAGGGCCTGAGATGAAGTCAACAGGAGAAGTTATGGGATTTGATAAAAGTTTTGGAATGGCTTTTGCCAAAAGTCAAATCGCAGCAGCTAACTCATTACCAAAACAAGGATTAGCTTTTATATCTCTAAAAGATAGTCACAAAGATGAAGGAATAGATTTAGCTAAAGAACTTCTTAAACTTAAGTTTACATTATGTGCAACTAGAGGAACTGCAGAATATATTCGAAAACATGGGATGAAATGTAAAATTATAAATAAAGTAAGCACTGGTACGCCTCACATAGTAGATGTTTTAGAATCTAAAAAAATTGCGTTAGTAATAAATACTGGAGGTGGAAATAGTGAACATAGATTAAGCGATGCAATAGCTTTAAGAAGAGCAACACTAAAAAATAAAGTTCCTTATTGTACTAATATGTCTACTGCTCAAGCATGTTTAGAGGCAATTAGATCGCTAAAAACAAAAAAATTAGAAGTGACTTCTCTTCAGGACCTTAAGAATTAACTTTCCAATCAGTTTCAAAGGTAACATAATTTACTTGAATACATCGTCTTTCTTTAACAATCTTTTTCTTCTCCATACCATGCCATGTGTTTGGTCCGCTGGTAAAAAGATAACCATAGTTATGTTTGTAAGGAAGTGTCTTAACCTTTTCTAGTTTTTCATTATAAAAATCAGTTCCTAAATCTTCAGACTCATTTGTTTTATTAACAAATATTAAGCCTGACATAAGTTTTTCTTTTATATCGCAATGAGGTTTTAACCAAAACCCCTCTCGGTCACATATAACCTCGACCCTGACATAGGAATTAGATAAATCTTTATTTATCATTTTAGAAATTGTTTCATATGTTTCTTTAGATTGAAGTTCATTTATAAATTTTACTAAATTTGGAAATTGAGATGAGTTTTCTTTATTAATAAAACATCTAAACTTTATCGCTTGTCCGCCTGAAGCTATACCTTGTCTAAATTCTGCAGCTCCACCATCTATTGCTCTTGTTCCATCATAATTAAGATTATGTTTGCTGACATCAGGAATGTCAGCTTTAACTATTTCACCAATTGCCTCTTCGGACAATGCATTACTATACTCCCAG
>CABZSV010000055.1 GCA_902528575.1 uncultured Pelagibacteraceae bacterium
GGAACTTATGAAGGTGTTGACGCAGTTAATACTGTAGCTGTTGGTGCTCAATGGTTTACTTCAGCAAAAGAAGACACTGACTTAATTTATAAAATAACAAAAGCTTTGTGGAATAAGGAGTCCAGAAAGCTAATGGATGTAGGGCACGCTAAAGGAAAAACAATTACACCTGATACAGCGCTTTCAGGAGTAGGTGTACCATTACATCCTGGTGCAGAAAAGTTCTATAAAGAAGCGGGACTTATCAAATAATAATTAAAATATATTGCCCTAGATCCTTTTAGATCTAGGGCTTTTTTTATGTCGAAGTTTAATATTTCATCAAAACAAATCTCTGACTTACAAAAAAAATATGAGGTTAAAACTAATGAGAGGGAATTAAAATATTTTTTAAAATCTTTTGCTTTTTTAGTTTTAGCATTAATGTCTGTTTATCATTTCTATGCTTCTGGTTTTGGTACAATTAGAGAAATTTTGCATAGAGGAATACACATCTCTTTCGTTGTAGGTTTAGTTTTTATTTTTTATAGTTGGAAAAAAATTGATTATAGTAAAAAAAATTTTAACACACCTTTTATTGATATAATTCTTTCAATTTTAGTAGTTATCTCAGCCTTATATTTACCTTTACTACCTCCAGAGGTTTTAGCTCCGAGGGTTGGTAATCCTGAAAATATAGACATTATAATGGGATCTTTCTTGATAGTATTAACTTTAGAGGCTGCAAGAAGATCAATTGGTTTTACTTTACCTTTTATATGTGTGCTCTTTATTTTGTTTGCTATTTTTGGACCTTATTTTCCTGGTGCTTTAAAACATGGAGGCGCTAGTTGGGTTGGTTTTGTAAATCATATTTATCTCACTAATCAAGGAATCTATGGAATTGCTGTCGGGGTTATGGCTCAATATGTTTTTTTATTTATATTATTTGGTGTGCTTGCAACAAGAATCGGATTGGGCCAGCTTTTTATTGATTTAGCAATGGTTATAGCGGGAAAATATTCTGGAGGTCCAGCAAAAGTTGCAATTTTTTCATCAGCCTTTTTAGGAACTATTTCTGGTTCATCTATCGCTAATACTGTTACGACTGGGTCTTTAACAATTCCAGCAATGAAAAAAGTTGGCTATCCACCATATTTTTCTGGAGCTGTAGAAGCAACAGCTTCTACAGGTGGTCAAATTACACCTCCAATACTCGGAGCTGCAGCATTTATAATGGTAGAATATTTAGAAGTTCCACTTAGAGATATTTTGGCAGCAGCGCTTATTCCTGCTTTACTTCATTATTTTGGCATATTTATAATGGTTCACCTTGAAGCTAAAAAGCTAGGCCTCAGAGGGTTAACAGATGAAGAAGTACCAAAATTTTTATCAGTAGTTAAAGATAACTGGTTATCCTTAGCACCATTAATACTTTTAGTTTATTTAATTTTGATTGGTCGTACACCTGACTATGCTGCAGTAATTTCAATTATAGCATGCGTATTAATTGGTTTTGTAAAAAAAACAAATAGACTTACAATTAAGGATCTCGTTCACTGTTTATCGCAAGGAGCAAAAAATACTTTAGCTGTTGGAGCCGCAGCTGCAGCAATCGGAATTATAGTTGGTGTTGTAACACTAACAGGTGTTGGATTTCGATTAGGATATGTTGTAATTCAAACAGCAGGTGACATAGGAAGTTTTTTTCTAAATTTTATTCCATTTGATTTGTTTACGATTGAAGATTTGACACTTTTCTTTTCATTACTATTAATTGCGTTTTCATGTATTTTTATGGGTACTGGTGTTCCAACAACTGCAACTTATATAATTTTAGTTGCTGTCGCGGCACCAGCATTAACACAACTAAATATTGAACCGATTGTTTCTCATTTCTTTGTTTTTTATTATGGTGTTTTGGCAGATATAACTCCTCCAGTAGCTCTTGCAGCTTATGCTGCTGCAGGAATAGCAGGTTCTAATCCCTTTAAAACAGGAAACACAGCATTCAGGTTGGGTATTGCCAAAGCATTAGTTCCATTCGTTTTTGTTTATTCACCATCTTTATTATTGGTAGCCCAAGGTTTTGATATATATATTTTTATTCAGACCTTAATCTCTGCGATGATAGGAATAGGATTAATAGGAATAAGTTTTTCTGGGTATTGTTTAAAAAGTGTACCAATTTATCAACGTTGGTATTTAGGAGTGAATTCTTTATTTTTCATTGCTCCAGGAATTCAGAGTTCTATTTTAGGATTATTTTTG
>CABZSV010000056.1 GCA_902528575.1 uncultured Pelagibacteraceae bacterium
GGATATTCAAAAGTAATTTTGAATTATTTGTTAACAAATAAAAATAACTAAAAGGAAGAATAATGTTTAAATACTTAAAACAATTAACTTCTTTAGTTGCTATGGTTGCGGTGTTGTTTACTTTTACAACAGAAACTATGGCTGCTAAAAAATCTAAAACACTTAAAAACACTCAAAAGAAGGGTTTTGTAAGATGTGGAGTATCTCAAGGTCTTCCAGGATTTTCTAATGCTGATGCTGCAGGAAATTGGACTGGTGTTGACGTTGATGTATGTAGAGCGGTAGCTGCTGCAGTACTAGGTGATGCAAACAAAGTTAAGTTTACACCATTAAGTGCTAAAGAAAGATTTACAGCTTTAACTTCTAATGAGATTGATATCTTATCAAGAAACACAACTTGGACTCTTTCTAGGGATGCTGACATCGGACTTACTTTCGTAGGAGTAAACTTCTATGATGGTCAAGGTTTTATGGTTAGAAAAAATTCTGGATATTCATCTGTGAATGATTTCAAAAACGGTATTTCTGCATGTACAAACTTAGGAACAACAACTGAGCTTAATATGAGAGACTTCTTTAATTCAAAAGGAATTTCTTATGAGCCAGTAACTTTCGAAAAAGCTGACGAAGTTGTTGCTGCGTATGATGCTGGAAGATGTGATACATATACAACTGATAAATCTGGTTTAGCTGCTCAAAGAATTAAATTGAGTTCTCCAGATGACCACATAGTTTTACCTGAAACTATTTCAAAAGAGCCTTTAGGCCCTGTTGTTAGACAAGGTGATTCTGTATGGGAAGATATCGTAAGATGGTCTCTTAACACTATGATTGAAGCTGAAGAGTATGGTGTTACTTCTGCTAATGCAGACTCTATGAAAACTTCAGACAATCCAGCTGTAAAAAGATTAGTTGGTGCTGAAGGTGAATTAGGAGCTGCTTTAGGTTTAGATAATGACTGGAGTTTAAGAATTATCAAACAAGTTGGTAACTACGGTGAAAGCTACAAAAGAAATATTGCTGACACTGGAATTCTACCTGACAGAGGTCCAAATGAATTATGGACTAAAGGTGGAATACTTTATGTACCACCAGCAAGATAATTTATATCTTTAAATAAAACTTAAAAAGGGCTAGATTTTTCTAGCCCTTTTTTTTATAAGTCTTTAATTATTGTGAATATTAAAAAAATATTACCCCAATTACTTACACTTCTAGTTGTAATTCTAATATTCGGATTTTTTTCCTATAACGCTCAAGTTAATATGGAGAATAGAGGAATTACTTTTGGGTACGGCTTTTTATCTCAAGAGTCCTCTTTTGATGTACAATTTTCATTAATTGAATTTGATGGTTCTCATTCATATTTTAGAGCATATCTAGTTGGTTTATTAAATACTATTTTAGTTTCAGTTATAGGAATTATATTTGCAACTATTATTGGAGTGATTGTTGGAATTGCAAGATTATCAAACAACTATCTAATAAATAGAACCGCTGCAGTTTACGTAGAATTTTTTAGAAATATTCCTTTATTATTACAAATATTTTTTTGGTATTTTGCCGCTTTAAGAGCATTACCATTGCCTCAAGATACTGAGCCTATGTTTGGGGTTTTCTTTCTAACAATAAAAGGTTTTTTTGTTCCTGCTTTTGTTTGGAATAATTTAGATATTTTTATTTATTCAATAATTGCTGCAATAATTTCAATTATTTTCATTAGAATTTATGCAAGAAAAAAACAAGAGAACGAAGGTATTCAAACACCAGTTTTGTCAATTTCAATAGGACTATTAATAATTTTACCTTTATTAAGTTTTTTATTTGGTGGTGTCGATGCTTCAGTTGAAGTACCTGTGATTAAACAATTATCCCAATCTGGTTTCACTTATGAAGGAGGAATTAAGTTGCCGCCTGAATTAATATCTCTGGCATTAGCTTTATCATTGTATACAGCAACTTTTATTGCTGAATGTGTTAGAGCAGGTGTTCAAGGTGTTAGTAAAGGTCAAAAAGAAGCTGCTGCTTCTATAGGATTAACTCCAAATCAAGTATTAAAACTAGTTGTGATGCCACAAGCGTTAAGAATTATAATTCCACCAACTACAAATCAATATTTAAATTTGACAAAAAATTCATCTCTTGCAGCTGCAATTGCTTATCCTGATTTAGTCCTTGTGTTTGCAGGTACAGCT
>CABZSV010000057.1 GCA_902528575.1 uncultured Pelagibacteraceae bacterium
TTATAAGCCTCAGAAAAGTCAGAAAATTTTTCTCCAACAATTAAACCTGCTGCAGCATTTAAACAAACTGCTTTTGAAAAATCATTATCTTCACCTTTAAATATTTCAATCATCTTATTAGCATTGAATTTTGCATCATCACCTACTAAGTTTTTAAAATTATTTGCATTAACCCCTAAAGCATTTGGGTCTATTTTTATTTCAGATATTTGACCATCTTTTAACTGAATAACATTAGTGATTGCATATGGAGATATTTCGTCTAACCCATCCTCACTATTCACTATCCAAGCAAATTTCAAATTTAAATTTTTAAATCCTTCTGCAAAAATTTTTAATAATTTTTTATCAAAAACGCCTACAACTTGTCTCTCTACAAGAGCTGGATTACTTAACGGACCAATCATATTAAAAATAGTTCTTTTTCCAATTTTCTTTCTTACAGATCCTACAAATTTCATTGCACTATGATAATTTGGTGCAAACATAAAACCAAAATTATTGGTATTAATTTCTTTTTCAATATCCCCAGGTTCTAAATCAATTTTAATTTTAAGAGCTTCTAAAACATCACCAGACCCACATTTTGAAGAAACAGCTTTATTGCCATGTTTAGCAACTTTTGTACCCATGCTAGCTAAAAGTAGGGCAGAAGCAGTTGAAATGTTAAGTGTATTCATACCATCACCCCCAGTACCACAAGTATCAATACAATCACTTACATTTACTCTTTTTGACTTTTCTCTAAGGACAAAAACTCCACCTGCTATTTCATCTGAAACTTCACCTTTTTCAGATAGTAAAGTTAAAAAGTTAAAAATTTCATCCTCGCTGGCTTTTCCAGTCATTAATATTTCAAAAGCAATTTTACTTTCTTGAAAAGTTAAATCTTGTTTATTTTTAAGTTTTTCTAAAATTTGTTTCATAAATTTAATTATTAATAAAGTTTTTAAGAATTTTCATTCCAAACTTAGTTTTAATACTTTCAGGATGGAATTGTACACCATGAATATCAAATTTGTTATGTTGAACTCCCATTATAATACCATCTTCAGTCTCTGCTGTAATATCTAGCTCTTTTGATAAAGTTTTTTTATCAATTACTAAACTATGGTATCTAGTAGCTTCAAATGTATTTGGGAGGTTTTTTAAAATACCGATTTTTTTGGATTTGATTTTACTTGTTTTGCCGTGCATTAACTTTCTTGCTTGAACAATTTTTGATCCAAAAACTTGTCCAATTATCTGATGACCCAAACATACTCCTAGAAAAGGTAATTCTTTGTATAATGATTTCAATATTTTAATACAATTGCCAGATTGACTTGGGTTTCCTGGTCCTGGTGAAATAACAATTTTATCATATTTCTTTTTAATAATTTCTTTAGAATTAATTTTATCATTTCTAACTACATCAACTTTAACTTTTAATGAGGAGATGTAGTGATACAAATTAAAAGTAAAACTATCGTAATTATCTATTAACAATACTTTCATCATCTTAAAGCATTAATTAAAGCTTTCGCTTTATTAACTGTTTCCTCGTATTCATTTTTAGGTTTACTATCTGCAACTATACCTGCACCTGCTTGTACATAAAATTTTTTATTTTTAGCAACTGCGGTTCTTAAGGCTATGCATGTATCAAATTCTCCATTTGCAGCGAAATATCCAATTCCACCTGCATAAACTTTTCTTTTTGTTGTTTCTAATTCATCTATAATTTCCATAGCTCTAATTTTTGGAGCTCCAGAAACAGTACCTGCTGGAAAACCAGCTAAGAGTGATTTAAATTTTGTAAATTTTTTATTATATTCGCCAACCACATTTGAAACTATATGCATTACATGAGAATATCTCTCAATAATGAAGCTTTCTGTAACTTTTACTGAATTTATCTTTGAGACTTTACCAGCATCGTTTCTACCCAAATCGAGTAACATCAAATGCTCTGAAAGTTCTTTTTTATCTTTAAGAAGATCTTTTTCATAAAATAGATCTTCTTTTTTAGTTTTACCACGTGGTCTTGTACCTGCAATTGGTCTTACAGTAATTTTATTATCCCTAAGTCTCACAA